>NZ_JBXXZI010000002.1:0-364611 GCF_057369555.1 Comamonas sp. FUJ_7
CCAGGTCAATCAGGCGGTGAGCAATCTGGACCAGATGACGCAACAAAATGCGGCGCTGGTTGAGGAGTCCAGTGCAGCAGCGCTTTCCATGCAGGATCAGGCGCGGCGGCTGGCGCAGGTGGTCTCTATCTTCAGGCTGGGCGCCGATGAAGATGTCTCGCAAATGCCCCCTGTGTTGGCTCCTGCGATGGCACCGAGGCGCATGGGCCTTTCGGGCTCCGGGCCTGTTGCGACCTCTGCGGCGGCTTTCAGGTCAGCCAAGACTGTAGCCGTGGCAGCGCCTGTAAGGCCCGGTCTGGCTGCAGCCAGACCCAAGGCGGTAGCGGCTCCTAGCACGGCGGATGACGATAACTGGGAGCGCTTTTAAGCCAAGTCCTGGGATTAAATAAAAACAGGAGCGCGTCGCGCATGTCAATTCTTGACTTCAGAGGGTTTTGTATCTGAAGTCAAGGAGTGGCAAGCGCAAAGCGCTCTTTTTTGTTCTTTCTCAGGCGCTCGTGTCCGCTTAGAAAAGAGACGTTTTTAAAAGCCCATATTGCCTGCACCACCTTCAAAGTCCTGCGCGGCCTCTACCAAGAACTGCACCTTGCGCTCGCCGCGCCATTCGTTGATGTCCAGGCGGTAGGCCAGCGTGGTGCGTGCGGGCAGCGGCTCGGTGTGGTTGAACCAGATGCCGTCTATTTTTGAGCCGTGGTGCAGCAGCTCCAGCTTCAGGTGCTTTTCGCCAACCAGACGTTGTGAGGTGATCTCCAGCTCTTCGCTGAAAGTCGGCGCGGCAAAGCCCTGACCCCAGACGGCCAGCTGCATTTGCTCGATGAGCTGGGTGTCCAGCCATTGAGGGGATAGCGGGCCGTCGGTTTCGAGCCTGCGCGTCAGCGTAGCGGCGTCCAGCCACTCTCTGGCGACCTGGGCAAAGGCCTGCTCGAACGCGTCAAACTGCGCTTTGTCGATGGTGCAACCCGCCGCCATGGCGTGACCGCCAAAACGCAGAATCAGACCGGGGTGGCGTTTGCTGACCAGGTCCAGCGCATCGCGCAGGTGAAAGCCGGGAATGGAGCGGCCCGAGCCCTTGAGCTCATGCTCCTTGCCCGGCGCACCGCTGGCGGCAAACACAAACGTGGGCCGGTGCAGCTTGTCCTTGATGCGTGAGGCTACGACGCCGACCACGCCCTCGTGAAAGTCGGGGTCGAACACGCTGATGGCGGGCGGCGGTGTCATGCCGTCTTCAAACAGGCCTTCGGCCATGAGCAGCGCATGCTCGCGCATGCTGACTTCGATTTCGCGGCGCTCGCGGTTGATGCTGTCCAGCATGCGCGCCAGATTGTCGGCGCGGCTGGCATCTTCCGTGGTCAGGCATTCAATGCCTATGGTCATGTCGGCCAGGCGCCCGGCGGCGTTGATGCGCGGGCCCAGGGCAAAACCAAAGTCGATGGTGGTGGCCATGTCAAAGCGCCGGCCTGAGGCGTCAAACAGCGCGCGGATGCCGGGCTGCATGACGCCTTTGCGAATCTGCTTCAGGCCCAGCGCCACCAGGCGGCGGTTGTTGGCGTCGAGCTTGACCACATCGGCTACCGTGCCCAGGGCCACCAGCGGCAGCAGTTGCTCAAGGCGGGGCTGGCTGTGGCGGTCAAAATGGCCACGGTTGCGCAGCTCGGTGCGCAGCGCCAGCAGCACATAGAACATGACGCCCACACCAGCCATGGATTTGCTCGCGAACTCGCAGCCGGGCTGGTTGGGGTTGACGATGGCATCGGCCAGCGGCAACTGGTCGCCTGGCAGGTGGTGGTCGGTGACCACGACCGACATGCCCAGCTCCTTGGCTACGGCCACGCCTTCCACGCTGGCAATGCCGTTGTCCACGGTGATCAGCATGTCGGCACCGGTCTCCTTGACGCGGCGCGAGATGGGGGCCGTGAGGCCGTAGCCGTCCACCACGCGATCGGGTACCAGATAGTCGGCGTGCCGTGCCCCTAGCATGCGCAGGCCGCGCAGGCCCACGGCGCAGGCGGTGGCGCCATCGCAGTCATAGTCGGCCACGATGCACAAGCGCTTTTGAGCGGTGATGGCATCGGCCAGCAACTGCACGGCGGCATCCATGCCGCGCAGGCCGGAGGGCGGCAGCAGCCGTGCCGGGGCATCGTCGAGCTCATCGATGGAGCAGACACCGCGTGCGGCATAGAGCCGCGCCAGCAGGGGGTGAACCTGGGCTTGCAGCAAGGCGGAGACGCTGTCGTCAGGAATGCTTCTTGGAATAATTTTCATAGCATTTCGCGCAGATCAGGCAAGCGTTTGGCTCCAAAAAAACTCTTGATCTTGTCTATGAAGTCGCGCGGCTGGCTTTCCCACTGCACGGCATTGCGCTCGCCGCAGAGCGTGAGCTTGACGGGCTCACCCCTGGCGGCGCGCTGCTGCAGGCTGGCAATCAGGCTGCTGTCCAGCTCCCGCCACGCCTTCTGCCAGCCTTGCACATCGCCTTGCAGTGTGGTGTGGCGCAGATCATCAATGCAGACGGCTTGCGCAGGCGTCGCTGGTATGGAGGGCAGGCTGCCCGTGCCATGTACCCAGAAAGAGTTGATGGGCGGCAGTCGGCGCTCGGCGCGCTGGTCGTTGAAGGGATTGGTGTAGAGCAGCATCTGCAGCTCGGTCTGCAGCCGCTGGATGATGGCTCCCTGAATGGGGTCGGGTATCCAGGGGCGCACATCACGGCCCAGGGCGCGATCCATGGATGCGGTGGCGAGATCCTTGAAGGCAGTGCCACGGGCCAGCCAGAGATCGGCGCGCAGATATTCCAGCGTGATGCCGTCGTCGCTGAACCATGGGGCAACCAGAGCCAGCAACTGGCGTGATTCGTCCTCATTCAGCGGTGCGCTGGCGGGATCGGTCTGGTGAACCTGGTCAGGGGCGATATGCCAGTGGCAGGGCGTGATGAAGGCGCAGGCCTGGGCAGTGTCACCGGCCGCCAGTGCGGCCCAGGGAATGAGTCCGGGCACGTCTGGCAGTTGCATGGCCTGAGCCAACGCGCGCTCATGCGGGGGGGAGAAATCCATCTCGTCACCCTGCACCAGCTTGGTGGGAGCAAGAGTTGCCAGCAAACCCTGCAAGTGGGGAAGTTGCAGACCCTCCCATGCCTGGGGAATGTCGGCGGGGCCGCTGGCATAGGCAACGATGATTTCAGAAGCATCGGTTGCCAGGGCTTGGGCGGCAGAGAGCAAAGGCGCGGTCAAAGACATAGGGCTTATTGTCGTGCATGGCTGGCGGCTATGTCCCTGCAAGGGTAGAAGCTCACTGCAGGTAAAAAAATGCACAAGGCTGGGACAGCTCTCAGGACATTCCGGGCAATGCCACAATGCAGGCAACATGCAATTTCCCTACGAACTGGCCGTGGGCTGGCGCTATACCCGCGCAGGGCGCGCTACACGCCGCAATGGCTTCATTTCCTTTATTTCGGGTGTCTCCATGCTTGGCATTGCGCTGGGCGTGGCGGCGCTGATCATTGTGCTGAGCGTGATGAACGGCTTCCAGAAGGAGGTGCGCGATCGCATGCTCAGCGTTGTCTCCCACGTGGAAATTTATGCCCCGCAAGGAGCTCCTTTGCCGGATGTCGAGCGCACCATGCGCGAGGCGCGCTCCAACCCTGATGTGGTCGGGGCATCGCCCTTTGTTGCTGCACAGGCCTTGCTGGCGCGTGGCGAGGACATGAAGGGCGCTCTGGTACGTGGCATTGATCCTGCGCACGAGGGTGACGTGACCGATCTTGCCGCCACCAGCGGTGAAGTGCTCAAGCGCCTAGTGCCTGGTGAGTTCAAGGTGGTGCTGGGCATCGAGCTGGCACGCAGCTTGGGCGTTATCGAGGGGGATGTGATCACCCTGATCGCTCCCAGCGGCCAGGTCACTCCGGCAGGGGTTGTGCCGCGCATGAAGCAGATGACGGTGGCCGGCACTTTTGACTCTGGTCACTACGAATATGACTCGGCGCTGGTCATGCTGCATTACGAGGATGCGCAGCGCATCTTCCGCCTGGAAGGGCCGACTGGCATCCGTCTCAAGCTCAAGGATTTGCACGAAGCCCCACGGGTGGCCCATGAGCTGGCCGATACGCTGACGGACAGGCTCTTCATCCGTGATTGGACGCAGCAGAACAAGACCTGGTTTGCCGCCGTGCAGCTGGAAAAACGCATGATGTTCATCATCCTGACCCTGATCGTGGCCGTAGCGGCCTTCAATCTGGTGTCCACCCTGGTGATGAGCGTGCAGGACAAACGTGCCGACATCGCCATCCTGCGCACCCTGGGCGCTTCACCTTCGTCCATCATGGGCATCTTCATGGTGCAGGGCGCCATGGTCGGCGTGATCGGTACGCTGGCCGGTCTGGCGCTGGGGCTGGCGATTGCCTTCAATATCGATGTCATCGTGCCCGCCATCGAGCAGGCTTTGCATGCCAATTTCCTGCCCAAGGACATCTACCTGATCAGCAAGATGCCCAGCGAGCCGCAATCCACCGACATCGTGCCGATTGCGGTGATTTCCTTGATTCTTTCTTTTGTGGCCACGATTTATCCCAGCTGGCGTGCCAGCCGCGTGAACCCTGCGGAGGCATTGCGTTATGAATGATGTTGTGATGGGGCAGACCGTGCTGCAAGCGCAGGGTCTGACCAAGCGTTTTGCCGAAGGCCGGCTGGATGTGACGGTGCTTCAGGGCGTGGACCTGCAGGTCAGAGCGGGCGAGACGCTGGCGATTGTGGGCGCTTCGGGCTCGGGAAAATCCACTTTGCTGCACTTGCTGGGCGGTTTGGACGCTCCCACGACGGGTAGTGTCAGTTTGATGGGTCAGCCTTTGCATCAGCTCAGCCCGCAAAAGCAGGGCGTGCTGCGCAATCGGCACCTGGGCTTCATCTACCAATTCCACCATCTGCTGGCGGAGTTTTCGGCGCAGGAAAACGTAGCCATGCCGCTGCGCATTCGCCGTGATGCCAAGGAGGACTGCATGGAGCGTGCGGCCGAGATGCTGCGCGCCGTGGGCCTGGGTGAGCGCATGTCGCATCGACCTGCCGAGTTGTCCGGTGGTGAGCGTCAGCGCGTGGCGATTGCGCGTGCGCTGGTCACCCGCCCGGCTTGCGTGCTGGCGGACGAGCCTACGGGTAATCTGGATCGTGGAACTGCCGATTCGGTCTTTGCCCTGATGCTGGATCTGGCGCGCAGCCATGGCACGGCGTTTGTGATGGTGACCCATGATGAAGGGCTGGCTGCCCGCTGCGATCGCATGGTGAAGCTGGTGCGCGGGCAACTGGCCTGAGTGCTGAGCGGCGCGGAGGCACCGCCTCTCCATCCCGGTCCGCCATGGATGTGGTGCCGGGATTTTTTGTGTCAAATTAGGCTGTAGAGCTTTGTCAGTAAGTGCTGACAGCTGCGTTTCTGATAGCGAGGCTGGCCTGAGCCGGGGCTTGTCTTGCAAGTCGACCTTGATGGCCGCTGCTGTGCCGGCTTTCTACATCTTGGGCTGTGAGGTCATCTGTCACTTCACGCAAGCTGGCCGATTGTGTCAGCGAGGTCTGCACAACCTCGCTCATGATCTGCGTGACCTGGCGTGATGAGTTGACGATCTCGGCCATGGTGCTTCCAGCCTGGCGCACCTGCGTCACGCCCTGGGTGACCTGAGTGACGGAGGCCTGAATCAGCTGCTTGATCTCCTTGGCGGCCTCGGCACTGTGCTGGGCCAGTTGGCGCACCTCACTGGCCACCACGGCAAATCCGCGCCCCTGATCGCCTGCACGGGCCGCCTCCACCGCCGCGTTGAGGGCCAGCAGATTGGTCTGGAAGGCGATGGAGTCCATCATGCCGATGATGTCGCTGATCTTGCGCGAGCTGGCGCTGATGGATTCCATGGTGCTCACTACCTCCTGCACGGTGCGTCCACCGGCCTCCGCCACGCTGCAGGCAGCCTGGGCCAGCTCGTTGGCCTGGCGTGCATGGTTGGCACTTTCGGTCAGGCCTTCCACCGTAACTCGCAGTGTCTGGGCGGCAGTGACACGGCGCGTGATGTTGGTGGAAAATTTCACAACCTTGAAGAGGCGGCCTTCTGCATCGAGGATGGGGTTGTAGCTGGCTTCAATCCAGACCTGACGGCCCCCTTTGCCAATGCGCAGGTACTGACCGGCATCGTGATGGCCCATGCCCAGCTTTTGCCAGAAGTGCTGATAGGCCGGGCTTTGGCGTTCATGGGGCTGCACAAACATGCTGTGGTGCTTGCCCAGAACTTCATGCAGCTGGTAGCCCATGGTCTGCAAAAACAGGTTGTTGGCCGTGAGGATGTTGCCGTTCAGATCGAATTCGATGATGGCCTGCACTTTGGCAATGGCCTCCAGCTGCCCGCGTGCGTCGTCTTCATGCTGCTGTTGTTCGGTGATGTCGGTGGCGTATTTGATGACTTTTCGGGGTTTGCCCTGGCTGTCAAAAATCGGGTTGTAGCTGGCTTGCAGCCACACATCCTGGCCCAGCCGGTTGATGAGGCGGTAGCGGCCGCTGTCATGCACGCCTGCGGCAAGCCGTTGCCAGAACTGCGCGTACTCGGGGGTCTCGTGGGTTTGCTCATCGACAAAGATGCGATGGTGCTGGCCGATGATCTGGGGCAGCTCATAGCCCATGGTGCTCAGAAAATTGTCATTGGCCGTGAGCACATGACCTTGCAGGTCGAATTCGATGACGGCCTGCACCTGATCCAGCGCAGCCAGTTTTCCGTGCATATCGTTTTGCTGGTGGCTTTGGCTCAGACGTTGCCAGAGAGAGCTTTGCAGAAGACCTGTCATAACTGCTCCTTGGGCAAGTCGATGAGGGCATGTAGGGCGAAGTTGCTTTATGTTTTGTTTGTTTCAATTTGTTTTTTGTAGGACGAATGAGGATCTTGGGTGTAGGTGCTTGCCGGCTCATTGCCGGGCCTCTCAAGTTGCCAGTTCGCAAGTCGGTGCATGATGTGCAGATGCCAATCTGGATAGATACCCATTGCCACCTGGATGCAGCCGAGTTCGATGTGGATCGTGAGACGGTTCGAATCGCTGCACATGCCGCCGGTGTGCAGCATCTGGTGATTCCTGCTGTGCAGCGCGCGCACTGGCAGGAGGTGATTGCGCTGGCCCATCGACACGGTGACAGCTATGCGCTGGGCATTCATCCGCTTTACACACCTGGCGCACAGCAGTCCGATATCGCGGCTCTGCGAGAGTTGCTGGGCCGGCAGCGCAGCGATTCGCACCTGGTGGCCGTTGGGGAGATTGGTCTGGATTTTTTTGTGCCGGGTCTGGATGCCGAACGCCAGATCTGGTTTTACGAACAACAGATACAACTGGCGCGTGAGTTTGATTTGCCCGTCATCCTGCATGTGCGCAAGAGCAGTGATCGGCTGCTCAAGACGCTGCGCCAGCACAAGGTGGTGGGTGGTATTGCCCATGCTTTCAATGGCAGCGCCCAGCAGGCGCAGGCCTTTATCGATCTGGGTTTCAAGCTGGGTTTTGGTGGCGCGGTGACGTATGACCGAGCGCTCAAACTGCGCGAGCTGGCGGCCAGCCTGCCGCTGTCGGCGCTAGTGATGGAAACCGATGCCCCCGATATTCCGCCGCATTGGCTCTACACCACCGCCGAGCAGCGCGCCGCAGGCCAGAGCCAGGGCCGCAATAGTCCGGCCGAGCTGCCGCGCATTGCAGCGCAGGTGGCGCAGTTGCGTGGCATCAGCGTTGAGGCGTTGGCCCATGCCAGCACAGTTAATGCACAGCAGGTGCTGGGTCTGTCCATGCTGAATATGTAAGAAATTGGCCTCTAACCCATAGCTGATAAGCGCAAGCAGCTATTGTTTTGAATAGCGCTGCCCAACGCAGGCCGATGGCAGCTGGGCGACAATCAGCCTATGCCCAAAGATCGCACTATCCAACCCAATGCTCCTGAGCCAGTTCGCTGGCAGGGGCTGGCTGCGGTGGCTGATAAGCGCACCCTGGCGCTGGTGCTAGGCAGCTTTCCTGGTGTGCGTTCGCTGCAGTTGCAGCAGTACTATGCCCATCCGCAAAACCAGTTCTGGCGCTTGCTCCAGGCCCTGTGGCCCCAGCATGCTCAGCCGCCGCGGGGCGATTACGCGGGTCGCTGCGAATGGTTGCTGGCGCGGGGCCTGGGACTATGGGATGTCTATGACAGCTGCGAGCGCGAAGGCAGTCTGGACAGCGCCATTCGCGCCGCCCAGGTCAATGACTTTGCGGGATTGCGCCAGCGCTGCCCATACTTGAAGCTGGCGCTGCACAACGGCGGCGAGAGCTACAAACATGCACGGCAGACTGAGGCCTTGGGGCTGACGGCCATCAAGCTGCCATCGACTAGCCCGGCCAATGCCAGCTGGTCATTCGAAAAAAAACTGCAGGCCTGGCGCGAGGCATTGAGCGCGCATGGCCTGCTTTGAATATTGGTGAGAAACGTGATTCGTAAAACCCGTGGCGGTGCCAAGTCCGCACAAGACAAGAATGCGCAGGCTATGCCTGAGTTGCCCGAAGTCAGCGTCTCCGACGACGGCGATGTGCGCTATCTGCACCTGGGCACACCCTGGGTGCAGGGCTCCATGCGTATACGTGACCCTTTCGATATCGACCTCGAGTATGTGCAGCGCATGATGGGCTGGCTGCTGTTTGTCGATCCCACCGAAGTGCCCAAGATGCACGCCATGCAATTGGGTCTGGGCGCTGCGGCAATCACCAAGTTCTGCCATAAAAAACTGCGCACCAAAACCACTGCGATTGAGCTGAACCCGCAGGTGCTGGCTGTGTGCCGCAGCTGGTTCAAGCTGCCACCCGACAGCAGTACGCTGCAGGTGGTGCTGGCCGATGCGGCGCAGGAGATCAAGAAGCCCGAATGGCAGGGCACGGTCGATGCGTTGGCCGTGGATCTGTACGACCACGAAGCTGCAGCCCCGGTGCTGGATAGTGCTGAGTTCTATGCCGACTGCCGCAATCTGCTGACCGAGGACGGCATCATGACCGTCAACCTGTTTGGCCGCTCGTCGAGCTTTGATAAAAGTCTGGATCAGATGGCTGAAGCCTTTGGCGAGGACGCACTTTGGGCCTTTCGCCCCACGCGTGAAGGCAATACCGTGGTGCTGGCCCAGCGCACACCGCGCGTGCTGCAGGGCGTGGAGCTGGAAGTGGCCTGCGATCAGGTGCAGGCCCGCTGGGACCTGAACACCACACGCTGGGCCAAGGTGTTTGTGCCGGCGCGGGATGCGGAGGCCGGCAGCAAGGTGGCCAAGCTCAAGCGCATCGGCCGCAGCGCTGCCGACTGAAGGTATAGGCGGCGTCTCGGGCTGTAGCGGCGGCAGTGAAGGCATTTGCGCTGTATCAGCGGCTCGGTGCTTGGTCGCTGGCTCTGGCGTGGAGTTGCGGAGACTCAGAGCTGATGGCGGTACAGTCAAGGCAATTTTGTTGCCCTAGCCTGCCATGTCATTGACTGCTAACTCCTTGCCTTCGACCATCAAGCCCGCTCTTCATCAGGGGCCGCTGGACTGGCGCATGCTGGTGCAATGGTTGAAGGAGGATGGCGTCATCACGGCGCAGGAGGCTGAGCGTACGGTGGCGCGCTGTTCCTCCGCAGAAAGCGCGCAGCTGCCGCTGGTGCGGCTGGCCAATGTGGGCGTGGTCAGTGCGCAGACCACGCAGCCGCTGGATCTGGAAACCCTGACCCAATATCTGGCACAGCGCAGTGGTCTGGCCTATCTGCGTATCGACCCTCTGCGCGTGGATGTGGGCCGCGTGGGCGAGGTCATGAGCGCAAGCTATGCCGAGCGGCACAAGGTGCTGCCGGTGCAGGTGACAGCCAAGGAAGTGGTGATTGCCACTGCCGAACCCTTCATCACCGATTGGGTCGGTGAAGTGGAACGCCAGGCGCGCCGCAGCGTGCGCTGTGTGGTGGCCAATCCTCAGGACATCAAGCGCTACACGGCAGAGTTCTTTGCGCTGGCCAAGTCGGTGCGTGCGGCTGAAAAAGCCGGGGGGGCTGCAGGCGGTGCCAGCTTTGAGCAACTGGTGGAGCTGGGCAAGAGCAACAAGCAACTGGACGCCAACGACCAGGGCGTGGTCAAGGTGGTGGACTGGCTGTGGCAGTACGCGTTTGACCAGCGTGCCAGCGACATCCATCTGGAGCCGCGACGTGAGCAGGGTGTGATTCGCTTTCGCATCGACGGTGTGCTGCACCCCGTCTATCAGATGCCCATGGGGGTGCTCAATGCCATGGTGGCTCGCGTCAAGCTGCTGGGCCGCATGGACGTGGTGGAAAAGCGCCGCCCGCTGGATGGGCGTATCAAGACCCGCAACCCGCGTGGCGAAGAGGTGGAAATGCGCTTGTCCACCTTGCCTACGGCCTTTGGCGAGAAGATGGTGATGCGTATCTTCGATCCGGAAAACACGGTCAAGAACCTGGATGCACTGGGCTTCAGCACCCATGATGCGCAGCGCTGGGAAGAGCTTGTCAAACGCCCGCACGGCATTATTTTGGTGACCGGCCCCACGGGCTCGGGCAAGACCACCACGCTGTACTCCACGCTCAAGCGTGTGGCGACCGAAGAGGTGAATGTCAGCACGGTGGAGGACCCCATCGAAATGATCGAGCCCAGCTTCAATCAGACACAGGTGCAGCCTCAGCTCGATTTCACCTTTACCGAAGGCCTGCGCGCCCTGATGCGTCAGGACCCGGACATCATCATGGTGGGGGAGATTCGAGACCTGGCTACGGCCGAGATGGCGGTGCAGGCAGCGCTGACCGGGCATTTGGTTTTCTCGACCTTGCACACCAATGACGCACCCAGTGCGGTCAGCCGCCTGATGGAGCTGGGCATCCCTTCGTATCTGATCAATGCCACCTTGCTAGGCGTGTTGGCCCAGCGGCTGGTTCGCACGCTCTGCCCCAGCTGCAAAGTGCTTGACAAAGAGGCCAGCTCGCAAGAGCTGATGGAATCCGTTCGCCCCTGGAAGCTCAGCGGTAGCTACCAGCCCTACAAGCCCGTGGGCTGTGAGGATTGCCGTTTCACAGGCTACCGTGGCCGAATGGGTTTGTATGAGCTGCTGGTAGTGAGCGAAGCCCTCAAGAAGCAGATTCACGATGCTCCGTCCATGGATGCCTTGCGCCGTCAGGCTGTGCAAGATGGCATGAGACCTCTGCGCCTTGCCGGTGCATTGCGCGTCGCAGAGGGGGCAACTACCTTGACGGAGGTGCTGGCTTGTACACCGTTGATGAGCGAAATTTGATGCAGGTGTGTGAGCAAATACTTTTCTTGGGTGTAAGCCAGGAAAGCCCAAGTTGTATGAGTGCTAGTTGCGGTACATCGATATCAAACGACGGTATTAGGGTAAGCCCTTTGTAGGTGGAATCCACATCGGTTTGGCTTTTGTATGAAACGAGAATCGCAAAGTCGTGATTTCCGTAAGGAGACGTTTTGTGAAAATCAAGAGCCAAAAAGACTTTTTCTCCGGTCTGATGTTCTTGGTTGTCGGCATCGCTTTTGCGATCGGCGCAACCAACTACACCATTGGCACCGGCGCCCGCATGGGACCTGGTTACTTTCCGTTGATCCTGGGTGTGCTGATGGCCATTCTGGGTGCTGCTATCTGTGTTGGTGGTCTGACCAAGGGCCCCTCCGATGGCGACAAGATCGGTAAGTGGGCCTGGAAGCAAGTGTTCTTCATCCTGGCAGCCAACTTTGCCTTCGGCATTTTGTTGGTCGGTGTTCCCGGTCTGGGCATTCCCCAGTTCGGTCTGATCATTGCGATCTATGCACTGGTCTTCATCTCCAGCCTGGGCGGTCATAGTTTCAACTTCAAAGAAACAGCAATCCTGGCCACCATCCTGGCCGTGGGCAGCTATTTCGCTTTCGTGTGGGCGCTGAATCTGCAGTTCCCCGTGTGGCCTAGCTTCATTGCTGGCTAATCAGGAGCATCGTCCATGGATCTGATTCAGAACTTGTCGACGGGTTTTGGCGTGGCTTTCACGTTCCAGAACCTGATCTACTGCTTTGTGGGCTGTCTGCTCGGTACGCTGATTGGTGTGCTGCCAGGTATTGGCCCTGTGGCGACCATCGCCATGCTGCTGCCCGCAACCTATGCACTGCCCCCCGTGGCGGCGCTGATCATGCTGGCCGGTATTTACTACGGCGCCCAGTACGGTGGCTCCACCACCGCCATTTTGGTGAACTTGCCCGGTGAATCCTCGTCCGTTGTGACGGTGATTGACGGCTATCAGATGGCCCGAAAAGGCCGAGCAGGCCCTGCGCTGGCAGCGGCCGGTATCGGCTCCTTCTTCGCAGGCTGCGTGGGTACCGTGATTCTGGCTGCTTTCGCACCTCCGCTGACCGAAGTGGCGTTCAAGTTCGGCCCCGCCGAGTACTTCTCGCTGATGACCCTGGGTCTGATCGGTGCCGTGGTGCTGGCTTCCGGCTCGTTGCTCAAGGCGATCGCCATGATCGTGCTGGGTCTGTTGCTGGGCATGGTCGGTACCGACGTGAACTCCGGCGTGGCGCGTTACAGCTTTGATATTCCTGAGCTGACCGACGGCATTGACTTCGTCGTGATCGCGATGGGTGTGTTCGGCTACGGTGAAATCATTGCCAACCTGTCCAAGCCCGACGAAGAGCGCGAAGTGTTCGCCGCCAAGGTGACGGGTCTGCTGCCCACGGCTGAAGACTTCAAGCACATGATTCCTGCCATGCTGCGCGGCACGGCCCTGGGCTCGTCCCTGGGTATCTTGCCCGGTGGCGGTGCCATGCTGTCGGCCTTTGCTGCCTACACCATCGAAAAGAAGACCAAGCTCAAGGCTGGTGAAGTTCCTTTCGGTCAAGGCAACATCCGCGGCGTGTGCGCTCCTGAATCGGCCAACAACGCCGGCTCGCAGACATCGTTCATTCCTCTGCTGACTCTGGGTATTCCTCCCAACGCCGTGATGGCGCTGATGGTGGGTGCCATGACGATTCACAACATCCAGCCCGGCCCTCAGGTGATGACCAGCAACCCGGAACTGTTCTGGGGTCTGATCGCCTCCATGTGGATTGGTAATCTGATGCTGATCATCTTGAACCTGCCGCTGATCGGCGTCTGGATCAAGCTGCTGACTGTGCCTTACCGCTGGCTGTTCCCGTCCATCGTGCTGTTCTGTGCGATTGGCGTGTACGGCACCAACAACAACGTCTGGGACGTGTGGATGGTGGGTCTCTTCGGTTTCGTCGGCTATGTGTTCCACAAGCTGGGCACCGAGCCTGCCCCCTTGCTGCTGGGCTTCATTCTGGGCCCGATGATGGAAGAAAACCTGCGCCGTGCCCTGCTGCTGTCGCGTGGTGACTGGTCCGTGTTCGTGACTCGCCCCATCTCTGCCGGTCTGCTGATTGCTGCGGTGATTCTGCTGGTGATCGTGCTGATGCCTGCAGTGAAGAACAAGCGCGAAGAAGCTTTCGTGGAAGACTGATAGTTTCCTGATTGTTGAACCAAGCTTGAAGCGGCCCGCAAGGGCCGCTTTTTTTATCTGAGGACTTTTGCTCGGAAAAATGCTGATTCGGCCGGCAAAATAGCAGCAGTTACTGGAAAGATTGCATGGCCTTGTCTCAATTGCCGACTCAGCACCCGCAACGGGTGCTGCTGCACAACGAAATTCACGCCCGCCCTGCGGAGGTCATTCAGGCCCCGCTGGCCATTACACATGTCGTGATGCTGACCGATGCTGCGCAGCGCGAAGCCAGCCGCGAGCATGTGGCGGCCTTGCTGCGCAACCATCACCAGCCTTTGCCCGATGAGGGAACGACCCATGTGTTGATTGACCTGGGGGCGTTTCGCCTGCGCTGGGAGCAGCACACCGAGTTTGTGGCCTGGACGTTTGCCACGCCCATGGAGCAGGCTTCGGTCACGGATGTGCGCGAGCCTGAAACGGCCATCGACGAAGTGCCGCGAGAGTGGCTTTCGGCCTTGCCGGGGCAATGCCTGAGCAGCATGCATCTGTGGGTGCTCAATGCGCAGAAGGTGGAGGTGCAGCATCTTGTCAGGCACATGCTGCAGACCGATACCTTGGTGGGCTCTGGCGTGGCCGGTGATAGTGCACATCTTTATACGGACTTCGCCATTCATGCTGATGGCTTTTCGCGCATGTTGCTGCTGGCCGATGAAAACCTTTCACCGCGCCGCCTAGGACGACTGGTGCAGCGGGTGCTGGAGATCGAGACCTATCGCATGGCGGCGCTGCTGGGCCTGCCCGCCGCGCGCAAGGCGGCAGCCGTGCTGGCCACGGCCGAGCGTGAGCTGGCCGAGCTGGCCAATGCCATCCGCGATGCAGACCGCGACACCGAACCGGCGCTGCTGGATCGCCTGACCAGGCTGGCCGGGCAGGTGGAGAGCGAATATGCAGCCACGCATTCGCGCTTTTCGGCCAGTTCGGCTTACTTTGAGCTGGTGGAGCGGCGCATTCAGGAGCTGCAGGAAAACAGGGTCGATGGCATTCAGACCATTCGCGAATTCATGGACCGGCGCCTGTCTCCGGCGCGCGCCACCTGCGAATGGGCCACGCGCCGCCAGAATGCGTTGTCTGAGCGGGTGTCGCGCGTCAGCAGCTTGCTGCGCACGCGTGTCGAAATCGAGCAGCAGCAAAGCAGCCAGCAATTGCTGGGCACCATGAATGACCGTCAGGGCATGCAGCTCAAGCTGCAGTCCACGGTGGAAGGTCTGTCGGTTGCAGCCATCACCTACTACATCACCGGCCTCATCAGCTACCTGGCCAAGGGAGCGCAAAAACTGGGCTGGCCCTGGTCGCCAGAGTCAACGGCGGCGGTGGCCATCCCCATTGTGGCTTTCAGCGTCTGGTGGTCGCTGCGCAGGCTGCACCACAAGCTGTTTGGTCGTCATGCATGAAATATGCCTCTAGCGCTTATGTGGCAAGCGCTGGTAGCTATCTGTTTGATATTTCTGGACAAGGGCGTCCAGATGAAAACTATGAAAGGAGTCGGAAATGGACTTTGGTATTGCCGGGCGCTGGGCTTTGGTTTGTGGTGCCAGCAAGGGACTGGGTTTTGGCTGTGCCAAGGCACTGGCTGAAGAGGGCGTGAATCTGGTCATCAATGCCCGCAGCGCAGATTCGCTGAAGGCTGCTGTGCAAAAGCTGCAAGCCATTGCCCCGCAGATCAAGGTGATTGGCGTGGCAGCCGACATCACAACCCCCGAAGGCCGCACGGCCGTGTTTGAAGCCGCAGGCGGCCCCGGCAAGGACTATGACATCGTCGTGACCAATGCCGGCGGCCCGCCTCCCGGCGACTTCCGCACCTGGGATCGCGAAGCCTGGATCAAGGCCGTGGACGCCAATATGCTGACCCCTATCGAGCTGATCAAGGCCACGGTGGACGGCATGGCCGAGCGCGGCTTTGGCCGCATCGTCAACATCACCTCCAGCGCGGTCAAGGCACCCATCGACATCCTGGGTCTGTCCAACGGCGCACGCAGCGGCCTGACGGGCTTTGTGGCCGGTCTGGCACGCTCGGGCATTGCTGCCAAGGGCGTGACCATCAACAGCATCCTGCCCGGCAAGTTCGATACAGATCGTCTGGTTGCCACGCACCAGGCAACGGCTGCCAAGACTGGCCAGGCGCTGGACGCCGTGCGTGAAGCGCAGGCCGCCCAGATTCCTGCCAAACGTTTTGGCACGGCCGAAGAGTTCGGTGCTATCTGCGCCTTCCTGTGCAGCCGCCAGGCGGGCTATATGACAGGCCAGAACATCCTGCCCGACGGCGGCCTGTACCCCGGCACTTACTGATAGCCAGCCGGTCGCCTACAAAAAATCCCCGCATCGCGGGGATTTTTTTATTTGCGCGAGGACACCACGATGCCGGCCACGATGAGTGCAAAGGCAAGCACGTGATACAGATGCGGAGTCTCTCCCAGCACGGGAATGGATAGCAAGGCCGTGAACAGTGGGATCAGATTGCCAAAAAATCCGGCAATGGCGGGTGTGGCGCGCTGCACGCCCATGCTCCAGAAGCGGTAGGCAAGAATGGCAGGGCCAATGGCGATAAAGAGCAGCGTGCCCAGCAATGGCCAGCCTGCTACAAAGCGAAAGCCCCCCAGCAAGGCCTCACCACCGGTGAACAGGCCGGACCAGAGCAGGCCAAAAGTGATTTGTGCGATTAAAAAGCTGGCCCAGTGCGACTTCACCTCTTGCGGGCCGGTGCTGCGCGACAGCAGCCAAGTGTAGAAGGCCCAGGCAATGGTGGCCAGCACCATGAAGAGGTCTCCAGCGACAAAGCGCAGGCTCAGCAGGGATTGCAGATCTCCGCGCGACATCACCACGACAACACCCAGCACGGACAACACGGCCCCACCCATTTGTCTGCGGCTGATGGGAATGCCCCAGCACAGACGGCCAATGGCCAGCATCCACACCGGCATGCTCGAGCCCACCAGCGTGACGTTCAATGGCGTCGAGGTCTTGAGTGCCAGATACAGCAGCGCGTTGTAGCAGCCAATGCCCAGCAGGCCCAGCAGCATGTACTGGCGCCACAGCGGCCAGATGGGGCTGTCCTTGCGCAGCACCCGCCATGCCAGTGGTAGCAGCAGCACAAAGGCGATGCACCAGCGAAAGAAATTGAGTGCAAACGGAGAAATCAAATCGTGAGCGAGGCGACCCACGATGGCATTGCCGGCCCACAGTGCGGGAGCCAGGCTGAGCATGGCCACTGTGGAGGGTTTGAGGGGGGAAGTCATGGAGCGTCACTGTAACGTGCCGAAGCTGGGTGCCTGGCTTTGCGCTCGCTCCAAAGCTGGGTGGGACAGGGTTGCCAGGCACTGCAAATAGTGAGGAGCGTCATCCCGCTTCACGAAGCTGCGCACAATGGCTGCATGGGAGGTTATTCGTGAACCAGAAACTGACACCTCAGCAGCGGCAGTGGCTGCAAACACAGCATGAAAATGCCAATCAGCCAATGCTGCGTATGCGCTACCCGCTATGCATTGATGAGCAACAGGTTGGCAGCATAGAGGCGGACTTTGCCCAGCGGCTGGACGAGCAGCTGCAGGCAAGCTATGGCATCAGCCTGGAGCTGGCCCAAGGCCGCTGGCATTTGCGAGGGCATGGCAGTGCGACGCACAGGCTCAATCAACTGGCGCAAGCCATGCGCAGCCAGGGGCTGGCTGGTGCCTGGCGCGATGAACAGTTGGCAGTATTGGGTGCTGATGGGCAGCCATTGGCGACGGTGGAGCGCGCTGCGGTAAGGCCGCTGGGCATTGCAACCCGAGCCGTGCACTTGGTGGGCACTTGCGCCGATGGCTCAATCTGGGTGCAGCAGCGCTCTGCGGATAAAGCCAACAATCCCGGCATGTGGGACACCCTGATGGGGGGGATGGTCTCCGCTGCTGACAGCCTGCCAGATGCGCTGGCGCGCGAAACCTGGGAGGAGGCCGGCTTGCGGGTGGCCGAGCTGGCGGCCGTTCATCATGGCGGGTATGTGCGCTTTTGCAGGCCCAGCGATGAAGCTGAAGGACAGGGCTATATGGTCGAGCGTATCGACTGGTTCTTTGCACTGGTGCCGGATACTTTGCAACCCGTCAATCAGGACGGCGAGGTGCAGCGCTTTGAGCGCTTACCCCGCACGGAGTTGCAGCAATGGATGCTGCAAGACCGTTTTACGCCAGAAGCAGCACTGGTGCTGGCCGCCTATCTGGGCTGGTAGGCGAAGGGGAAGTTGCCCGCTTTAGCGCTTGGCGTCGGGTGCCGTCGTTTTGAGGCGGCTGGGGGCCAGGGCGCCGGCCTGCTCCAGAATGGGATAGGCGACGGAGCACAGCAGGGAGTTGATGCGCTTCAAGTCGCTGATCATGTCGATGTGCAGCGAGCTGGTCTCGATGCTGGAGACCGTGTGCTGCGACAGGCGTTCAAGGTGAGTGGCCGCATAGGCCAGCTCCAGATCGCGAAAGCGCGCTTTTTCTTCCAGCAGCTTTTGTGCCTCGCGCACATTGCCGTTGAGGAACACGCTCATGGCCAGTCGCAGGTTGTCCAGCAGGTGCTGGGTCAGCTCGTTGATTTCCTGCATGCCCGCTTCAGAGAACTGCCGGCCCTTCTTGATCTTCTTGTCTTCCAGATCCAGCAGCACGCGCTCGATGATGTCGCCGATCTGCTCCATATTGATGGTGAAGCTGATGATTTCCGTCCAGCGCTGACCTTCGCGCTCGTCCAGTTCGGCGCGTGAGATCTTGGTCATGTAGTACTTGATGGCCGAGTACAGATCGTCCACCGTGCCTTCGAGCTCGCGCACTTCGCGGGACAGCTTGGTGTCATCGGTCTCTGCCACCTTTTGCATGCCGATCAGCATGGACTCCACCACATCCGCCTGATGCAGTGATTCGCGCACGGCGCAGGTAATGGCCAGAGAAGGCGTGGACAGTGCAGAAGGGTCCAGGTGGCGAGGGCGCAGCAACTTGGAAGTGCTTTCTTCTTCGGGCTTGGGCAGCATGGCAGTCACCCAACGGGCCACCATCTGCGTCAGGCCAATAAAGCACAGGCTGTTGAAGATATTGAAGGCCAGGTGGAACATCACCACGTTCTGGCCGGCATTGGGCAGATAAGGTTGGGCGTATTGCGTCCAGAGGCCGACAAAGGGAGCGACGATGGCCACGCCCATGATCTTGAACAGCAGATTGCCGATGGTGACCTGGCGCTCTTCCACGGCGGACTTGGCCGTGGTCAGTGCAGCGACCAGGCCGCTGCCCAGGTTGGCGCCCAGCGTCAGGCCCAGAGCCACATCCAGCGGAATGGCGCCCGAGCTGGCCATGGCGGCAATCAGCAGCACGACCGCCAGGCTGGAGTAGGCGAGCACGGCCAGCACGGCACCCAGCAGCAGCTCCATGAACAAGTCACTGCTGATGGAGGCCAGCAGGGCGCGAACGGCTTCGGCCTGCAACAGTGGCTCGGTGGCTTCCACCACCAGGCGCAAGGCCAGCAGCATCAGGCCCAGGCCAATCAGCACGCGGCCGATACGGCCCGGCTTGGAGTCTTTGCGCGAGATGTACAGCACCACGCCGACAAAGATGAACAGCGGCGACAGCCAGGAGAGGTCGGCC
This sequence comes from Comamonas sp. FUJ_7, assembly GCF_057369555.1. Lineage (NCBI taxonomy): Bacteria > Pseudomonadati > Pseudomonadota > Betaproteobacteria > Burkholderiales > Comamonadaceae > Comamonas > Comamonas sp. FUJ_7. The sequence goes on from NZ_JBXXZI010000002.1 coordinate 19,092, forward strand.
GAAAACAGCACGGCCATTAAGGCCGTGCCTACGTCGGCACCGCGCATCACGGCCAGTGCCGAGGGAAGTGTGATTAGACCCTGGCCCACAAAGGAGGAGGTCATCAGTGAAGTGGCCGTGCTGGACTGCACCAGGGCAGTCACGCCCATGCCCGACAGGGCTGCAGAAAAACGGTTGCTCATGCTGCGCGCAAGAATGTTGCGCAGATTGGCGCCAAAGACCTGCAGAACGCCAGTGCGAACCATCTGTGAGCCCCAGATCAGGAGGGCAATGGCTGCTAAAAGATTCAATAAATGCTTCATGTTCTGCCCGCGAAGGAGCGATCTAATATACCCCTGAGTAGGGGTAGTCTGCTGGGGCAGCTCGCTCATCACGCACTCGTAGGTGCGGAATAAGGAAAAAAATAGAACAAAACCGAACTGTTTGCAACATCGTTTTTACCGATAAAAAACCATCTCTGCGCGGGCTTATGCTTGCGCAGTTTTCGTTTGTTGCTATCAAAACAGGTGTTCCATGATTCCTGCCGTACCCGCTGCCGCTTTGGCCGGTCTGGTCCTGATGCTGCTGGCAGCCTTGCTGGGGGCTGGCCTGCTTTCATGGTGGGGCTGGCGCTTGTGGCATCAGCGCCGTGGCAGGCCCAGGCCGCCGCTGCGTATCTGGCAATGGGGGCTGGCGGTGCTGCTGTCCATCCTGCCGATATCAAGCGTGGTGGGACTGGCGGAGTTTGCCTGGAACGATCACCGACAGACGCAGCAGGTGGCCGAGCAGGAGCGGCTGATGCACATCACGCTGGCGCAACCGGTGGTCTGGGGCGAGATCACCTTGCCGGCGGGCAGTCATATCGAGCGCGACATGCCTGAAGCGGGGCTGGAGCGCCCCGATGGCCAGCCGGATCTGAGTGCGCTGCGCAATGTGCGCTTTCCCAAGCCGCTGCAAGTCGATGGTCTGTGGGTCAATGCCTTGAGCGTCTACAACCAGCTGGTGCTGGAGCTGGCCCAGCCTCATCACCTGGCCGCGCGGCCCGGCCAGCCTGCCCAGGACTGCCCGGCGGGCTACATGCTGCAATACGGCAACCGGCAGAAGCTGGCCGAGCAGGACATGTTCCGCATGGCCTTGCCGGTGCTGGCACCTACGCTGGTCATGGCGGACTGGGTGGTGGACACCTGCTATCAGACCACGCCCATACAGCTGCGCTACTGGCAGGGCGATCAACTGGTCTGGGCCAAGACTCCGGAATATGCCTTGCCGGAATGAAAAAAGCCCGCAGCATGCTTGAATGCAGCGGGCTTGGGTGTGTCGATGGGCAGTGCTTTTCAGGTGGGTGACTGGTCTTGTTTCTTGGCCCGTCTGGCGCGCAAGATTTCGTCCAGGATGAGCAAGATGGCGCCCAGGGTAATGCCCATGTCCGCCACGTTGAAGGCCGGGAAGTGGCTTGTGCCCCAGTAGAAGTCCAGAAAGTCCACCACATAGCCGTGCTGCAGGCGATCGACCACGTTGCCGATGGCCCCGCCCAGAATGCTGGACAGCGACAGGCAGAACATTTTTTCATCCGGGTGCTTGCGCAATTGCCAGACAATAAGCACGGTGGCAATCACGCCAATGCCGACGAACAGCCAGCGCTGCCAGCCGCCGCTATCCGCGAGGAAGGAAAAGGCGGCGCCCGTGTTGTGCGCCCGCACGATGTTGAAGAAGCTGGTGATCGGCATCCAGTCCCCATACTGGTAGTGGCTCAGAATCATCTGCTTGGTGATCTGATCCACGCCGATGATGACAAGCGCCCAGAGCAGCCAGGGCCAGATTCGGCCTGTGCCTGCAGAAGAGGTTGGGGTGTTGCTCATGACAGCTCTTTGCTAGAGGGTTGGATAGCGGTTTTTGATAGCGGATAGCGCTGGATTCAAAAGGCTTTCAGTATGGATCAATGCTGAAAATGGCTGCCAGCAAGCGCTGGCAGCTCACTTTTTGAAGGCCTTTCGTCGGTTTACGCCTTGGTGCGCACTTCACCTTCGCCGTGCAGGTTGCTGTCGCAGCGGCCACAGATCGTGGGGTGCGCGGGGTTCACGCCCACGTCTTCGCGGTAGTGCCAGCAGCGCTCGCACTTGGCGTGCTCGCTGGCCTTCACGGTGGTGGTCAGTGCGTCGCCGGCCACGGCAGTCGCCGCCGAGGTGATGAAGACGAACTTCAGATCATCGGCCAGGCTTTGCAGCAGGGCCAGGTCTTCGGGCTCGGCCGTCAGCGTGACTTCGGCTTGCAGGGACGAGCCCACAGCGCCGGTGCCGCGCACCACTTCGATGTCCTTGTTGACCTGATTGCGGATTTCGCAGATGCGGTTCCACTTGGCCAGCAGGGCTTCATTGCCTTCAGGCAGGTCAATGAACTGCTCCAGGAAGATGGATTCGCTGTGGCCCACGATCTTCCAGGCTTCTTCGGCCGTGAAGGACAGGAAGGGTGCCATCCAGCGCAGCAGCGCCTGGGTGATCTGGTGCAGGGCGGTCTGGGCCGAGCGGCGGGCCAGGCTCTTTGGGGCGCTGGTGTACAGGCGGTCCTTCAAGACGTCCAGATAGAAGCCGCCCAGGTCTTCCGAGCAGAACAGTTGCAGCTTGGCGACCACTGGGTGGAACTCGTACACCTTGTAGTGGGCCAGGATGTCTTTTTGCAGCTCGGCCGCGCGGGCCAGCGCAAACTGGTCAATCTCCAGCATCTCGCCGTAGGCTACGGCATCGGTAGCGGGGTCGAAGTCGCTGGTGTTGGCAAGCAGGAAGCGCAGCGTGTTGCGGATGCGGCGGTAGGCGTCCACCACGCGGGCCAGGATCTTGTCGTCAATGCCCAGGTCGCCCGAGTAATCGGTCGAGGCCACCCACAGGCGGATGATTTCCGCGCCCATTTTGTTGGACACGTCTTGCGGCGCCACGGTGTTGCCCACGGACTTGGACATCTTCTTGCCCTGACCGTCCACGGTGAAGCCGTGGGTCAGCAGGCCGCGATAAGGCGCGCGGCCGAAGATGGCCGAGGCCAGCAGCAGCGAGCTGTGGAACCAGCCGCGGTGCTGGTCGTGGCCTTCCAGATACAGGTCGGCTTCGGGGCCTTGGTCGTGGTGGTGCTCGGGGTGGGTGCCACGCAGCACATGCCAGAAGGTACTGCCGGAGTCGAACCAGACTTCCAGAATGTCGGTGCTCTTGGTATAGCTCTTGGCCTCTTCAGCGCCCAGGATTTCCTCGGTGGTCACGCGGCTCCAGGCTTCGATGCCGCCTTCCTCGACCATGGCCGCAGCCTGGTCGATGATCTCCATGGTGCGCGGGTGCAGCGCACCGGTATCCACATGCAGGAAGAAGGGGATGGGAACGCCCCAGCTGCGCTGGCGTGAGATGCACCAGTCGGGACGGCCGGCGATCATGGCGCGCAGGCGGTCCTTGCCGTTTTCGGGGTAGAAGCTGGTTTGCTCGATGGCGTCCAGCGCAATCTGGCGCAGCGTCTTCTCGGGCTTCTGGGCGGGGTCGGTGAACACGCCTTCGCCTTCATCCATGCGCACAAACCACTGGGCGGCGGCGCGGTAGATGACGGGTGTCTTGTGGCGCCAGCAGTGGGGGTAGCTATGCTGCAGGCCGGTGGTGTCCATCAGGCGGTTGGCGACCTTGAGTGCGTCCAGAATGACGGGCACGGCCTTCCAGATGTGCTGGCCGCCGAACATGGGCAGATCGGCTGCGTACACGCCGTTGCCTTGCACGGGGTTCAGAATGTCCTTGTACTCCATGCCGTTGGCCACGCAGGAGTTGAAGTCATCCACACCATAGGCAGGGGCGGAGTGCACGATACCGGTACCGTCTTCGGCGGTGGCGTATTCGGCCAAGTACACGGGCGAGATGCGGTCAAAGCCCTTGTCCACATGGGCCAGCGGGTGCTTGAAGGGCATGTGATCCAGGGCCTTGCCCTGGGCCGTGGCGATGACGGTGCCGTCGATCTTCCAGCGCTCCAGGCACTTTTCGACCAGGGCGGAGGCCACGATCAGCAGGCCGCGCTCGGTGTCGACCAGGCTGTATTCCAGATCGGGGTTGACGTTCAGCGCCTGGTTGGCAGGGATGGTCCATGCGGTAGTCGTCCAGATCACCACAAACGCTTCCTTGGAGAGCTTCTCCAGGCCGAAGGCGGCAGCCAGCTTGGCTGGCTCTGCGGCGGGGAACATCACGTCCAGCGTCTGGCTTTGCTTGTCCTGGTATTCGATCTCGAACTCGGCCAGCGAAGACGAGCAGTCAAAGCACCAGTACACGGGCTTGAGGCCACGGTAGACAAAGCCACGCTCCATCACCTTCTTCAAGGCGCGCAGCTCTGCGGCCTCGTTGGCGTAGTTCATGGTCTTGTAGGGGTGGCCCCAGTCGCCCAGCACGCCCAGGCGCTTGAAGTCCACCATCTGCTGCTCGATTTGCTCGGTGGCAAAGACGCGGCTCTTGGCCTGCATCTCGTCGCGGGGCAGATTGCGGCCATGCAGCTTTTCGATGGCGTTTTCAATCGGCAGACCATGGCAGTCCCAGCCGGGTGCGTACAGCGCATCAAAGCCTTCGAGCTGGCGGCTCTTGACGATCATGTCCTTCAAGATCTTGTTGACCGCGTGGCCGATGTGCAACTTGCCGTTGGCGTAGGGAGGGCCGTCGTGCAGGATGAACTTGGGCGCGCCGCTGCGGGCATCGCGCAGCTTTTTGTAGATGCCCTTGTCGTCCCATTCCTTGGCCCAGGCGGGCTCGCGCTTGGGCAGGTCGCCGCGCATGGGGAAGGGGGTGTCGGGCATGTTCAGCGTGGCGCGGTAGGCGGACGCTTCGGGCTTGTTGGACTTCGAATCAGACATGGGGAACCTTGAAAGCAATGCTGTGCCCGGGCAGAACTGCCTGGGCGTGATAAGTGAGGTATGCGCCAGAGCGCTGCGGCGCATGTGGCGTGCGGGCAGCGAGCGTCAAATTCGGTCGCGCGTGGTCTGGCGACGAGTCTCGGCGTGCGATGAAGTATGAGACGGTATGTGGGCTGAGGCGAAAAACGCGCGCGCGTCATCGCAGTCCTTGGCAATGCCCGCCGTCAGGGCATCGAGACTGTCATACTTCAGCTCGTCGTGCAGTTTGTGCAGAAGTTCCACGCGGATGATTTTACCGTAGGCCCCTTCTCCACCCAGCTGTGCGGGCCAATCAAAACAGTGGGTCTCCAGCAGTACGCGGCCGCCGTTGATGTCGTTGGGGTCCAGCGAAGGGCGTACGCCCAGGTTGGCCACGCCGCGCAAGGGCTCGTCTGAGAGCCCGTGCACCAGTACGGCAAAGATGCCGCTGGCCGCAGGCTTCCAGTGGTCAAAGCGCAGGTTCAGGGTGCGAAAGCCGTCATCAGCCCCGGCCTTGGTCTCTGCCAGTTTGCGGCCCAGCTTGCGGCCGTGAACCACGTGGCCAGAAATCGTATAGGGGTGGCCTAGCAGCTTGGCCGCTTGCTGCATGTCGCCAGCCGCCAGGGCTGCACGCACTTCGGTGCTGGAGACACGCAGGCCGTGCACCTCATAGCTGTTCATACGTGCCACATCAAAGCCCAGCGCCTGGCCGGCGCTGTCGAGCATGGCATAGTCGCCGGCCCGCTTGCGGCCAAAGCGGAAGTCGTCGCCGACCAGTACATAGCGAGCTCCTAGACCCGAGATCAGCACGTCCTGAATGAAGTCTTCGGGGCTTTGATTGGCCAGCGCGTCATTGAAGGGCAGGATCACGACCTGATCGACGCCGCAGATCTCGAGCTGGCTGAGCTTGTCGCGCAGCGTGCCCACGCGGGCCGGAGCCAGTTCGGGTTTGCCGAGCTTCTGGGCAAAGTAGTCACGCGGGTGCGGCTCGAACGTCATGGCGCAACTGGGGATGCCGCGCTGGGCCGCTTCGGCCTTGAGCAGGCCGAGCATGGCCTGATGTCCCCGATGTACACCATCAAAATTGCCAATGGTCACAGCGCAGGCTGGGGCAAGGCCGGGGTGCTTGATTCCACGGAATATCTTCATGGGCTGCTTTGTTATTTGTAGCAGCTGGCGCCGATGCATGCGGCACAAGCCGTCAATTTGACATAGTTTCAGAGTATATTGCTTCAAATCAGGCAGCTGGGGAGGCTGCCAGAGTCTGCCAAAGAGCGCCAAGACGCTCTGCCGTTTTCTGTGTCTGTGTTTGACTGACTGGAGGCGTGTTGTGAAAGTCTTGAAGCTGACAGCCCAGGGGCTGCCGCAGTCCTGGGTCACGCTGGAGCAAGCGGCACTGCATTACGCAGCACAAGATGTGCGCTGGGAAGCAGGCGTGGAAATCGCCTGCTTTCGGGGTGGCCACAATGCGGTGACCGGCAAGCAGTCAGTCATTCACATCAACTCCATCATTGGCACCAAAGGTGTCTCCAATATCAATCCGCATGAGCTGCAGCCGGCCTTGACCAACGCCAAGCTGTTCGCGCGCGACCGCTGTATCTGCGCCTATTGCGGGCGGCACTTCCATGAGGGTGACCTCACGCGCGAGCACATTGTTCCCGTCTGCAAAGGGGGGCAGCACACCTGGATGAACCTGGTCACGGCCTGCCGTGCCTGCAATCACCGCAAGGGGCCTAGAACACCGGAGCAGGCCCGAATGCCGCTGCTCTACACGCCCTATGTGCCCACACTGTGGGAGGACTTCATATTGCGCAACCGCCGCATTCTGGCCGATCAGATGGAGTTCCTCATTGCGCATGTGCCGCGCAACTCACGCTGGCATAACTAAGTGACTGTCTTAGTGGGAGTTGTCAGAAGCGCCTGAAAGCTCTGTGCGCCTGTGTTTGAATCCGTCTTTAGTTTTTATTTCGCGTTTTCATGATCGTCAGAGATCGGCCATCGGGCTTAAAGCTGCTGTGGATTGTCAGAGGCTCGGTGCTCCAGCGCATCAAAGGTGTTCTGGCCCTGAACATCGTGCTGGCCATCATCGTCACGGTGGCTCACGGCAACCTTTTTCACACCAAGATTCCCATTACGCCGATTCCGTTCACGCTGATCGGTCTGCCGCTGGCCATCTTTCTGGGCTTTCGCAATAACACTGCCTATGCGCGGTATTGGGAGGGGCGCAAGCTCTGGGGTGAGATTCTGATTTATGCCCGAACGCTGTCGCGTCAGTGCCAGAGCCTGATTGATTTCGACCACCCCATAGACCCGCGTCAGCGCGCCAACGATGTGCGCGTGCGCATGATTCACCGTGTCGTGGCTTTTTCCCATGCCTTGCGTGCCCAGTTGCGGGGCCTGAATGATGATGTGGCGGCCGAGCATTGGCTGACGCAGGCCGAGTGGCAGCGACTGCAATTGCTGCCGCTGAACCAGCGTACCGATATGTTGATGCAGGCCATGGGGCAGGATCTGGGGCAATGCGTGCGTGACAAGCGCATAGACCCGTGCCTGGCGGTGTCGGTGGACAAGACGCTGAATGGCCTGACTGCGGCCGCAGCCTCTTGCGAGCGCATTCACAACACGCCCATACCGTTCTCATACACCTTGCTGCTGCACCGAACGGCCCATCTTTACTGCTTTTTGCTGCCTTTTGGACTGGTGGATGTGACGGCCTTCATGACACCCTTTGTGGTGGCCATCGTTGCCTATACCTTCTACGGTCTCGACGTGCTGGGGGACGAGCTGGAGGAGCCGTTTGGTGTGGAGAGCAACGACCTGGCGCTGGACAGCATCTGCAGGGGCATCGAGATCAGTCTCAGTCACTCCCTGGGCGACCCTCAGATTCCTGCGCCGCTCAAGCCGGTGGACTATCTGCTGACCTGAGCGTCTTTGCACTCCACAAAAAAGCCCTGAACTCATCACTCAGGGCTTTGTTTTTGATAGCTGCTAACGCATGTACAGCTTGGGTTGCAGCTTAAACGGTGGCTCGGTCTTCATCCACGGCTTTTTGCCAGGCTTCGTACAGGTCTTCTCCGGCGTCACGCACGCGGTGGTTGATGACGGGCATCTCGCGCTTGTCTGCGGGGCGGGCCAGTTCGTCGTAGCCGCGCGAGGCAGACAGGTCATAGGGCTCGCCGTCTTCGTTGGAATAAGCCACAAAGACTTTCTTCACACCCGACAGCAGCATGGCCGTGTGGCACATGCTGCAGGGGTAGCCGCTGGCATACATCACAGCGCCAGACAGGTCGGTGCTACCCTGGGCCTTGGCGCCAATGCGCAGCGCCTGCATTTCGGCGTGGGCCGAGGGGTCGCACAGGTCTTCCACCTGGTTGACGGCACGGGCCAGCACCTTGCCGTCCTTGACCAGCACCGCACCAAAAGGCCAGGTGGCGCGCTCGCGGCCCTTGACGTTGCCCATGGCCAGGCGGATGGATTCCAGCAGGTATTTTTCGGTGTCTTGATTGCTCATTGGTGTCTCCTTATGCGCAGTGATGCGCCGATCATAGGAAGCGATGCCGCCTGCATAGCGCACCCTTAAAGCAAAACAGCACGCCAGGGCGTGCTGTTGACTTGTTGAAAGTTGGCTGAACGTTGCTGAAACTTAGGCAAATACGCCCGCAGAATCCTGCATGTTGGCCGACACAATGCCCAGATGGTGCAAGGTGTCGCCGCCCGTCATCTCCATCTGCGTCAGTCGCTTGAAGTAATGGCTGCCCACATATTCATCGGTCACGCCGATGCCGCCATGCAGCTGTACAGCTTGCTGGCCCACATAACGCATGGACTGGCCCAGCTGCACCTTGGCGCGGGCAATGGCGACATGGCGCTCCTCGGCGGGGGCCGCCAGCTTGAGCGTGCCGTAATAGCTCATGGATCGCGCCAGCTCCAGCTGCATCTTCATATCGGCCACGCGGTGGCGCAGAGCCTGGAAGCTGGCAATGGCCACGCCAAACTGCTTGCGCTGGTTCATGTACTCGGCGGTCAGCTTGAGCGTTTGCTCCATCGCGCCCACACCTTCGGCGCACAGGGCGGCATTGGCCACATCCTGCGCCAGCGTCAGCGCGGGCAGGCCGTTGGCTGTGATCAAGGTGGCAGGCACTGCCTTGCAGATCAGATCGGCGGCGCGGGCTTCATCCTGCGTGGCATAGCTGCGGGTGCTGACGCCCTGAACGCCGTTTTCCACCATGAAGAGGGCCATCTTGCCGTCCAGCAGCGCGGGCACGATGAAGGCATCGGCCTGATCACCTGCGGGAACTATGTTTTTCGTAGCGTCCAGCGCATATCCATCGGCGGTTTTTGTAGCTTTTGCAGTGCAAACGTCAATGCGGTAGCGCGCTTTATGCTCCTGCGATGCGAGCACCACCAGCTTCTCGCCGGTGGCAATCTGGGGCAGCCACAGCTGCTTGGCAGCGTCGTCACCAAACTGGGCCAGCACGGCAGAGGCGACAAACGCCTGCGCCAGCGGCTCCATCACCAGGCCACGGCCCAGCTCCTCCATCACCACCATCACATCGACCGCACTCTGGCCCAGGCCGCCGTATTGCTCGGGAACAGTGAGGGCTGTCAGCCCCAGCTCGGCCAGCTCGCTCCACACCTCGCGTGAAAAGCCGCCTTGCTTGACGATGCTCTGGCGGCGCTCGAAGGTGTAGCCTTTTTCCACCCAGCGGGCCACGGCGTCACGCAGTTGTTGTTGGTCGTCGGAAAAATCGAAATCCATATTTGTCTCCTGCCACCGGGCGCAATTGGCGCGAAGCGCCAAACTCCAACCCAGCGAAGCTCAATCTAGAACCCCCTCCCGGAGGGGGCACGGGGGAGCAGAACGTGAAATCTGTGCCAGACAGTGCTCGGCTTAGCCCAGCACTGTCTGAGCAACGATGTTTCGTTGCACCTCGTTGGAGCCGCCGTAAATCGTGGTCTTGCGCATATTGAAATAGGTGGCAGCCAGCGGCGCATTGCCCAGCACATCGCCGGGGAAGTCGCCCTGGTAGCCTGCCTCCATCGCTTCCTGGATATAGGGCAGGGAATAGGGGCCGGCGGCCAGCATCATCAGCTCCGCATAGCGCTGCTGAATTTCGCTGCCCTTGATCTTGAGCAGACCGGCAATCTCCAGCGGGTTCTTGCCCGACTTCATGGCCGAGAGCACGCGCAGCACCAGCATTTCCAGCGCAATCACATCCACTTCCAGCAGGGCGATCTGGTCGCGGAAGCGCTGGTCGTCCCACACGCCTTCGGTCTTGGCAATGCGTTTGAGGCGCTCCAGCTCACGCTTGGCGCGGTTCACATCGGCGATATTGGTGCGCTCGTGGCTCAGCAGCAGCTTGGCGTAAGTCCAGCCCTTGTTTTCCTCGCCAATCAGCTGGTCGGCAGGCACTTCCACATTGTCGAAAAAGACTTCGTTGACCTCATGGCTGCCGTCCAGCAGCTTGATGGGGCGCACGGTCACGCCGGGGGATTTCATGTCCAGCAGCAAAAAGCTGATGCCGGTCTGGGGCTTGCCTTCGGTGCTGGTGCGCACCAGGTTGAACATCCAGTCGCCGTACTGGCCCAGGGTCGTCCAGGTCTTCTGGCCGTTGACGATGTATTTGTCGCCCACGCGCTCGGCGCGGGTCTTGAGGCTGGCCAGGTCCGAGCCGGAGCCGGGTTCGGAATAGCCCTGGCTCCACCAGACTTCGCCGCTGGCAATGCCGGGCAGAAAGCGCTTTTGCTGCTCGGGTGAGCCATAGGCCATGATGACCGGGGCCACCATCACGGGGCCAAAGGGCACGATGCGCGGCGTGCCCGCCAGCGCGCATTCTTCCTCGAACAAATGCTTTTGCACGGCGCTCCAGCCGGGGCCGCCAAATTCCTTGGGCCAGCCATAACCGAGCCAGCCTTTTTTGCCAAGAATCTTGGCCCAGCGCTGCATATCGTCGCGCGTCAGGCGTAGATCGTTGCGCACCTTGTGCGCAATATCTTCGGGCAAGTTCGCCCTGACCCAGTGGCGGACTTCCTCGCGAAAAGCCTGTTCTTCCGGGGTGAATGCCAAGTCCATGCTTTGTCTCCTGCTAATGCGGGAGTTTTGTAGCACGCACGTTCTTTTTTGTTCTGTCCGAACCGTGACAGGGAAGGGTTACCCCCTGAGCGGCTTCGTCGCTTCCCCCTAGAAGGGGGACGATACCTTCGGTGCGGGGCGGCCCTTCCTCGGTATCTCTGGCTTGGGGTGCGCCGGTTTTGCGCGGTAGTTGGCTTTGCTGGGCTTTGAGTGAAATGGCTGCTAGCGCTTATCTGCTCAGCGCTGGCAGCTATCTTTTTTACTCTGCTGTTGTAGCTGCAGGTGGCTCCACGCCCAGCGATTCACAAAGCATGGCCACGGTGGCGCGCAGGTGGGTGACTTCGGCTTCCAGCGTGTCCACGCGCTGCTGCAGGGCGGATGCGTTGCTGCTGCTAGCGCCCGTGCTGGCGCTGGCTGCTGCCAGTGCGCTGATGTCCACCGGGCCGCAGAGCAGGTGGGCCCAGCGTTGCTCGCGGGCGCCGGGCGCACGGGGCAGTTGCACGACGAGGGGGCCGCCTTTTTCCTCGCTGCGCTCGCGCAGTTCGTCCAGAAAGGCTTCGACCGAGGAGATGTCGGCAAAGCGGTGCCAGCGCTCGGAGTTGATGCGCAGCTCGCCAGCCGTCTGCGGACCGCGCAGCATCAAGAGGGCCAGCAGCACAGCCGACTGGTCGGGCACGCCGATGCCGCGGGGGAAGTTGTGCTCCCAGCGGGTGGATCGGGCGCTGCTGATCTGCACGCTCAGGGTTTTCAGGCGCAGGTTGTCCAGCGCTTCCTGGGCTTCGCCTTCGCTCAGTTCCATCACCGGGTCGCGGCTGGACTTCTGGTTGCAGCCGGTGACCAGGCTGTTGAGGGTGAGCGGATAGCTGTCGGGCACGGTGCGGGCTTTTTCCATCAGCGTGGCCAGAACGCGGGCTTCCACTGGGGTCAGCGGCGTGTTGCGTGGGTCAAAAGGCATGGGGATCTCCTCAAAAAGTCTTAGGGTTTGTTCACATAACGCACGTGGACCGCGAGGGTTATGTGAACAGACCCTAGCGCCGCGCATGGAAACAGGAGCAAACCCCGCAAGCTTGGGGTTGGCAATGCGACAATCGCCGCCCATGAAAAACATCGTGATCCTGATCTCGGGCGGCGGCTCGAACATGGCCGCCATTGTGCGTGCATCCCAGCAGCAGAACTGGGCAAAGCAGTACAACGCCAGGGTTGCTGCCGTGGTGAGCAACAAGGCTGATGCCAAGGGCTTGGTCTTTGCGCGCGACAACGGTATTGCCACCGAGGTGCTGGATCACAAGCAATTCGACAGCCGTGAGGCCTTTGATGCCGAGTTGGCGCAGGTAATTGATCGCTACGCGCCCGACCTGGTGGTGCTGGCTGGCTTCATGCGCATTCTCACGCCGGGCTTTGTCTCGCATTACGAGGGGCGCATGGTCAATATCCATCCCTCGCTGCTGCCCGCCTTCACGGGCTTGCACACTCATCAGCGCGCGATTGATGCAGGCTGCAAGTTTGCGGGCTGTACTGTGCACCGCGTGACGGCCGAGCTGGATGTGGGGCCTATTCTTGATCAGGCCGCCGTACCCGTTTTGCCTGGCGATACGGCCGAGGAACTGGCAGCGCGCGTACTGGTGCAGGAGCACATCATTTATCCGCGTGCCGTGCTCAATTTGATCAAGGGCTGAGTCAGTCTTGCTTGATTATTAATAGCTTCCAGCGCTGGAAGGACAAGCGCTGCAGACCGTTTTAGGACTGCTTTTGCTGCTCGGCGGGTAAGCGGCGAAAGCGCGGCTGCTCCACGCCGTCGATTACCACGGTTTCGTTGAACATGGCTGCAGGGCGCACCCACAGGCCGTGCTCGCCATACAGGGCGCGGTACAGCGTCATGGGTTCCAGCGTCTCGCTGTGGCGCACGGTGTCCAGCACTTCATAGCGCATGCCTTTGTAGTGTTCGTACAGACCGGGCGTGGTGGTGATGAGTGGTGGAAGATCGTGATCGGACATGGTCTTTAAAAAGTGAGCAATCAGCTCTTGGTAGTAAAAGGCTGGAGCCTGTTTTTACTATGAATCCTCAGAGGTAGGCTGGGGCGGGGAGAGTTCTGGCGCAAGCCAGGGCCTAGGCGACAGTGGGACAATCACAGACTATGCATCCCAAAGCCCTTCTCGACGCTTGCTCCGAACTGGTCAAGCGCGCCCTGACTTTTGAACACCCGGCTGATGCCGTGGTGTCCCGCTTCTTCCGCGAAAATCGCTATCTGGGCCCGCGCGAGCGCGCCACTCTCGCTGAAACCACTTACACCGTGCTGCGAAAAAAGCTGCTGTTTGAAGCGCTGGCGCATTCGGGCAGCGGCGCACGCGAGCGACGCCTGGCCATTCTGGGCTTTGCCGCCGTGCTGCGTGAGCAGGGCAAGAAAGAAGGCAAGGTCAAGAACAAGGATGGTCAGGACAGCGAGACCTTTATCAAGGCTGCGCTGACGCCCCAGGAACTCAAGTGGCTGGCCTCCTGCGACAGCGTCAAGCCCGAAGACCTGATGGAAGCCCACCGTCACAACTTGCCGGAGTGGCTGGTCGAGCCGCTCAAGGCCCAGCTGGGCGACGAGTTCTGGGCACTGGCTGCCAGCATGGAGCAGGCAGCCCCGCTGGATCTGCGTGTCAACACACTCAACGACAAGCGCTCCGATGTACGCAAGGAACTGGAAAAAGCAGGCATCAAGGCCGAGCCCACACCGTTCTCGCCTATCGGATTGCGAGTTGACGGCAAGCCTGCGCTGGCCAAGGTCGACGCCTTCAATCGCGGCGCCATCGAGGTGCAGGACGAAGGCTCGCAATTGCTGGCGCTGATGCTGGACGCCAAGCGCGGCGAGATGGTGGTGGACTTTTGCGCCGGTGCTGGCGGCAAGACCCTGGCCATTGGTGCATCCATGCGCAACACGGGTCGTCTGTACGCTTTTGACGTGTCGGGCCACCGTCTGGATGCGCTCAAGCCGCGTCTGGCACGCTCGGGTCTGTCCAATGTGCACCCCGCTGCCATCGCTCATGAGCGTGACGAGCGCATCAAGCGTCTGGCAGGCAAGATCGACCGCGTGCTTGTCGATGCACCTTGCTCGGGTCTGGGCACGCTGCGCCGCAACCCCGACCTCAAGTGGCGTCAAAGCGCCAAGGCTGTGGAAGAGCTGACCGTCAAGCAGGCCTCCATCCTGGAAAGCAGTGCCCGATTGGTCAAAGCCGGTGGCCGACTGATTTACGCGACCTGCTCCATCTTGCCGCAGGAAAACGAAGCCATTGCCGAAGCCTTCAGCGCTGCCCACCCTGAGTTCGTGCCGCTGGATGCTGGCGAGGTGCTGGAGCAATTGAAGGTCGCAGATGGCGACAAGCTGTGCAGCGGTGGTGAAGAAGGCAGGCGCTACCTGCGCCTGTGGCCGCATCAGCATGAAACAGATGGCTTTTTTGCCGCAGTTTGGGTGAAAAAGGCGTAACTTCGGTGCAAGTCTGGTACTGCCCATCAGACTAGTGTCTTTGGGTTTGTAGGCGAGTCACCTAAAATGAAAAAACCGTGCTTTATCCAAGGCACGGTTTTTCTGCTTAAAGGCTGAGTGCGTATGCCGTTGGATATCGGATTGATCTGGAATGCTGTCCTCGATTGGATGGCCAATGGCCTGTGGGATTTGTCCTGGTGGCAGTTGCTGCTGTATGCCTTGTTCACAACCCACATCACGATTGCTGCGGTCACCATCTTTCTGCACCGCAGCCAGGCCCATCGCTCGCTGGACCTGGGGCCGATTCCTTCGCATTTCTTCCGTTTCTGGCTGTGGCTGGGCACGGGCATGGTGACTAAAGAATGGGTGGCGATTCACCGTAAGCACCATGCCAAGTGCGAGACCGAGGATGACCCTCACAGCCCTCAGACGCGCGGCCTGGCCAAGGTGATGCGCGAAGGTGCCGAGCTCTACCGCGCCGAGGCCAAGAATGCGGAAACGCTCAAGAAATACGGTCATGGCACGCCCGATGACTGGATGGAGCGCAATGTCTATCGCCATTCCGTGATGGGGCCTTCGCTGATGCTCGTCGTTAACGTGGCGCTGTTTGGTGCCATTGGCCTGACGATCTGGGCCGTGCAGATGGTCTGGATTCCGTTCTGGGCGGCTGGTGTGGTTAATGGCGTAGGCCACTTCTGGGGCTATCGCAACTACGAGGCCCCAGATGCTTCGACCAATCTGGTGCCCTGGGGTGTCATCATCGGCGGCGAAGAGCTGCATAACAACCACCATACGTACCCAACGTCGGCTAAGTTCTCGGTAAAGCCGTATGAGTTCGATATTGGCTGGGTCTATATCATCGTGATGCAAAAGTTGGGCTGGGCGAAGGTCAAGAAGACGCCCCCGCGCCTACGCAGCGGGGTGGTCAAGCCTGTGGCTGATGAGTTAACGCTGGAAGCTATCATTGCCAACCGCTACGAGGTTATGGCTCGCTATGCGCGTGGTGTGCGTGCTGCGGTGCAGCAAGAGCTAGATTTGCTCAAGCAAAAACAGGCCCACAAGGCAGATGTTTCGCTGCTCAAGGGTGTGCAGCGCTGGCTGCATCGCGATGTAGACAAGGTGCCTGAGCGCGCCAAGAGCCAATTGGCCCAGGCTCGTGCCGCGTACCCGGTGATTGACCAGATGCTGACCATGCGCGAAGAGCTGCGGCAGTTGTGGCTGAATACCAGTCTGAGCCGTGAACAGTTGACCGGCCAGTTGCAGGCCTGGTGCCAGCGTGCGGAGGCCAGTGGCATTGCCGTGCTTAAAGATTTCTCCATCAAGCTGCGCTCGGCCCAAGCTTGAAAGTGCTGGTCTGTAGACGGCTCATCCCCTGACTCAGCCGCCCCGCTCCTGCAAGAACATTGCAAGAGCGGGCGGCTTTTATGTCTTTCTATGAGGGCAGGCATAAAAAAACCGCCTTCACTTGCATGAGGCGGTTTTTTCAAGAAACAGTCTGAATTACTTCAGCTTGGTTTCCTTGTACTCGACGTGCTTGCGAGCCTTGGGGTCGAACTTGATGATCGACATCTTCTCAGGCATCGTCTTCTTGTTCTTGGTCGTTGTGTAGAAGTGACCTGTGCCGGCACTGGAAGCCAGCTTGATCTTTTCGCGTCCGCCTTTAGCAGCCATGGTGTTTCTCCTTCAGGAAATTAAGCTTGGCCACGAGCACGCATGTCTGCGAGCACGGAGTCGATGCCGTTCTTGTCGATCAGGCGCAGAGCAGCGCTGGAAACGCGCAGGCGCACCCAACGGTTTTCGCTTTCCACCCAGAAACGACGGTATTGCAGGTTAGGCAGGAAACGACGCTTGGTCTTGTTGTTGGCGTGGGAAACATTGTTGCCCACCATGGGCTTCTTGCCCGTAACTTCACATACGCGTGCCATTTGGACACTCCGATAGTTGAATCGGCCGCCGGCTCTGAGCTCCTGCTTGCGCAGCAGGATGTGCCGACAACCTCACCTCGCCAGTTTGTAATGGGTGGCGGTAGCCCGATTGCGGAAGTCCCGATGGCACAAGATGCTGCGAAGCACCTAGTCTGTACTACCTAGAATTCAGCAAAGTCTGCGATTATAGCGTTTTCGCCAAAAAGCTCTTGGGTATGGTCAAAGCTGGCCTGTCTTGAGGGCTTTTGCTATGAGCCGATTTTTTCTGCTTTGCAGCAGAGGGCGCGGCTGCAACGGGCATATCGAGATAAAAAAGGAGCGCATAGCGCTGATTGCACCTTCACTTCAGTTTGAAAAGTATCTGAAGTGAAGGGCAGGCAAGCGCTAGCAGCTCCTGTTTTTATATGGCAGACCTTTTTCAGGCTTCTTGATCGAGGAAGCGCTGAGCATCCAGCGCTGCCATGCAGCCTGTGCCGGCGCTGGTGATGGCTTGGCGGTACACATGGTCCTGGCAGTCGCCAGCGGCAAACACGCCGGGCACGCTGGTCTGGGTGGCAAAGCCCTTGAGGCCGCCCTGGGTCACGATGTAGCCGTTTTCCAGCTCCAGCTGGCCCTGGAAGATGTCGGTGTTGGGGTGGTGGCCGATGGCGATGAAGGCGCCTTGCAGCTTGACGTCTTCGGTCGTGCCGTCCTGCGTGCTCTTGATGCGGATGCCGGTCACGCCGCTCTGGTCGCCCAGCACTTCATCCAGGGTGAAGTGGGTCTTGAGCTCAATCTTGCCTTCCTTGACCTTCTCCATCATCTTGTCCACCAGGATGGGTTCGGCCGTGAACTTGTCGCGGCGGTGCACCACGGTGACCTTGCTGGCGATGTTGGACAGGTACAAAGCCTCTTCCACGGCAGTGTTGCCGCCGCCGATCACGCACACGGGCTGGTCGCGGTAGAAGAAACCGTCGCAGGTGGCGCAGGCCGAGACGCCGCGGCCCATGAAGGCTTCTTCAGAAGGCAGACCCAGGTACTTGGCCGATGCGCCGGTGGCGATGATCAGGCTGTCACAGGTGTAGGTGCCGCTGTCGCCGGTCAGTGTGAAGGGGCGCTTGGACAGATCCACCTTGTTGATGTGGTCAAACACCATCTCGGTCTTGAAGCGCTCGGCGTGTTCTTGAAAACGCTGCATCAGCTCGGGGCCTTGCACACCCATGACGTCTGCGGGCCAGTTGTCCACTTCCGTTGTTGTCATCAACTGGCCGCCCTGGGCCATGCCGGTGATCAGCAAAGGCTTGAGGTTGGCGCGGGCCGCGTAAACGGCGGCGGTGTAGCCGGCAGGGCCGGACCCAAGGATGAGAACTTGTGCGTGTTTGGTAGAGGACATGAAGCAGATCTCTGAAAAAAGGCAGGCCGACAACCGGCGTGCAGTCATGAAGATATGGGGAAGATGTGGGAGTATCGCTCTGGATCAAGCTCTGCGTGTGCAGCAGTTTTAATCACCGGAATTGTTAAAAATGATAGTGATGAAGCGAGCGATGTCTCGATCTGCTGGTTTTGTTGCATGTACTTGCATTACGCTGTCCGTTAGCTTGGCCGAACGTCCCGCTTGGATAAGGGGCTAAGGTAAGCTTGCGCCTGCGTATGACATACACATTGAACGCTTCAAAGGCGTCTTCTTCCAGCAAAGCCAAATCCCGCGCTGCCACTCCGCGCTACGGGGTGATCCGTTTCAGCCAGGAGGTTTTGCTGCTGATTGGCCTGCTGGGTCTGGTGTTCTGGCTGATGGCCATGTTTACCTACTCACCACAAGATGCAGCCTGGTCCACCTCCGGGGCCGGGCAAATGCCGTTCGTCCATAACTGGATGGGGCGTGTAGGGGCCTGGCTGGCTGACGCCTGCTACTTTGGTTTTGGCATGTCCGTGTGGTGGCTGGTGCTGGCGGCCGTGCAGGCCTGGATCACCTCGCTGGTGCGCTGGATGCGTGGCGGAGTGAACAAAGACGGAAGCCCCCTGGCATTGATGCCGCTGTGGCGTCGCCGCTTTCTGTTCTGGGGTGGACTGGTCATCTTGATGGTGGCCAGCTGCGCACTGGAGTGGACCCGTCTGTATCGCTTCGAAAGCCTGCTGCCTGGGCCCGCAGGCGGCGTTTTTGGTTACATGATGGGCTTCAATGCGCTGAAATGGCTGGGCTTTTCGGGCTCGGGCCTGATTGGTATCTGCCTATTTGTGCTGGGCGCAGCCATGGTGTTTGGCTTCTCCTGGGGGAAGCTGGCCGAAGGGCTGGGCGCGCGTCTGGATGGAATGATTCAGTTTGGCCGCGAGCGTCGTGAAATCGCCAAGGATGTGTCCGCCGGCAAGAAGGCGGCGCGTGAGCGTGAAGAAGTGGTGTTTGACCGCAGCGAAGGCGCCATCACGGCCCCTGTCCATCAGCCGGTGCAAATCATTGAGCCTTCTTTGCAAGAGCAAGCCCAGCCCAGCGCCCGCGTGGTCAAGGAGCGCCAAAAGCCGCTGTTTACCGATCATCCCGATAGCAAGCTGCCGCAGGTCGACCTGCTCGATGAGGCACAGCAGCGCCAGGAGTCTGTCTCTGCTGAAACGCTGGAGATGACCAGCCGCCTGATCGAAAAGCGCCTCAAGGACTTTGGTGTGGAGGTGCGCGTGGTTGCGGCCATGCCGGGCCCGGTCATCACGCGTTACGAAATCGAGCCAGCCACGGGCGTCAAGGGTTCGCAGATTGTGAACCTGGCCAAGGACCTGGCGCGCTCGCTGTCCTTGGTGTCGATTCGTGTGATCGAAACCATCCCCGGCAAGAACTTCATGGCGCTGGAGCTGCCCAACGCCAAGCGCCAGTCCATTCGCCTGTCCGAAGTGCTGGGCTCACAGGTCTATCACGATGCCAAGAGCATGCTGACCATGGGGCTGGGCAAGGACATCGTGGGCAACCCGGTGGTGGCCGATCTGGCCAAGATGCCCCACGTGCTGGTGGCCGGTACCACCGGCTCGGGCAAGTCCGTGGGTATCAACGCCATGATCCTGTCTTTGCTCTACAAGGCAGAGGCGCGTGATGTTCGCCTGTTGATGATCGACCCCAAGATGCTGGAGATGTCGGTCTACGAAGGCATTCCGCACCTGCTGTGCCCTGTGGTCACCGACATGAAGCAGGCCGCCAATGGCCTGAACTGGTGCGTGGCCGAGATGGAGCGCCGCTACAAGCTGATGAGCAAGATGGGGGTGCGCAATCTGGCGGGCTACAACAGCAAGATCGACGATGCCAAAGCGCGTGAAGAGTCCATTCCCAACCCCTTCAGCCTGACGCCCGAGGAGCCCGAGCCGCTGCAGCGTCTGCCGCATATCGTCATCGTGATCGACGAGCTGGCCGACCTGATGATGGTGGTGGGCAAGAAGATTGAAGAGCTGATTGCCCGCCTGGCGCAGAAGGCGCGTGCGGCTGGCATTCATCTGATTCTCGCCACCCAGCGCCCCAGCGTGGATGTGATCACCGGCCTGATCAAGGCCAATATCCCCACGCGCATTGCTTTCCAAGTCTCCAGCAAGATCGACAGCCGTACCGTGCTGGACCAGATGGGTGCCGAGACCTTGCTGGGCATGGGTGACATGCTCTACATGGCCAGTGGCACAGGTCTGCCGGTGCGTGTGCACGGTGCCTTTGTCTCGGATGATGAAGTGCACCGCGTGGTCAGCTACCTCAAGGAGCAGGGTGAGCCTGACTACATCGAGGGCGTGCTGGAAGGCGGCTCTGTGGATGGCGAAGGTGGTGAGGATGGCGCAGAGGGCGGTGGTGAGAAGGACGAGCTGTACGACCAGGCGGTAGAAATCGTGCTGAAAGACCGCAAGGCCAGCATTTCCTACGTTCAGCGCAAACTACGCATTGGTTACAACCGCTCGGCCAATTTGCTGGAGCAGATGGAGAGGGCCGGTCTGGTCAGCTCGCTCACTTCCAGTGGGCAGCGTGATGTGCTGGTGCCTAATCGAGAAACCTCCTGAGCTGCTTTGAGGCTTCCCCGAGGGGGATGACCCCTTCGCAGTGAGGCGGCTCTTGCTCGGTGTCTCTGGCACCGGGGTACTTTTGGAGAGCTTCTATGAAGAAATTGATTACTGCAATTTTGATAGCTGGTAGCGCAGGTGCTGCTTTGGCTGATGGCCTAAAAAGCCTTGAGTCCTTCATGACGAACACGCGTGCAGGCAAGGCCGAATTCACGCAGACGGTGACTTCCCCCCCCAAGGCGGGACAGGAAGCGCGCAGCAAGGTTTCCAGCGGAAGCTTCGAGTTTCAGCGCCCGGGCAAATTCAAGTTCAACTACACCAAGCCTTTTGAGCAGCTCATCGTCGCCGATGGCAAGACGCTGTGGCTGTATGACGCCGACCTGAATCAGGTGACGGAGCGTGCACAGGCCCAGGCCTTGGGCAGTACGCCAGCGGCCATTTTGACGTCCGCTACAGATCTGAAGGCCTTGAAAGCCGACTTTGATCTGAGTGCCGAGCCTGATGCCGATGGGCTGGAGTGGGTGATGGCATCGCCCAAGCAAAAAGGCGGTCAGCTCAAGAGCGTGCGCGTAGGTTTTACACCCGAAGGACAACTGGCGGCGCTGAGTATTGAGGACAGCTTTGGCCAGCATTCGCTGATGAAATTCAAGTCCTTGCAGACGCAGGCTTCGCTGCCAGCCTCGACTTTTCAGTTCACCGCCCCCAAGGGCGCAGATGTGCTCAAGCAATAAGAGTTGCGCTGTCCGAAGCGCTGATTCCATTCATTCATAAAAAGGCCTGCAGGCAAAATCTGCAGGCCTTTTTTATAGGTGAAATTCGGCTCTAGCCCAGATGGGTAAAGCGCAGCTAGCTACGCTTTTGATGTTTGGGGTGGAATTGGTTTGGCAATCAGGCGCGATTCGCACTGGCTTGTACTGGCTTGCGGTTGGAAGCAAGGTCCAGCAAACCTGTAATCACCAGCACGCAAATGACAGGGGAGATCCAGCCCATGCCCAGGGCGGCACCGGGCAGGCTGTCCAGCCAGGCGGGCACCAGAGCATCCAACTTGGCGGCCTTGGCTGCGTCAAACAGGCCAAAGACCAGTGCGGTCAGCATCACGGGGATGTAGACACGCGAAGGAGTGTTCCAGCGGCGCAGAAGGCTCAGGGCAATCAGCGCAATGGCCAGAGGGTACAAACCCACCAGAACCGGCACAGCCACAGCAATCAACTGGGCCAGCCCTTGATTGGCCACGGCTGCGCTGAAAATCGACAGACCGATGACCATGGTGCGATAAGAGATGCCGGTCAGGTTGCTGAAGAACGCGCTGCAGGCCGTGATCAGGCCCACGCCGGTGGTCAGACAGGCCAGCATGATGACCACTGACAGCAGCCACATGCCTGCAGGGCCGAAGGTCTGCTGCACAAAGGCCGTGAGGATTTGGACGCCAGTTGTGGCATTGGCTGCCAGATGACTATTGGTTGCGCCCAGATACATCAGCGAAACGTAGACCAGACCCAGGCAGGTTGCAGCAATGACGCCGGCATAGATGCAGTAGCGGGTGTGCAGCTTGCTGTCGGTAATGCCCGCAGCCTTGATGGCATTGACGATAACCAGGCCGAAAACCAGAGAGGCCAGGGCATCCATGGTCTGGTAGCCCTGCAAAAAGCCCTCTGAAAAAGCGGCGGCCTGAGTCGCGTAAGCCGCAGTGCTGGTGCTGTAGCCATCCACGGGGGCCAGCACGGCTGCACCTCCAAGCACCACCAGCGCCAGAATCAACACGGGGGTGATGATCTTGCCCACGTTGTCCATGAGCTTGCCGGGGAACAGGGAGAGCAGCGCGACCAGTACAAAGTAGGTGACAGTAAAGGCCAGAAGCATGCCGGGCGTGTTGCCGACAAACGGCGCCAGACCCATCTCGAAAGACACGGTGGCGGTACGCGGCGTCGCGAACAGCGGGCCGATGGTCAGGTAAATTGCCACGGCCAGCACGACACCGGCGATGCGGCCCATGGGGCTGGTCAAGGTGTCCAGACCGCCGCCTACACGGGCGAGCGCCACAACACCGAGTAGTGGCAGGCCTACGCCGGTCAGCAAAAAGCCAATGGAGGCACCGAACAGGTTTTCGCCGGCGGCCATGCCCACCATGGGTGGGAAGATGATGTTGCCTGCTCCGAGAAACAGGGCGAAGGTCATGAAGCCAAGGGCAAAAATGTCCCAGGTCTTGAGTTTTTTCATACGCGTTAGCTCTGGCGTGCGGAGATTGCACGCCGCAGAAGCGGTTGGGAACCAAGGAAAGTTGCGGATGCTTTCGATTGATTTCTGGCTGATGGTGGTGGCCGAATCAGTCACAAGCACTGCGCGAAGCCGATGAGGCGACAGGCAATGAATCTAAACGCGCTGCCTGGCCTGGCTTTTGGCAGGCTGAAAAGGCAGTATTTCCATGAAGAAGAGGGGTGGCCTCGCCAATGGAGAGAGTTAATCCGTTGAAACGCTATTCTCTCTTATGCGAAATTCTGATAGCTACGCAGGGTTTAAAGTGAGTCTGTACATGCGGCTCAGGCAGCGCTGAGTTGTGCTGCTGTATGCATTGAGTCCACCATGCGGGCTCAGGCATTGGATACTTGAGGGGTCATGGTCAAGCACAACAACACCCAATCTTCAGCTTCTTCCCATCAACCGCTGGCCGAGCGTCTGCGCCCGCGTACGCTGGCCGAGGTCATTGGACAGCAGCATGTGCTGGGAGAGGGCATGCCCTTGCGGCTGGCCTTTGAGTCAGGTCGGCCACACAGCTGCATTCTTTGGGGCCCTCCGGGCGTGGGCAAGACCACGATTGCACGACTGATGGCTGATGCCTTTGACGCGCAGTTCATTTCCATCAGCGCCGTGCTGGGCGGTGTCAAAGATATTCGTGAGGCGGTGGAGCAAGCCCAGGCGGCCCGTGATGGCCTGATGCAGCAGCGCACCATCGTGTTTGTGGATGAGGTGCACCGCTTCAATAAAAGCCAGCAGGATGCGTTCTTGCCGCATGTGGAAAGCGGACTCTTCACCTTCATTGGCGCGACGACGGAGAATCCCTCATTCGAGGTCAACTCTGCCTTGCTCTCGCGTGCAGCCGTCTATGTGCTGCAAAGCCTGACGACGGAAGATTTAAAGCAAATAGTGGCGAAAGCCCAGGCGATTCAAGCGGTTCCAGCTATAGAAGATGAAGCGCTGGAACGCCTGATTGCCTATGCCGATGGCGATGCGCGCCGCTTGCTCAATACGCTGGAGACCCTGTCCATCACGGCCGAGCAGGCGGGGGTGGAAAGCATTACCGATGGCTGGCTGCTCAAGGTGCTGGGCGAGCGCATGCGCCGCTATGACAAGGGGGGCGAGCAGTTCTACGACACCATCAGCGCGCTGCATAAGTCGGTGCGTGGCTCAGACCCCGATGCGGCGCTGTACTGGTTTTGCCGCATGCTCGACGGTGGGGCCGATCCGCGTTACCTGGCGCGCCGCATTGTGCGCATGGCCTGGGAGGACATCGGCCTGGCCGACCCCCGAGCCATGCAGATGTGCAACGACGCTGCGGCCACTTATGAGCGGCTGGGAAGCCCGGAAGGCGAGCTGGCGCTGGCGCAAGCCGTGATCTATCTGGCAGTCGCCCCCAAGAGTAATGCGGGCTACATGGCCTACAACAAGGCCAAGGCCTTTGTGAAGAGCGATACGACAAGACCTGTGCCTTTGCATCTGCGCAACGCGCCAACAAAGTTGATGAAGCAGCTGGACTATGGCCGCGATTACCGTTACGCGCACAGCGAGGAAGGCGGCTTTGCCGCAGGGGAGCGCTATTTGCCTGAGGGCATGGAAGAGCCCGGCTTCTACCAGCCCGTGCCGCGTGGGCTGGAAATCAAGATTGGTCAGAAGCTGGCGGAGCTCAAGGCGCTCAATGACGAGGCTCGTGCCCAGGAAGGTGAAGAGGGCCATTTGTAAAGCGCGACTTGCCCGGATGTTGCGCGGCGGGCACTTGTTGTGGCCTGCACCCTTTGCCGCATTGGCATGCGTTTTTACGTGCTTGAAAAGCGATGCGTAACTTAAGTGCCTGTATTTATTGGACTTGAGCTACTGCAGCAGGGTGAGGGCCGCAGTATTTTGTGATGCGCACGGGAAACCCCGGCCCTGAGCGCTGACGACTGCTTTCTAGAATCGATTCACTTTTTTGCGGCAAGCCACCCACAAAGTGGCAGACGGCATCAGAGGAACCATGGCATCGCTGGCTCCGTCGTTCGGGATGAGAGGCTTGCAGTGTCTCCATCTTGGGTCGAGAGAAGGAGTCGCGCTTATGGATATCTTGCTGCAGCAGATCATCAATGGTCTGGTTCTGGGCAGCATGTACGCTTTGATAGCCTTGGGCTACACCATGGTGTACGGCATCATTCAGCTGATCAACTTTGCGCATGGCGAAGTGCTGATGGTGGGGGCTTTGACCAGCTGGAGCTGTATAGGGCTGATGCAGGAAGCCATGCCTTATTTGCCCGGCTGGCTCATGCTGCTGATAGCCGCCGTGATTGCCTGCGTGGTGGCTGCCTCATTGAATTTTGTCATTGAGAAAGTGGCTTATCGGCCGCTGCGCAGCAGCCCGCGACTGGCACCTCTGATTACCGCTATCGGCGTCTCCATCTTGCTGCAGACGCTGGCCATGATTATCTGGAAGCCCAACTACAAGGCTTATCCCACGCTACTGCCAAGCACGCCTTATGAAATCGGCTCGGCGGTGATTACGCCCACACAAATTCTGGTGCTGGTGGTGACGGCGATCGCCTTGGCGGTGCTGATGTATCTGGTTAACTACACCAAGCTGGGCCGTGCCATGCGAGCCACGGCAGAGAACCCGCGCGTGGCTGCGCTGATGGGGGTCAGGCCGGATATGGTGATTTCCGCCACCTTCATCATCGGTGCCATTTTGGCAGCCATTGCTGGCATTCTGTATGCCTCTAACTATGGCACTGCACATCACACCATGGGTTTTTTGCCGGGGCTTAAAGCCTTTACGGCGGCAGTGTTCGGAGGCATTGGCAACTTGGCCGGAGCCGTTGTCGGAGGCCTGCTGCTAGGGCTGATCGAGTCGATTGGCTCGGGTTACATCGGCGAGCTGACGGGAGGTGTTCTGGGCAGCCAGTACACCGATATCTTTGCCTTCATCGTGCTCATCATCATCCTGACGCTGCGCCCTTCAGGTCTGTTGGGTGAACGTGTGGCGGACCGTGCTTGAGGACTACCCATGAAAAACAACAAGATACTTCCTTGGGTTCTGGGCGGCATTGGCCTGTTGGTACTGCCGCTCATCCTGCAGTACTTTGGCAATGCTTGGGTGCGTATTGCAGACTTGGCACTGCTGTATGTGATGCTGGCGCTGGGTCTGAATATCGTGGTGGGCTATGCCGGTCTGCTGGATCTGGGCTATGTGGCCTTCTATGCAGTGGGAGCGTATATGTTTGCGCTCATGGCCTCGCCCCACTTGGCAGAGACCTTCGAAGGCTTTGCAGCCATGTTTCCTAACGGGCTGCACACCTCTATCTGGCTGGTGATTCCGCTGGGCATGCTGCTGGCTGCTTGTACGGGAGTGTTGCTGGGCATTCCCGTGCTCAAGTTGCGGGGAGACTATCTGGCCATTGTGACGCTCGGCTTTGGCGAGATCATTCGCATCTTCATGAACAACCTGGATCAGCCGGTCAACATCACCAATGGACCCAAAGGGATTGGGCAAATTGATTCCGTGAAGGTTTTTGGCCTGGATCTGGCAAAGCGCCAGGAAATCTTCGGGTTCGATGTGGCTTCAGTCACGCTGTACTACTACCTGTTTCTGGTGCTGGTGCTGGTGACGGTGCTGATTTGCTACCGCTTGCAGGATTCGCGTATTGGCCGCGCCTGGATGGCGATTCGTGAAGATGAAATTGCCGCCAAGGCCATGGGCATCAATGTGCGCAATATGAAGCTGCTGGCTTTTGGCATGGGCGCTTCGTTTGGTGGTGTGGCAGGCGCCATGTTTGGAGCATTCCAGGGCTTTGTGTCACCGGAGTCCTTTAGCCTCATGGAGTCCGTGATGATCGTGGCCATGGTGGTGCTTGGCGGCCTGGGGCATATCCCTGGCGTGATTTTGGGGGCTGTGCTGTTGTCAGCTCTGCCTGAAGTGCTGCGCTATGTGGCGGGCCCGCTGCAAGAGATGACAGGCGGGCGGCTGGATGCCTCCATCCTGCGTCAGTTACTGATTGCGCTGGCCATGATTGTCATCATGCTGATGCGCCCGCGTGGCCTGTGGCCCACGCCAGAGCATGGCAAGAGCCTCAATACCCCGTCCTGATGACGAGAAGAAAAGGAATGTGAGCTGATATGGCAGAGAGCATGACTTCCACCGTTCTTCAGGTCTCGGATATTTCCAAGCGCTTTGGCGGACTGCAGGCATTGTCTAGCGTGAATATGACAATTGAGCGCGGCCAGGTTTACGGTTTGATTGGCCCCAATGGCGCAGGCAAGACGACCTTCTTCAATGTGATTACAGGGCTGTACACCCCCGATACCGGCAAGTTTGAGCTGGCAGGTAAGCCCTATGAGCCAACTGGCGTGCACAAGGTGGCCAAGGCTGGTATTGCACGCACCTTCCAGAACATTCGCCTGTTTGCCGAAATGACGGCGCTGGAGAATGTCATGGTGGGTCGCCATGTGCGCACGCACTCGGGTCTGATTGGCGCAGTCTTTCGCACCAGGACCTTCAAGAATGAAGAGGCCGCCATTCGTGCGCGAGCACGTGAACTGCTTGACTATGTGGGTATAGGGAAATACGCCGATTTCAGGGCGCGTACGCTGTCCTATGGCGATCAGCGGCGTCTGGAAATTGCCCGAGCGCTGGCGACCGATCCTCAATTGATCGCTCTGGACGAACCTGCAGCAGGCATGAATGCGACAGAAAAAGTCCAGTTGCGTGAGTTGATCGACCGTATTCGCAACGACCACCGCACCATCTTGCTGATTGAGCATGATGTGAAACTGGTGATGGGACTGTGCGATCGTGTCACGGTGCTGGATTACGGCAAGCCCATTGCCGAAGGTACGCCAGCCGAGGTGCAGAAGAATGAAAAAGTGATTGAGGCCTATCTGGGCACAGGAGGGCACTGAAGATGCAGGAGCAAGTACAGGAGCATCCCCGTGCCAGCAGGGCTGAAGGCAAGATCTTGCTGGAGGTCAAAGGACTGAAAGTGGCCTACGGCGGAATTCAAGCCGTCAAAGGCGTGGATTTTGTGGTGCGAGAAGGGGAGTTGGTCTCGCTGATTGGCTCCAACGGTGCAGGCAAGACCACGACGATGAAGGCAGTCACGCGCGGCTTGCCTATGAGTGATGGCGACATCTTCTACCAGGGTAAAAGCATCAAGAGCAAGGGAGCCTGGGACTTGGTGGCCGATGGCTTGGTCATGGTTCCTGAGGGGCGCGGTGTATTTGCGCGCATGACCATTACCGAGAACTTGCTCATGGGGGCTTACACGCGCAATGACAAAGCGGGTATTCAGGCGGATGTTGAGCGGATGTTTGGCATCTTTCCGCGACTAAAGGAGCGCAAGGATCAACTGGCTGGAACCATGTCGGGAGGCGAGCAGCAAATGCTAGCCATGGCCCGTGCTCTGATGAGCCAGCCCAAAGTGCTGTTGCTGGATGAGCCTTCGATGGGTTTGTCTCCCATCATGGTGGACAAAATCTTTGAAGTGGTCAGCGATGTCTATGCTCTGGGGGTGACCATGGTGCTGGTGGAGCAAAACGCCAGTCGTGCCCTGGCGCTGGCAGATCGTGGCTACGTCATGGAGTCCGGCATCATTACGATGACTGGCTTGGGCCAGGACTTGTTGAGTGACCCTCGTGTGCGCGCAGCCTATCTGGGAGAGTAAAAGCAGGTGCATATTCAGCGCTGGACAGGGCCGAGCGAGGAGTTGGAGTGCTTGTTGTGCCCTCTGTTGCAGCGAAAAAATTCCCCTGAAACATTAAAAGTGACAAAAATATGACGTTTTTAAGTCAGTTTTAAATGTTTTAATTGGTTTTTTTTAATTCCTTTTTATTCTTTTTTATGTTTTTTTGTAATTTGTATATTGCAAAAAGAAATTTTTAGAACTTATCCGCGTGAAGCAATGAGGGCGGTTTGCTTGGCATGTGCAGGCAAGACTACATAAAATTTCCGCCATTTCTATACGAATCGCGAGGCAATAGCTCTAGCGCTTATTAGCATGCAGAGGGTTGTGTTTTTTATTTTTCGTGGTCTTGGGAGGGGTGTCTTGAAGACGCGCAGAAACGCACAATGACTCAAGAGTAAACTTCGCCCCGTTTAAGCCGGGAACCATGCACTTTTTTGCAGTGAGTCGCCTGGTTTCTTTTCCCCGGTAAGGAGCATTCATGCTGTTTGGCAAGCTATTGCCGCGCGAAGGTAATTTTTTCGAGATGTTCAATCAACATGCAGACCGCATTGTTGAAGCAGCTCACGCCTTCTCGCAACTCGTTGCAAACTATAACGACCCCCATCTGCGCGAAAAATACAACGCTGATGTGGATAACGCCGAGCGTGCGGCAGACCGCGTGACGCATGACGTCAGCAAGTTGCTGCATCAGACGTTCATCACACCTTTGGATCGTGAGCATATTCACTCGCTGATCAACACCATGGATGATGTTGCGGACCTGATTCAGGATTCGGCAGAGACCATGGCGTTGTATGACGTGCGTCATATGACAGAGGAAATCACGCGTCTGACCGATTTGTGCGTGCGCTGCTGTGAGCGTGTGCGTGATGCCGTGAAGCTGCTGGACCGCCTGTCGGATCCTTCTATCGTTGAAGCAGCCAGCAAGACCTGTGACGAAATCGATCGCCTGGAAAGCGATGCTGACCGCGTGATGCGCGCTGCCATGAGCAAGCTGTTCCGTGAAGAGCCCGATGTGCGTGAAGTGATCAAGCTCAAGGCCATCTACGAGCTGCTGGAAACCATCACGGACCGCTGCGAAGACGTTGCGAATCTGATCGAGGGCATCGTCCTCGAGAATTCCTAATTCTCGCTGGAGTCCGATCATGGAACCGGTACAGGCAGCCCTTTGGGTTGTGATTTTGCTGGTGGCTCTTGCTTTGCTGTTCGATTTTATGAACGGCTTTCACGATGCTGCCAATTCGATTGCCACCGTGGTGTCCACGGGCGTCCTTAAGCCAACTCAGGCTGTGGCGTTTGCTGCATTCTTTAACGTCATTGCGGTCTTTGTGTTCCACCTCAGCGTGGCCGCAACGGTCGGTAAAGGCATTGTGCAGCCAGGGATTGTGGATACGCACGTGGTGTTCGGCGCTTTGGTAGGCGCCATCGTCTGGAACGTGATTACTTGGATTTATGGCATTCCAAGCAGCTCTTCGCATGCCCTGATTGGCGGCATTGTGGGCGCTGTGATTGCCAAGGCAGGTGCTGGCGCGCTGATTGCGAGCGGTATCTGGAAGACTGTGGCCTTCATTTTTGTGTCGCCAGTGCTGGGCTTTGTGCTGGGGTCGTTGATGATGGTTGTAGTGGCCTGGATTTTTCGCCGTACCAGCCCCAACCGGGTAGATAAATGGTTTCGCCGTCTACAGCTGGTATCCGCGGGTGCCTACAGCCTGGGACACGGTGGTAATGATGCGCAAAAGACCATCGGTATCATCTGGCTGCTGCTGATCGCAACGGGCTACACCAGTGCAGGTGATGCAGAGCCTCCTCTGTGGACTATTGTCAGCTGCTATTTGGCGATTGGTCTGGGCACCATGTTTGGTGGCTGGCGCATCGTGAAGACCATGGGGCAGAAGATTACCAAGCTCAAACCTGTTGGTGGCTTCTGTGCCGAAACCGGTGGTGCTATGACCTTGTTTTTGGCGACTTTCCTCGGTATCCCTGTGTCGACGACGCACACGATCACCGGTGCGATTGTGGGCGTAGGTTCCACGCAACGTGCCAGTGCCGTGCGCTGGGGGGTTGCTGGCAATATTGTCTGGGCCTGGATTCTGACCATCCCTGCAAGTGCTTTTGTCGCTTCGATTGCATACTGGGTGAGTCTGCAACTGTATTGATAGCACGTAGCCCTTTTCAAAAAAGGGCTAGATGGCAAAAGGCTTCGCATTGCGAAGCCTTTTTTATGGGCAGATCTTTCTTAGGCAACGTGCTTTTGCGGAGCAAAGAGCGCAGGTTTTTGCAGCAGCGATTTGAGCTGGTCGGCGGGAACTGGGGCATTGAACAGATAGCCCATGAAATGATTGCAGCCATGCTGTGCGAGCAGAGCTCGTTGCTCCAAAGTTTCCACGCCAGCTCCCACTACGGCTATCTGTTGCTGGGCTGCCATGGTAATGGCTACCTGTATAGCTGCTTCACTGGAGTTATTGGGTCCAAGGCGTTGCACTAAAGAATGGGCCAATTTGATTTGCTGCAGAGGCAACTGGCGCAGTATTTCCGGTGTGCTGCAAGATCCGCCGAAATCATCGATCGAAAGGCGTACGCCCAAGGCGCTGAGACGCGTCAGCGAGCGAGATGCTGCAACACTCATTGTGCTCAAGCTGCGGGTGGACATCTCCAGCCAGAGAAAAGCGGGATTGATGCCTGTATGAGTGATGATGCCTTCTACTTGCTCGGCAAAATCAGGCTGCTGCAGCTGCTTGGTACTGATATTGACGCAAATGGGGTGGTTGCAAAGCAGAGGGTCTGCTTCCCATTTCGCTAGTTGTTCACAGGCGGTCTGAACGGTCCAGTGGCCTAGCGGGACAATGATGTCAGTCTCTTCTGCAATAGAGAGAAAAATGCTCGGTGGCACAAGTCCGCGGCTAGGGTGGCGCCAGCGCAGCAAAGCCTCAAGGCTACTGATGTCCCCTCGCGTAGAGTACTGAGGCTGATAGTGCAGCTCGAACTGCCCTAGTCTCAGAGCTTCTCGCAGGTCCAGCTCCATGCGATTGCGATCAGGTGTCTGGATTTGCTGTTTGGGGTCGAAGAAGTGCAATCCTCGAGGCTCTCCATCTCTCAGTCGATACATGGCCATCTCTGCCTGCTGCAGCAATTCGGTTGCTGAGCGCGAATGTGGGCCGAATAAGGTAGCGCCGATGTTGGCTTCCAGCGTCACGTTTCTATCGTCGACTTGGTAATAAGCATTGAGGCTCTCTTGAAGGCGTTCACCGAGGCGCTCGACCAGAAGGTTTGTGAGTTCAATGTCAGGTGACAAGTCCGAAACCATGATCACAAAATGCTGCTTATCCAGTCGTGCAACCGTGTCGCAGGCGCGAACGCAACTAAGCAGGCGCTGTGAAATGAGTTGTGCCAAATGGGCTTGACTCTCTCTGAGGAAATCTTTGCTTTGGGCTCCCGTTGCCTGCATGTCAATGGTCAGCAGAGCACCACGCCAGCCTGTTCGCTCGGACTGGATCATGGCTTGAGACAGGCGGTCGAGCAGCAGTCTTCGGTTGGGCAAGTTGGTCAAGGTGTCGAAGAAAGCGAGGCCTTCTCCTGAGTCCTCTGCATCCAGTAGCTCTTTGCAAGCGAGCACTGTGTAGCTGGCAGAGAGTGCGTGTGCGGAGAGGCTGACTTTGCGTCCACTCGGCAAGAGAAGCTTGATGGACGCTTGCTTTCGGGTAATCAGCGAGTGGTGGTTTTCTGCAATATGACTGAGAGTCTGAATGGACGCTGCAGGAGCGCTTGCTGCGGCAGCCTGCAAAGTAGTGATCAGCGGTGCCCCGACCTTGAGCGCAGGTGCCAGCCATGGAAAGAGCTGCAAGTAGCCATCGTTCCATCGCTGAGCGCGATTTTGCGAGTCCAGCACGATATAGCCACTGCTGGTTTGCTCAAGTATGCGAAAAAGTTGCTCACCATAGACGCCTACAAGGCTGGTGGCTGCAGGAAAAGTACTGTGGCCGTGCATTTCTGGTTTGACATACTTGTCGGTAGGTGTAGACATAAAACCTCGTCAGGCAGTTACAGCAACGGAGCACAAGTGTCCAAGTGCATTTGTAGTGCGCTCGTTGTAAGAGATGCTTTTCAGTGGGCCATTGTGGGATCTGTGTTGTAGGTGGGACGCAATTCAAGGCGTATTCTTTAAAAATTAGACTTTTACTTACAAAAGAAATCTTATTGAAGCAAATTTGATGGAGTGTTCGAAGCCTTACTGCGATATTTTTCGCGCTTCTTCCACCTGATATTCAAAGTAGTGCTGAAAGCTGTAGGCTAGGCTGGCCATGAGCACTGTGGCTCCAAGCATCAATGACAACGCAATACCAATAATGGTGCTCCATTGGCTGTGGCCGGCTGCTGCATCTGTGCTGTGACTTGGATTGAATCGGCGGTTCCAGGTGTCGGAGTCAGTCAGGCCGTAGAGGACGGCTCTCAATGCACAACCAGCGATGCAAAAGCCGAGCAGAGGGATCAAAATCCAGCTCACTCTGTCATCTTGTCCCAATTGTTGTACACGCTCCATGCCGTAGAAGCCTAAGGCGGTGGGAACCGGAAGCAGCCAGCCTATCCAGTCACCAAAGCCATGCAGGTAGAAGCGGTGGAGTCCGAGAGGCCCGCCAATCAAGGTCAGCCAGGTAGCAAGCGTTTTATTTTTGGTGCGCGGCAGGGCTACAGCTGTGGATGCGACAGGGCTCATGAGACAGAACTCCAAGGCTTGAATAAAACAATCTGATTATTCCCAGCCTAAATGTCTTGTGCCTCGGGATAACTGCGGGCTTTTCGCCAGAGTTGTCTGCTCATGGGCTGTGTATTGCTTGTGCGGTAGGCAGATTTGACAGAATTCGATACAATGGCGCGTTTTACGGCGTGTCGCTGGCCGGGTGGTCATGTCGCGTGTCTCAAACGCTGTAAGAAAACCTGCGCAGCTGGTCAAATTTTTGATGGCACTGGCTGTAACCACCCGAAGGAAAAATCATGGTTGTTATTCGTCTCTCCCGCGGCGGCTCTAAGGCTCGTCCCTTCTACAACATCGTTGCAGCTGACAAGCGCGTGCGTCGCGATGGTTCGTTCATTGAGCGTCTGGGTTTCTACAACCCTAACGCCCGTGGCGCCGAAGAAGGCCTGCGCCTGGCACTGGACCGTGTGAACTACTGGAAGAGCGTTGGTGCTCAAGCTTCTGAAACGGCTGAACGCCTGATCAAGGAAGCCTCCAAGAAGGTTGCTGCCTAATTCATTAGGTGGTCGCTGTCTAGGCACCTTTCCAAAACGGGTTCCGTTGGCTTGCCTAACGGAACCCGTTTTTTATTGATTTTCTGTATTTTTATCGTTGAATTCCATGAGCTACATGCCTCCTCTTCAAACTACGAGCTTGCCTGCTGATGCGGTTGAAGTTGGCCGCATTGCGGATGCGTGGGGAATTAAGGGCTGGTTCAAGGTTTATGCCTTTAGCAGTGCTCCAGAGGCACTGTTTGCAGCCAAGAGTTGGTTTTTACAGCCGGCAGAAAAAGGTGCCAAGCAATTCAGTGGAACGGTCGAGCTGCCTGTCAAGCAAGCACGCTTTCACGCCGATACGATCGTGGCAACTTCACCTGAGGTGGCAGATCGCAATGCAGCCGAAGCTTTGAAGGGTGCTCGCATCTTTGTGGCTCGTGAGCACTTTCCAAAGACTGAAGATGGCGAGTTTTACTGGGTGGACCTGATGGGTTTGAACGTGCTCAATCGGGAAGGTGTGGCACTGGGTGCAGTCAAGGATTTGATGTCCACCGGGCCGCAGACTGTGCTGGTGCTGGGCTATGAACAAGAGGGCAAGGAGCAGGAGCGCCTGATTCCTTTTGTCGATGCTTACGTGGATTCCGTGGACCTGCCTGGCAAGAAAATTGTTGTCGACTGGCAACCAGACTATTGAAGTGAGTGCGTGTGTTGCTGCATATTTAGTAGCTTCAAACGCTTATAGATCATGCGTTTTGACATCATTACACTATTCCCGGAGCTGTTTGCGCCATTCCTTGAGGTGGGGGTGACGCGCCGCGCCTACAGTTCGGGTCAGGTGGATGTGCATTTGTGGAATCCTCGGGACTGGGCGGAAGGGAATTACCGCCGTGTCGATGACCGCCCATTTGGCGGTGGCCCGGGAATGGTGATGATGGCCGAACCGCTGCAGCATTGTCTGGAAGCAATCCGAGCGGCGCGTATCGAGGCCGATGAGAAGGAGCAGGTCGAGTCGGCCCCCTTAATTTTGTTTTCCCCCATTGGCACCACGCTCAAGCATGCCGTGGTGGCCCAGTGGGCAGAAAGCAGCGGTGCAATTTTGCTTTGTGGCCGCTATGAGGGCATTGACCAGCGTTTTATTGATACTCATGTCACGCATCAGTTGAGCCTGGGGGATTTTGTGCTCTCCGGTGGGGAGCTGGCAGCAATGGTGTTGCTCGATTCTTTGGCGAGATTGCAACCCGGTGTGCTCAATGATGAAGGCAGTTTTCAGCAAGACAGCTTTAATCCTGCACTGGATGGCTTGCTGGACTGTCCGCATTACACGCGCCCGGAAGTTTGGAATGGACAGGAAGTGCCTTCTGAATTGCTCTCTGGTCATCATGCGAACATTGATCGCTGGCGCAGGGATCAGCGTTTGCGTATCACGCAGCAGCATCGCCCTGAGTTGCTGGATCAGGCGCGTCAGAAGGGCTTGCTCAATGCCAAGGATGAGGGTTTTTTGGCAAAAACAGGGACCAAGCTATAATCACGGGTTCTTTGATCCTCTATCCGGCCGCTGCAAGGAAATGCGTAACAGCTTTTGCGCTGTTCTCGTAATGCAGCAATAGCACCAATCCCGGTGCTTGCCAATTCTGGCGCGGACAAGATCAAGGTGGACTTACATCATGAATTTGATCCAGACCCTCGAGCAAGAAGAAATCGCTCGCCTGAACAAGACCATCCCCGAATTCGCACCTGGTGACACCGTCATCGTGAGCGTGAACGTGGTTGAAGGCTCGCGCAAGCGCGTGCAGGCTTATGAAGGCGTGGTGATTGCCAAGCGTAATCGTGGCCTGAACAGCGGCTTCACAGTGCGCAAGATCTCCAGCGGCGAAGGCGTGGAGCGTACGTTCCAGACCTACTCTCCCCTGATCGCCAAGATCGAAGTCAAGCGTCGCGGTGATGTGCGTCGTGCCAAGCTGTACTACCTGCGTGAGCGCAGCGGCAAGTCTGCTCGCATCAAGGAAAAGCTGCCCCAGCGTGTTAACAAGACTGCAGCAGCAGCTGTCGCCGAGTAAACCACGCGTCGGAAGTGATTCCGTGAAAGCCGCTACAGTTCGCTGTAGCGGCTTTTTTTATCTTTTGATTCTTAGGTTGGGTTGAGCTCAGCACTTACATGTCTGCATCTGAATATTCTTCGAGCCCTTCAGGGGGCATTGTGGATCCGCGCAGCGCGCGTCTTCTGAGTGTTGATGGCGATCTTCCTGCTGTGCCTTTGACTGAGCAGACGCCGCAGGCTTTACGCACACGTTTTGCTCGCCCGCCAAGCTGGCTGCCGGAGGTCATGCAAGAAAAGCGCATGACAGCTCGGCCGCCTCTGGATGCTGCGGTGCTGGTGCCTATCGTTTTGCGAGAGCAGCCGACAGTGCTGCTGACCGTGCGCTCTGCTAAGCTCTCTAGCCACTCCGGCCAGGTGGCATTTCCGGGCGGCAAACGAGATCCTCTGGATGTATCGGCTGAGGCCACGGCCTTGCGTGAAGCACACGAGGAAGTGGGGCTGGCACCTC
The DNA here is from genome assembly GCF_057369555.1 of Comamonas sp. FUJ_7. NCBI lineage: Bacteria > Pseudomonadati > Pseudomonadota > Betaproteobacteria > Burkholderiales > Comamonadaceae > Comamonas > Comamonas sp. FUJ_7. Next base: position 55,090 of record NZ_JBXXZI010000002.1, read on the forward strand.
AGAACGTCGAGGTGCTGGGGCGTCTTCCGATTTATGTAACGGGAACTGCGTTTCACGTCACCCCCGTCGTGGCACTGGTTCGTCCTCAGCCCAGTTATTTTCCCAATCCAGGAGAGGTCGCTGATCTGTTTGAGGTGCCTCTGTCTTACTTGCTCAACCCCGCCCACCATGAGCGTCGTGTAATGCAATGGCAAGGCATTGATCGCGAGTGGTTTGCCATGCCATATCAAGATGGTGAGCAGCAGCGCTATATCTGGGGAGCTACGGCCGGCATGTTGCGCAATCTCTATCGTTTTTTGTCGGCTTGACGAGGAACTTGTAACAAGCGGACAAACAGCACCGCTATGATGAAACCATGAGCTTTTTTGCCATCCTGATCGCATTGCTGCTGGAGCAGGCCCGTCCATTGGCCCGCTCCAATCTGGTGCAGGCGGGCTATCGTGCCTGGACTGTGACTGTTCGCCGCAACTTTGATGCTGGCAAGCCCCATCATGGATGGTTGGCCTGGGCCATGGCTGTCCTGCTGCCCAGTCTTATCGTGCTGGGTATTTTCTGGGGTTTGCTGAAGCTGATTGGCTGGCCGGCTGCCATGCTGTGGAATGTGGCAGTGCTGTATGTCACCCTAGGCTTTCGCCAATTCAGTCATCACTTCACGCGAATTCGCGATGCTTTGGATGCCGGTGATGAGTTTGCGGCACGACAGGCATTGGCAGACTGGCAGCAGGTAGATGCAAGCGAAGTGCCGCGCAGCGAGGTTGTTCGACATGTGATCGAGTACTCGGTCCTTGCTGCCCACCGTCATGTGTTTGGCGTGCTGTTCTGGTTCTCTGTCCTCTCTGCAGTGGGACTGGGTCCACTGGGGGCTATTCTCTATCGCATGGCGGAGTATCTTTCGAGGGCCTGGTCGCGCAAGGGTGTGGAGGGCTTGCAGGCTCCTACCAGCGAGCGCTTGCAGGTGGCTGCTGCCAGAGCCTGGTATGCGATCGACTGGCTGCCCGCGCGCTTGACGGCACTGGCATTTGCCATGGTGGGCAGCTTTGAAGAGGCAATAGACAACTGGCGTGTCTATGCCCAGCGTTTTCCCAATGACAACGATGGCGTGATTTTGTCGGCCACGGCGGGTGCCATTAATGTGCGTCTGGGTGGGGAGGCCTTGCGCCGTCGCGATGCTTCTTACGTCGAGGATGGCGAAGAGACGCAATGGGATGTGGGCAGCGATGTGACCCCGGGGCGGGAGCCTGAAATGGCTCATCTGCGTAGTGTGGTGGGGTTGGTTTGGCGCTCGGTCATCGTCTGGCTGTTGCTGCTGGCCTTGCTGACTTTTGCTCGTCTACTGGGATAAGATATAAAAATAGCAGCCAGCGCTTATAAATAAAGCGCTGGCTGCTATTGTTTTTGATTTTTCGAGCTTCTTGCGCCTATTCAATACCCGACTTGACTCAGTTCATCGAAAAGTTCACTGTAAATCCGATAGCGGTTATCGCTGATGGGCAGGGTGTCTGAGCCGTTTTTGACGGCATCAATCACGCCGCAGCCAGGCTCGTGCAAGTGCGTGCAGTTATAGAACTTGCAGTCCTTGGCATGGGCACCGATATCGGGCATGCAGGCGGGCAGTTGCGTGGGAGCGATGTGGTAGATGCCAAATTCCTGAAAGCCGGGGGAGTCGATGATGGCCGTGGTGCGCTTGTCGTCCACCCAGTACAAGGTGGTGCTGGTCGTGGTGTGCTTGCCGGTATTCAGTGCCTGAGAGATTTCATTGGTCGCGACCTTGGCATTGGGCAGCAGCAGATTGATCAGTGTGCTCTTGCCTACGCCCGAGGGGCCCAGCACCAGGGTGGTTTTGCCTTGCAGTAGACCGATGATGGCATCGCGATCTTCTTCGTCTGCATCTTCCAGTGACAGTGGCAGCACCATGTAGTGCGGCGGATCATCCACCGTATCGCGCATGCTGCGGTAGGGCGCAAGGCGCTCCCAGGCGCGCAGAAACGGCTCTTCCAAGTCCATCTTGTTGAGCGCGATGATGGGTGTGATGTGCGCGGCTTCGGCAGCAATCAGGGCGCGGGCCAGCTGCACTTCGCTGAAGACGGGCTCGGCAGCAATCAGGATCAGCAACTGGTCGAGGTTGGCCGCAAAGGTCTTGGTGCGAATGTCATCCTGGCGGTAGAAGACGTTGCGTCGCTCAAGGACTTTCTCAATCGTTCCCTCATCGCCCTGACCGGGCGGGGGGGCCAGCCATTGCACATGGTCGCCCACCACGGCCTGACTCTTCTTGCCGCGAGGGTGGCAGATGCGGCGTTTACCGTCCATTGTCTCGACCACACAGTGGCGGCCATAGCTGGCGACGACCAAGCCTGTCTGCATATCTCCAGAGGCTTGCTGCGCATCGGGGCGACGTCCTTGTTTTCCCATACAGATCAGGCCAAGTTCAGCAGAGCTTCGATGCGGCGTGCACAGTCGATGTCGGTTTCAGAGATGCCGCCCACATCATGGGTGTTCAGGCTGACCTGGCAGCGGTTGTAGCCCACCTCGAGGTCTGGATGGTGGTCTTGCTGATGGGCAATCAGGGCCACTGCATTCACAAACGCCATGGTTTCGTAGAAGTTGGCAAAGCGATAAGCCTTGCGAATAACAGGGCTGGTGGCGGAGCCAGCCAGCTCCCAGCCGCTGAGAGTGGCGAGTTGCTCTTGTGCTTTTTCCAGGCTCAGGGCACTGCGCTTTTGCTCAGACCAGTCTTTCTGTTGCAAGGTGGATGTGCTCATGTCAGAAGTTCTTGTGGAGTTACAAACTGCCCGAAGGAGCTGGCATGCGCGCCAGGCGATCCACTGCGGGAGGGTGTGAATAGTAAAAGCTCACATACCAGGGATCTGGCGTGAGGGTGGAGGCATTGTCCTCGTAAAGCTTGAGCAGCGCAGAGGCAAGCTGTGCGCCGTCGGCCTGTTGCATGGCATAGGCGTCTGCTTCAAACTCATCGCGTCGTGACATGGCAGACATCAGCGGCGTGATGAAAAAGCTGAAGACCGGCACGGCCAGCATGAACAGCAGCAGGGCTAGTGCGTTGTTTTCGGCAGGCACGCCCAAGTATTTGCTCTGGAGAATATCTACGCCTAAACCGGAATAGAACCAGGGTTGCTGGCTCAACCAGCCCAGCAGTGCAAAGCCCAGCAAAGAGACGCCAAACATCATCACCATGCGTTTGGTGATGTGCTTGTGTTTGAAGTGGCCTAGCTCGTGGGCCAGAACGGCTTCGACTTCACCGGGGTTGAGCTGTTTGAGCAAGGTGTCGAAAAATACAACCCTTTTGGAGTTGCCAAAGCCGGTGAAATAGGCGTTGGCATGGGCTGAGCGGCGACTGCCATCCATGACGAAAAGACCTTTGGCTGCAAAGCCGCAGCGCTCCATCAGCTGGGTCACGCGGGACTTGAGGCTTTCGTCGGCCAAGGGTTCGAACTTGTTGAACAGGGGGGCGATAAAGCTGGGGAAGATCCACATCAGCAGCAGATTGAAGACCGTCCAAGTGCCCCAGGCCGAAAGCCACCATAAAGAGCCTGTAGAGCCCATTACCCAGAGAATAAGCGCCGCCAGCGGCAAGCCGATGATGGCGCCCACCAGCGTGGATTTGCACAGGTCGCCAAGCCACAAGCCCAGCGTCATTTGGTTGAAGCCAAATCGCTGCTCCAGCCTGAATGTCTGATAGAGCGACAGTGGCATCTCGATCAGCGTCGAGATCGCCGCAAAGCTGGCCAGCAATGCCAGCTGCTGACCCAAGCCGGGGCCCATGAGCTCCAATAACCCGTGGTTGAGCCGGTCCAGGCCGCCCAGAAGGGTCCAGCACAGCAAAACGGCTGCCGACAATGTGATGTCGATCAGTGAGAGCTTGGCCTTGGCCAGCGTGTAGTCGGCTGCCTTTTGATGGGCCGCCAGACTGATGCGGTTGGAGAACGCCTCAGGAACAGTCGCGCGATGCCTGGCAACGTGGCGTACCTGCCGTGACACCAGCCAGATGCGCAGCAGCCATTGCAGCAGAACTGCTGCAGCAAACAGCAGTGACAGCGTCAGTGAAAAATCTAAGTTGGAAGCCATGTCTTGGCAGTGTAGGCGACAATTTATGCCATGTCTGAAGCTTCCTGTATGAATTCCGTTGCCGCTGTGCCAGTGGCCGACGCAGTGCCTGCCTTGTCCAAATCCGATCTCAATATGGTGTGGCTGGACTGTGAAATGACCGGCCTGAACCCCAATCACGACCGCATCATTGAGATTGCCGTCGTGGTCAGCAGCTCAGATCTGCAAACCCGTGTGGAAGGGCCAGTTTTCGCCATTCACCAGTCCGACGAGCTTCTCAACGGCATGGATAACTGGAACAAAGGCACGCACGGCAGAAGCGGGCTGATCGATAAGGTCAAAGCTTCCACGATCACCGAGGCTGAGGCCGAGGCTGCATTGATCGCTTTTCTGAGTAAATACGTGCCCAAGGGTAAGACGCCTTTGTGCGGCAACAGCATCGGTCAGGACAGGCGCTTCATGGAGCGCTACATGCCAAAGCTCAACAATTTCTTTCACTATCGCAATATCGACGTGAGCACGCTCAAGGAATTGGCCAAGCGCTGGAAGCCCGAAGCCTATACCTCCTTCAAGAAGGCGCAGCGCCACACGGCCCTGGCCGATGTGCATGAGTCGATTGACGAGCTGCAGCATTACCGCCAGCAATTGCTGAGTGTCTGATAGGGGTGTACTGAGCAGCATAGCCCTGTGACTTGCGGGAAAACCCGGTACATGAGATAATTCGCTGCTTACCCGATCCATGGGTAATTTTTGCGCATCTCCATCACACACGGGCTCTTACTTGCGTAGAGCGGCCTACACACCGCCGACACGCCAAGCCATAACGCCCATCTGCCCCGTTTTGCGAACGGGCCAGTCAAAGTCTGACGGTGGATGTTGATAACCAACCGTCAAAAGAAGTGGGCAGCACGCTGACTGCGCCGCTTTTTTCGTGAGCTATTCATGACAGAAAACTCCCTAGAGCAGGGCCTGGTGGCCGCTGCTGATATCGCCGTGTCTTCCCCTGAAATCGATTCCCGTCTGGACGCCATGCTGGCCGACATGGATGTTGAAGACGCCGCTGCTGAAGAAAATACCGCTGAAGAAGTTCCTAACGGCTTCGTAGAACTGGGTCTGGCTCCTGAGCTGGTTCAAGCTGTAGCCGATCTGGGCTACACCCAGCCCACACAAGTGCAGCAAAAGGCCATTCCTCTGGCCATGGGTGAGGCTGCTGACGCCAGCGGCTTTATCGACCTGATGGTGTCCAGCCAGACTGGCTCCGGCAAGACCGCTGCCTTCCTGCTACCCGTGCTGCACACCCTGATTCAGCAACGCGCTCAAGCCGATGCAGAAGCCAAGGCTGAATTCGAGCGCCTGTGCGCAGAAGCGACCGCCAAGGGCGAGCCTGCTCCCAAGCGCAACAAGCGCAAGGACCCTACCAACTCCCGCAACTTCAAGGCTGCCGTTCCCGGCGCCCTGGTGCTGTGCCCCACGCGTGAGCTGGCTCAGCAGGTGGCCCATGACGCCATCGAGCTGGTCAAGCACTGCCGCGGCATCCGCATCGCCAACGTGGTGGGCGGTATTCCTTATCAGCTGCAAATTGCCAAGCTGCAAAACGCCGATCTGGTGGTGGCTACTCCTGGTCGTCTGCTCGATCTGCAGCGCTCCATGCAGATCAAGCTGGACAAGGTGCAGTTCCTGGTGGTTGACGAAGCCGACCGCATGCTGGACCTGGGCTTCTCCGACGATCTGGCTGAAGTCAATGTAATGACTTCCCAGCGCAAGCAGACCATGATGTTCAGCGCTACGTTCGCACCTCGCGTGCAGCAGCTGGCCATGCGTGTGATGCATGACAACGGCTCAGGCGTGAAGAAACTGACGATTGATTCGCCTCAGGAAAAGCACGCCAACATCAAGCAAGTGCTGTTCTGGGCTGACAACGCTCAGCACAAGCGCAAGCTGCTGGACCATTGGCTGCGTGACAGCAGCATCAATCAGGCCATCGTGTTTGCTTCCACGCAAGTGGAGTGCGACGGTTTGGCCAATGATCTGCAGCAAGAAGGTTTCTCTGCAGTGGCACTGCACGGCGCGCTGAGCCAAGGCCTGCGTAACCGCCGCCTGATGGCGCTGCGCAATGGTCAGGTGCAGGTTCTAGTGGCTACCGACGTGGCAGCTCGTGGCATTGACGTGCCCAGCATCACCCACGTCTTCAACTTTGGCCTGCCGATGAAGGCAGAAGACTATACGCACCGTATCGGTCGTACCGGTCGTGCCGGTCGCGAAGGTACGGCAGTGACGTTTGCGGAATTCCGTGACCGTCGCCGCGTGTTCGACATCGAAGGCTATACACGTCAGCAATTCAAGTCTGAAGTGATCCCCGGCATGGAACCCCAGCAACGCTTCCCCGCAGCGGGCGAGCGTGATGGTCGCCGTGGCGGCGGTGGTGGTCGCGGTGGCTTTGGTGGTCGTCGTGATGGCGAAGGCTATGGCCGCAAGTCTGGCTTTGGCAGCTTCGGTGGTGGCCGTGGCAACGACCGCGGTGGTTTTGGCGGTGATCGCTTTGGTGGCGATCGTGGTGGTGACCGCCCGGGCTTTGGTGCACCTCGTGGTGATCGTTTCGCTGATCGCGGCGGTGATCGTGGCTTCGGCGGTGGTCGTCCCAGCTTTGGTGGCGAGCGCCGTGATGATCGCGGCAGCTTTGGCGGCGACCGTGGTGGTTTCCGTGGTGGCGATTCGCGTGGCGGCTTCGGCGGCGGTCAGCGCCGTGAAGGCGGTGACTTTGGTCGCAAGAGCTTTGGCGGTCGTGATGGCGGTCAAGCCGCTGGTGGTCGCGAAGGTGGCTTCCGCGGTGGTGAATCGCGTGGCTTCGGTGGTGGCGATCGTCGCCCCGCTTTCGGTCAGAGCGCTGGCAAGCCCTATCAGCCCCATGGCGAACGTGGTGGTGAGCGCAGCTTTGAGCGCAAGCCCCGTGCTCCCCGTCGCGATGAGCGTTAATCGCTGACTCGGGGTCTTGGCCCTGAGCACAAAAAAGCCAGCTTTCGAGCTGGCTTTTTTGTGTCTGAAACTGCTTAAAAAGTGAGCTGCTAACGCACGTTTCTATTGAGTTTCAGATAGTTTTCTATTTGAAATCTATGAGTAGCATGCGCTTGCAGCTATCGATTTTTAATGTTCTGAGGCGTGGCGGCCAATCTCCGGCCAGCGGTGATGCAGATATATCCAGGCAATCAGGCCAATGGCCATCAGCAGAATCGATCCCGTAGCCAGCAGCGCGGCTGAATGCATGACCAGCGGGGCAATGATGCCGGCCACAAATCCGTTGGCGGTCGAGCCGACCACGGCTTGCAGGGATGAAGCCAGGCCGCGGCGCTCGGGGTGAATGTCAAGCACCAGCAGGGTCACTACCGGCACCATCAATGCCCAGCCATAGGCGAACAGGCTGATGGGAATCAGAGCCCAGCTCACATGGGCGGGCCAGATCAGGTTGGCCACCAGGTTGACGATGGAGGTGACGCACATCACCAGAAAACCGTGGCGAATCTGGCGCTTGGGAGGGATGCGTCCGGCTAATCTGCCGCTGGTCCAGCTGCCTGCCATGATGCCGCCGATGGTGGAGATGAAGAACCAGAAGAACTGCGTGGGCTCCAGCTGCAAGATGGTCCCCAGAAATTCGGGTGCCGACAGCAGATAGAGAAACATGCCGTTGAAGGGAATGCCGCTGGCCAGGGCCAGCAGCAAAAAGCGCGGGTCGCTGAGCAGCAGACCGTAGCCCTGCATCAGGGGCTTGAACTGAAAAGGCTGGCGCTTTTGTGGCGGCAGGGACTCTGGCAGAAACTTGATATTGATGGCCCACAGCAGCACACCCACGATGGTCAGAAACCAGAACACGGATTGCCAGCCCAGATGCACAAACAGCCAGCCACCCATCATGGGAGCCAGGGCAGGGGCCACGCCAAAGAAGATGGTGATCTGCGCCATCAAGCCCTGTGCCTGTGCGGGCGGGAAGATGTCGCGCACGATGGCGCGCGAGACCACGATGCCAGCCCCTGTGGACAGGCCCTGCAGCGTTCTGAAGATCACCAGTTGAGTGATGTTCTGCGACATCGCGCAGCCAGCTGAGGCAATGGTGAACATCACCAGTCCCCACAGGATGACGGGGCGGCGCCCGAAACTGTCGGCCAAAGCCCCATGAAACAGGTTCATGAAGGCAAAGCCCAGCAGGTAGGCAGACAGCGTCTGCTGCATCTCTACGGGCGTGGCACCCAGTGCCTTGGCAATGCCCGAGAAGGCGGGGATGTATGTGTCAACCGAGAACGGCCCGAGCATGCCCAGAATGGCAAGCAGCATGGCCAGAGTCCAACGCGGTCCGCGCCAGAACGTGGAGAGGTCGTTTTGCATGATGTGAACGAAGTGGGAGCTGGCGAGGTGTGCGTTGCAGCTCTCGCCTAGCAGTGTCTGCATGATGCCCGATCATGGGGCGCTTTCGTGTCAGCGTGGCTGCATTTGCACGGGCAACTCAGCAAACAAAAAGCCAAAGTCCGTGAGAACTTTGGCTTTTGAATGTTGGTGGGCCCTGAGTGATTCGAACACTCGACCAACGGATTAAGAGTCCGCTGCTCTACCAACTGAGCTAAGAGCCCGCCGGATAAACCGGAGGATCAGCCTGAAAGATCAGACTGAAGAATAATTGTGGTGGGCCCTGAGTGATTCGAACACTCGACCAACGGATTAAGAGTCCGCTGCTCTACCAACTGAGCTAAGAGCCCGCCGGATAAACCGGAGGATCAATCCGGTGTAAAGCCGAACTGAAGAAATTTTGGTGGGCCCTGAGTGATTCGAACACTCGACCAACGGATTAAGAGTCCGCTGCTCTACCAACTGAGCTAAGAGCCCGCCGGAGTAAATCCGGAGGATCAATCCGGTGCAAAGCCGAACTGAAGAAATTTTGGTGGGCCCTGAGTGATTCGAACACTCGACCAACGGATTAAGAGTCCGCTGCTCTACCAACTGAGCTAAGAGCCCCACACAAAGCCTGCACTGCAAGCAAGACCGCAATTATGCGCCAATTCTGAGGCGCTTGCAGGAAAACCCGAAGGTTTTTTTAGTCCAGCGCGTTCCTGCGTTGCAATTCCACAAACAAGCCGGCCTGATCCAGATCGCCCAGACCATTCTTGACGCCTTCGGTATAGAGCTGCTCCAGCAAGCTTGTGATAGGGGTGTCCAGCCCCACTTCATCGGCGGTTGCAATAGCGTTGCGCATGTCCTTGAGCTGCACGGTCATGCGCCCGCGCGGCGCAAAGTCGTGCTTGACCATGCGCTCGCCATGTACTTGCAGAATGCGGCTGTCGGCAAAGCCGCCGGAGATAGCCTCGCGTACCTTGGCGGGGTTGGCGCCGCCCCGTTCGGCCAGCAGCAAAGCCTCGGCCACGGCGCCAATGGTGATGCCCACAATCATCTGATTGGCGAGCTTTGCCAACTGGCCTGCGCCGTGAGGGCCCACATGGGTGCTGCGGCCCAGGGCAGCAAACACGGGCTGTGCACGTTCGAAGTCCGCCGCTTCGCCGCCCGCCATGATGGCCAGGGTGCCGGCTTCCGCGCCCAGCGTGCCGCCGGAGACGGGGGCGTCGAGATGCTGCACACCCAGCACCTGCAACTTGCCGGCATGCTCGCGTGCTTCACGCGGCTGGATGGAGGCCATGTCAATGAACAGCGAGCCCTTGGGCATGGCATCGGCCACGCCCAGCTTGAACAGCACTTCGCCCACGATGGCGCCGCTTTCCAGCAGGCTCACGGCAAAGTCCACGCCGCGCACGGCGTCGGCTGCGTTGTCGTGAATGGTCACGCCATCGGCAGCCAGCGGCTCGGCCTTGGTACGGGTGCGGTTCCAGGCGTGAACTTCGTGACCGGCTTGGGCCAGTCGGCGTGCCATGGGCAAGCCCATCATTCCGGTGCCGAGAACGGCTATCTTCAAAGTGCTCATTGCGTTGTTTCCTTGGATTTTTTATGAATGCTCACATGCTAAGGCCTGAGGACGTATGCAGTTGCAGGTGTGACCGCAGATCAGTTGTGAGCGCGGGATGCAGAAACAACAAGGGCAGCCGAAGCTGCCCTTGATGCTTTTTTTTGGAGGTTCACCTTCGCGCTGGTGAGTCGCGCTTGCGCGCTTACATCAGCAGATGCTCGCCAGCGTTGTCGCCGCCGAGGATGACGTAATTGACCTTGCGGATGTCCATGAGCTTGGTGCCGCCCGAGTAGCTGATGGAGGACTGCACGTCCTGCTGCATCTCGATCAGCGTATTCATCAGAGGGCCCTTGATGGGCTCCAGAATGCGCTTACCTTCCACGTGCTTGTACTCGCCCTTGTTGAAGTCGGAGGCAGAGCCGTAGTATTCCTTGAACAGCTGGCCGTCGACTTCCACGGTCTTGCCGGGCGACTCTTCATGGCCGGCAAACAGGGAGCCGATCATGATCATGGTGGCGCCAAAGCGGATGCTCTTGGCAATGTCACCGTGGCTGCGGATACCGCCGTCGGCAATGATGGGCTTGGTGGCCACGCGTGCGCACCACTTGAGGGCCGAGAGTTGCCAGCCACCCGTACCAAAGCCGGTCTTGAGCTTGGTGATGCACACCTTGCCTGGGCCCACACCGACCTTGGTGGCGTCAGCGCCCCAGTTTTCCAGATCGATCACGGCTTCAGGGGTTGCGACGTTGCCGGCAATCACAAAGGCCGCAGGGATCTTTGCCTTGAGGTAGGCAATCATGTTCTTCACGCTCTCGGCATGGCCGTGGGCAATGTCGATGGTGATGTACTCGGGGCAGATGCCGTCGGCCACAAAGCGGTCAACGATGTCGTAGTCGGGTTGCTTGACGCCCAAAGAGATGGACGCGAACAGTCCCTTGGACTGCATGTCCTTGGTGAAGGCCACGTTGTCGATGTCAAAACGGTGCATCACGTAGAAGAAACCGTTTTGCGCCAGATAGGTACAGATCTTCTCGTCCACCACCGTCTTCATGTTGGCGGGGACCACCGGCAGCTTGAAGCTGCGGTTGCCCAGCTGCACGCTGGTGTCACATTCCGAACGGCTTTCCACGCGGCACATGCGGGGCAGCAGAAGAATGTTGTCGTAGTCGAAGATTTCCATGGTTCCAAGCTCCGGAAAAGGTCACGGTGGGAATCTCACCCACCTCAATTTTCAAGGATAGGCGCTTGGCTTGGAGACCGGTTTTCTGCGGCGCTGAGCGGGCAGCGGGCAAAAAAAACCGGACCTCAAAAAACTTGGGCCCGGTGATTGATTCTATACGGGGGACAGCCAAAGTGTATGTCTCCTCGTTTTTATGAAGGTTATAAGAATTTTCTTATGAACTGCTTGATGGCTGCATGCCGTAGAGCTGCATGAAGGTGTTGACCGCTCGTGCAGCGCATTGAGAGATTTCTGTAGAGGACGGTGCGGGTAGGTGCTGAAACATGAAGCGTGGCAGCAATTCGGCCTCCAGCAGGGCCAGCAGCTGGTGCTGCATGAGTTCGGGGTCCGCGCAGCGCAACAGCTTGCGCTGTATGCCCTGCTGCAAAAAAGACTGAATGGCGACATTGCCTCGCGCAGGGCCCATTTCCCAGCAGCGCTGACCAATCTGTGAGCGCCCGCCTTCGGCAATCAGCAGTCTGCGCACGGACATGACACCGGGTGAGTAAAGCAGGCTCAGAAATCGCTCGCCAAAGTCGCGCAGCGCCTGGTAGGCATCTTTCTGGCTGGTCTGCAGGGCCAGCATGGTGTTCTGAAAGTCGGCTTCGGACGCTTGGAACATCACCTCCAGAAACAGCGCTTCTTTGGACGGGAAGTAGTTGTAGAGCGTGGCCTTGGAGCCACCCAGACGCGTGCAGATTTCGGACATGGAAGTGCGCTCAAAGCCCAGTTCGCCAAAAGTGGCTGCAGCCACATCAATGATGGCTTGTCGCTTTTCTTCCGTTTTGGTGCGCATGGGGCGAAATGTCCTTTGACTGATGTGTTGTCTTTCAGTGTAGCGCTTGCGATCGGAAACCTCTAAAACATATACTGTACCGTACAGTTCATTAATAGAGTATTTCATGACAACACGCATCGCAGCAGCGCAGCAAAGGCAGACGCGCTGGCGCACCGGTTGGCTGGCTTTGGGCTTGCCAGCCTTGCTGTCAGCCTGCGCACAGGTTCCAGAGTGGGAGGGAATGGCATCGCTGGCGCAGGTCGAGACAGGCCGTTTGCAGATGGCGCAAAACGCCCCTCGAATGGACTGGCCTCAACAGCGTTGGTGGCAGCGCTATGGCGATGCACAGCTCAACGAATTGATTGACCAGGCCCTGCAAGGCGCGCCGGATATGGCTGCTGCTGCCGCCCGTGTGCAGCAGGCCAAGGGCATGCTGGGCCTGAGCGAGTCAGCCAGCGCGCCGCAAATTTCTGCACGCGCAACGGCGACTCAAGACAAGCTCAGCTACAACCATCTGACCCCTGAAACCTTCACGCCGCGCGGCATGAATGACTATGGCCGCGCCACGCTGGATTTGAGCTGGTCACTGGATCTCTGGGGCAAGCAGCGCGCTGCAGTGGCAGCTGCGGCAGGTGAGTTGGCCGCGCGCGAAGCCGATGCCGCGCAGGCGCGTTTGCTGTTGGCCAGCAATGTCGCTACGGCCTATGCGCAACTGCTGCGACTGGCCGCCAATGAGCAAACGTTGGCGCAGTCCGTCAAAGTGCGCAAGACAACGGCCGAGCTGTTTGCAAAGCGCTATGCCAACGGGCTGGAAAACCAGGGCAGTGTTCACAGCGCTCAGGCACGCCTGGCTGCAGCCGAGGCCGAGCTGGCACAGATGCAAGAGCAAGTTGGCTTGCAGCGCAACAGCATTGCCGCTTTGATAGGGGCTGGGCCTGATAGAGGTGCCGCTATTCAGGTCGATGTCAAACGTCTGCAATCGCCTTGGCAGCAGCAATGGGCGCTGCCAGAGCAGATACCGGTCAATTTGCTGGGGCGTCGCCCCGATGTGGTGGCAGCCCGCTTGCAGGCGCAGGCGCTGGAGTCGCGGGTCGCATCGCAGCAGGCCGAGTTTTATCCCGATGTGAATCTCAGCGCCTTTATCGGTGTGCAGTCGCTTGGCTTGAATATGCTGACCCAAAGTGGCTCCAGCATTGCCAGCGTAGGCCCGGCCATCAGCCTGCCCATCTTCAATGGCGGCCGACTGCGCTCGCAGCTGGGGGCAGCGCGCGCCCGCTATGACGAGGCAGCGGCGCACTATCAGGCAACGCTCACTCGCGCTTTGCAGGAGGTGGCAGACAACGCCACCAGCCAGCGTGCGCTGCAGCAGCAGTTGAGCGCCATGCAGCAAGCTGTGAATGCCGCCACAGAGGCGCACCGTGTGGCGCGTAATCGCTATGAGGGCGGGCTGGCACGTTATCTCGACGTGCTGTCGGCGGAAGACCAGCTGCTGGCCAATGTGCGCCAGCTGGTGGATGTGCAGTCCCGTGCCCTGACGCTCGATATCGGCTTGCACCGCGCCTTGGGTGGCGGCTGGAGCGAGTCCGGCACTGCATCCGGTGCAGCCCAAACAGCCTCCCCAAACGCCGCACAGCCCCAAGCTTGAGCCGCATTTTCGAATTGAATATTTCCAAGGTTTTGTATGACTGAAAACGCTTCTTCCGTGAGCGCGAATCCTGCTGTGCGTGAACAGCGACGCAACAAATTGCTGGCTGGCCTGGCCGGAGTGGTTGTGGTGGCCGGTGTGGCCGCTGGCGCTTACTGGTGGCTGCATGCGTCCAACTTTGTCTCCACCGACAACGCCTACGCGGCAGCTGAGGTGGCACAGGTCACCCCCTCCATTGGCGGCACGGTGCTGGAGGTGCTGGTCAAGGACACGCAGGCGGTGAAAAAAGGCGATGTACTGGTGCGCATCGACCCCACCGACGCCAAGCTGGCGCTGGCCCAGGCCGAGGCGGAGCTGGCCCGTGCCACGCGCCGGGTCAAAGGCTATGTGGCCAATGATGGCGGACTGAAAGCCCAGGTCAGCGCGCGTGAGGCCGATGAAAAGCGCGCTGCAGCACAGTTGCTGGCAGCGCAAGCCGATATGGAGCGTGCCACCATTGACTTGCAGCGCCGTGAGGCGCTGGCCAAAAGTGGCTCCGTCTCTGGCGAAGAACTGACGCAGGCCAAGAACGCTTTTGCCGCTGCCAAGGCGCAACTGGCGTCGGCCGTGGCAGCGCAGGCTCAGGCCAAGGCCAATCGCGAAGCGGCCATGGGCGCCAAGCAGGTCAATGCCGCGCTGATCGAAGGGGCTGAGGCCGAGAACAACCCCGAAGTGCTGCTGGCGCAGGCGCGGCGCGATCAGGCGCAGGTGGACCTGGACCGCACGACAGTGCTGGCCCCGGTGGATGGAGTGGTGGCCAAGCGCAGTGTGCAGATCGGCCAGCGTGTGCAGGCCGGTACTCCGTTAATGAGCGTGGTGCCTGTGCAGCAGATCTATGTGGATGCCAACTTCAAGGAAAGCCAGCTGGGCAAGGTACGTGTGGGGCAGCAGGTGGAGCTGCAGTCAGACCTGTACGGTAGCTCCGTGAAATACAAGGGCACGGTCGTGGGTTTCAGCGGAGGCTCTGGCTCCGCGTTTGCCGCGATTCCCGCACAGAACGCCACGGGCAACTGGATCAAGGTGGTGCAACGCCTGCCGGTGCGTGTTCAGCTGAATGCGGCTGAGCTGGCGAAAAATCCGCTGCGTGTGGGCCTGTCCATGCATGTGACGGTGGACACTCGTACCGGCCCTGCCGATGGCGCTGGCGTGGCTGCAGCGCAGTGAGCCCGTCATGAGTAACAAGCAAAGTGATGGCGCAGCGAGTGCGCTGCCAGCCGCACCCGTGGGCACAGGGGCTAATGCGACCGCCATGCCCATGGCTGCGGGCATGGTGCCACTGACCGGGGGCACGCTGTGGCTGGCCGCGCTGGTGCTGGCGGCGGCCAACTTCATGGCCGTACTGGACATGACGGTGGCCAACGTTTCTGTGCCCAGCATTGCGGGCAATCTGGGCGCGACCACCAGCCAGGGCACCTGGGTCATCACCAGTTATGCGGTGGCCGAGGCGATTACCGTGCCGCTGACCGGCTGGCTGGCCGCACGCTTTGGCGCGGTACGCGTGTTTGCCACGGCCATGGGCTTGTTTGGTGTGGCATCGCTGCTGTGTGGCCTGGCCAATTCGCTGGGCATGCTGGTGTTTGCGCGCATCTTGCAAGGACTTGCCGGTGGTCCGCTGATGCCGCTGTCCCAGTCACTGCTGCTACGCATCTTCCCGCCCAATATGGCGCCTGCGGCCATTGGCCTGTGGTCCATGACCACGCTGATTGCACCCGTGCTCGGCCCCATTGTGGGCGGCTGGATTTGCGATGAATACACCTGGCACTGGATCTTTCTGATCAACATTCCCGTGGCACTGGTTTGCGCATTCGCGGTCTGGCACCTGGTCAAGCGCTATGAGCAGCCGCTGCTCAAGAACCCGATTGATACCGTGGGCCTGATCCTGCTCATCGTCTGGGTGGGCGCGCTGCAGCTGATGCTCGATGAGGGTAAGAATCTGGACTGGTTTGCTTCGCCCATGATCGTGGCGCTGGCCGTGGTGGCCGCTGTGGGCTTTGCCGCCTTCATGATCTGGGAGCTGCATGCCGAGCACCCGATTGTGGACTTGCGGGTGTTCCGGCACAGAGGCTTTTCCATGGCGGTGCTCACCATTAGTTTGGCATTTGCAGCCTTCTTTGCTGTCAACGTGCTCACGCCGCTGTGGCTGCAAAGCTATATGGGCTACACGGCGACGATGGCGGGTTTGGTCACGGCATGGACGGGGCTGTTTGCACTGTTTGTCGCTCCTGCCGCAGCAGGTTTGTCGGCCAAGGTAGACCCGCGCCGGCTGATCTTTGGCGGTGTGTTCTGGATGGGTGTCATCACCCTTTGGCGCGCTTTTGCCAGCACCGACATGGGCTATTGGGACATTGCCCTGCCGCTGATGTTCATGGGCTTTGGTCTGCCGTTCTTCTTCATTCCGACCACCGGGCTGGCGCTGGCCAGCGTGGAGCCGCATGAGATGGACAACGCAGCCGGTCTGATGAACTTCTTGCGCACCTTGTCTGGCGCGGCGGCGGTCTCCGTGGTCAATACGGCCTGGGAGAACGGCACCACGCGCAAGCATGCCGAACTGGTGGGACTGAGCGACAGCAGCGGCGAAGTGTTGCAAGGGATGCAGCAGTCCGGCATGAGTGCGGATGGTGCGCTGGCAGCACTCGATCAGCTCATCACAGGGCAGAGCGTGATGCTGGCCACCAACCAGATCATGTTCATCATCGCGGGCGGCTTTGTGCTGGCGGCCTGTGCGATCTGGTTGGCACCCAAGCCGACCCGTGTGGTGGATCCGGGGGCTGGCGGGCATTAATCGCTGGCGCTATTGAAAACGAAGCTGCTTGCGCTGAATTTATATTGATTTCAGATGAGTTTCCATCTAAATTCTATGAATATCAAGCGCAAGCAGCTTTTCTTTTGATAGTGCAATGCAGCAGCAGATCATGGGGAGTCGCGCGCATTTCTACAATGTGGGGCTATGTTCCCGATTGACCTGCTTGATAGCGCACCCGAAGGTGCTCGCTCCGCCTCCCACTCCCCCTTGCTCACCGGCCTGAACGATGAGCAACTGGCGGCCGTCACCCTGCCCGCAGGCCATGCGCTGATTCTGGCGGGCGCGGGCTCGGGCAAGACCCGCGTGCTGACCACGCGCATTGCCTGGCTGCTGCAGACGGGGCAGGCCACGCCGGGCTCCATCATGGCCGTGACCTTTACCAACAAGGCCGCCAAAGAAATGCTGGCGCGTCTGTCGGCCATGCTGCCCTACAACGTGCGCGGCATGTGGATTGGTACTTTTCACGGCCTGTGCAACCGCATGCTGCGCGCCCACTATCAGGCCGCCAAGCTGCCGCAGGCGTTTCAGATTCTCGATACGCAAGACCAGCTCTCGGCCATCAAGCGCCTGTGCAAGCAGTTCAATGTGGACGACGAGCGCTTTCCGCCCAAGCAACTGATGTACTTCATCGCCGGCTGCAAGGAAGAGGGCATGCGCCCATCAGATGTGGTGGCGACCGACCCCGACACGCGCAAGAAAGTGGAGCTGTACCAGCTCTATGAAGAGCAATGCCAGCGCGAAGGCGTGGTGGATTTTGGCGAGCTGATGCTACGCAGCTATGAGCTGCTGCGCGATGACACCCATCTGCGCCAGCACTATCAGCGCCGCTTTCAGCACATTCTGGTAGACGAGTTTCAGGACACCAACAAGCTGCAATACCAGTGGCTCAAGCAGCTGGCGGGCGATGAGGCGGGAGGGCGTTACGAGTCTGCTGCCAGCGTGATTGCCGTGGGCGACGATGACCAGAGCATCTATGCCTTTCGCGGTGCGCGCGTGGGCAATATGGCGGACTTCATCCGCGAGTTCGACGTCAAAAACCAGATCAAGCTGGAGCAGAACTACCGCTCTTACAGCAATATTCTGGACTGCGCCAACGCCCTCATCAGCCACAACAGCAACCGCCTGGGCAAGAACCTGCGCACCACGCAGGGGCCGGGCGAGCCCGTGCGCATTTATGAGTCGCCCAGCGACTTGGCCGAGGCCGCTTGGATGGTCGACGAGATCAAGCAACTGGTCAAAAACGATGGATTTACGCGCCAGGAAATCGCCGTGCTCTACCGCAGCAATGCGCAAAGCCGGGTGATCGAATCGGCGCTGTTCAACGCAGGCATTCCCTATCGCGTCTATGGCGGTTTGCGCTTTTTTGAACGAGCCGAAATCAAGCATGCGCTGGCCTATCTGCGCCTGCTGGAGAACCCGCACGACGACACCAGCTTTATGCGCGTGGTGAATTTCCCCGCACGCGGCATTGGTGCACGCACGATTGAGCAACTGCAAGATGCGGCGCGCAGCAGCGGTTGTTCGCTCAGCGATGCCGTGACTGCCGTGCCCGGTACTGCTGGCACCAAGCTGCAAGGCTTTGTGGCCAAGATCGATGTGCTGCGCGAACAGACCCAAGGCAAGACGCTGCGCGAAATCATCGAAACCGTGGAAGAGCAAAGCGGACTGCTCGAGCATTACCGCAACGAACGAGAAGGCGCGGACCGTATCGAAAACTTGCAGGAGCTGGTGACCGCTGCCGAGAGCTTTGTGACCCAGGAAGGCTTTGGCAAGGACGCGGTGGCTTTGCCGGTGGATGCGCAGGAAATTCTGCCTGGTGCCAACCTGTCGCAAAGCCCGGTCAGCCAGGGCCTGGACCCCAACGCACCGCTGCTCGATCAGCCTTTGACACCGCCTGCAGGCACGCTTGCCTCCATGGTCAATGAAGACACGGGCGAGACCATGTCGCCACTGGCGGCCTTCTTGTCACACGCCTCGCTGGAAGCGGGCGACAACCAGGCCCAGGCCGGTCAGGATGCGGTGCAACTGATGACCGTGCATGCATCTAAGGGTCTGGAGTTTGATGCCGTGTTTATCGGCGGCGTGGAAGAAGGCTTGTTCCCGCACGAGAACGCGATGATGGACCGCGGCGGCCTGGAGGAAGAGCGCCGCCTGGCCTATGTGGCCATCACGCGGGCGCGCAAGCGCTTGTACCTGAGCCATTCGCAGACGCGCATGCTGCACGGCCAGACGCGCTACAACACCAAGAGCCGCTTCTTTGACGAGCTGCCCGAAGAGGCGCTGAAGTGGATCACGCCCAAGCAAAGCGGCTTTGGCAGTTTTGCTCCTTCTTCAGGAGCTGGTAGCGCTTGGGGGTCAAGGGCTTCAGGCCAATTTGGCTCTAACCCGGGCTGGGGCAGCAAGCAGACCGAAGTCTTTGCCAGCCCGCCGGTGCCCAAGCAAAAGGCCGAGCCCTCGCACGGCATCAAGGCAGGCATCACGGTGTTCCATAACAAGTTCGGCGAAGGCAAGGTGCTGGCGGTGGAGGGCACGGGCGACGACGCCCGCGCTCAGGTCAGCTTTGGCCGCCATGGCACCAAATGGCTGGCGCTTGCGATTGCCAAGTTGACGATTGTGGAGTGAGTGGGTGTAGTGGGGTTAGTGGGATTTTGTGACGGGGTGATGACTTGAGGCGAGGGACATTGGCGGAGTAGGGGTGTCACATCTCCGTCGTGAATGTTTCCTAAATTGCGGTGCATTCCAAACCCGCAACCCACGAGGAGTCACGCTCTCATGAGCAAAACTATTTCTGACAAGGTCATTCGCAATCACGCAGGCAATGCGCCTTTCAGTACCATTCTGGAAGCCAATCTTTCCCGTCGTACGCTGACTCGTGGCGGCCTGAGCGCTGCACTGGCCGTGTTCAGCGGGAGCATGCTAGCCGCTTGCGGCGGTGGCAGTGATGACAAAGTGGCCGAACCTGGTCCAGCTCCTCAACCCACACCTGATCCCAAGCCCGAGCTGAAGCTGGGCTTTGAATCTCTGTCTGCTTCCATGACCGATGCTTGCGTCGTGCCTGCTGGCTATGTGGCCCATGTACTGGGTGCCTGGGGTACGCCTTTGAACGACAAGGCGGCTGACTGGAAGAGCGATGGCAGCAATACCGCTGAAGACCAGTTCAATGCCACCGGAATGCACCACGACGGCATGCACTTCTTCCCACTGGAAGGCAGCTCCACCGAAGGACTGCTGGTGGTGAATCACGAGTACATCGATGAGAATGCGCTGCACCCCCATGGACCGACCGGTACGGGCTCTGGTGAGAAGCGACCTGCGGAAGAAGTGCGCAAGGAAATCAATGCGCATGGCGTGGCCGTCATGCACATCAAGAAGAACGCGAGCAACTGGGAGATCGTCAAGAATTCCAAGTACAACCGTCGCTTCACCTCGGCAACGCCTATGAACCTTGCTGGCCCCGTGGCCAAGACGGACTGGGTGAAGACCGCTTTCTCCAAAGATGGCAGCCAGATTCGCGGCACGAACAACAACTGCGGCAACGGCACGACGCCCTGGGGAACCTACATCACGGCAGAGGAGAACTGGGCTGCCTGCTTTGTGAACCAGGTGGCGGTCTTGCCCGAGCATCAAAAGCGTGTGGGCGTGTCTACAAAGAGAGGGCGTTATCTATGGGAGACCGCTGCAGGCGATGCCTCGGAGAAGGATGGAGAGTTTGCCCGTTTCAACATCACTGAAACGGGGGCCACAGCGCTGGATGACTACCGCAACGAAGTCAACGGCTTTGGCTATCTGGTGGAAATTGATCCCTACGACCCCTCCAGCGTTGCCACCAAGCGCACAGCCATGGGCCGCTTCGCCCACGAAGGCGCTGCCTACAGCCTGCCCGAAGCGGGCAAGCCGCTGGCGTTCTACACGGGCGATGACTCGCGCTTTGAATACATTTACCGCTATGTCTCCGATGCTGTCTGGGACCCCGCCGATGCCAAGCGCAGCGACCGCCTTGCCGTGGGCAACAAGTACCTGGACAAGGGCACGCTGTACGTGGCGCGTTTCAATGAAGACGGCACGGGCACCTGGCTGCCTTTGACGCTGGACAGCGTGGGCAAGGATGGCAGCAAGCTCGGCTCCAAGTACAAGAGCATTGAAGAAATTCTGATCAACACCCGTGGTGCCGCTGACTTTGTGGGGGCTACGCCCATGGACCGTCCCGAGTGGACGGCCGTGAACCCCACCAATGGCGACGTCTACCTGACACTGACCAACAACACCAGCCGCAATGCGACCACCGGCACCAATGCTGCCAACCCGCGCCTGAACAACGTCAACGGCCACATCATTCGCTGGCATGACGATGCGGGCAAGAACAGCTTCCAATGGGAAATTTTTGTTTTTGGCGCAAATGCAGGCGCTGATCCAGATATCAACCGCTCGGGGCTGACGGAGTTGAATCAGCTGGCCAGCCCTGACGGGATTGCCTTTGATGACCGTGGCATTCTGTGGGTGCAGACGGACAACGGCATCGACGGTGGCCGCAAGAACGACGTGGCCAAGGCAACCAACGACCAGATGCTGGCGGTGATTCCTGGGGCTCTGGCGGACAGCAAGGCGACAGGCCCGGTCATCAATGCCAGCAATCAAGGTGAGCTGCGTCGCTTCTTTATCGGCCCGAATGAGGCTGAAATCACCGGCTTTGCCTATACGCCGGACCACAGCACGATCTTCCTGAATGTGCAGCACCCCGTGAACTGGCCGGCTTACGACACCAGCGATGCCACGGCTTTGCCTTCGGGCACCGTACGTCCCCGTTCCTCTACAGTGGTGATTCAGAAGAAGGATGGCGGCCCGGTCGGCGTGTAAAGCCTCAGGTCAGTGCGGCGGTATAGGCTGATACCGCTGCACCGGACATCAAAAAAGCCGCTGCAGTTAGGTCTGCAGCGGCTTTTTTGAGGATGCTCAGAGCGATCAGGCTTGAGGCGGGGTGTCGTTGTGCTGGGAGTCGTTGACGATTTCCATCTCATCCTTGCCATCGGGCGCAGCAAAGCTGTCGCGGAAGGTAAAGACAATCGAGGTGAAAAAGAGGGCAGCCAGCATCAGGGCCGTGGCCACCATCAGGCCGCCGGCGATGCTGCCGATCAGCATGGCGAGAATGCCGGTCACGATGGCCAGCGCCATGCCGGAGGCAATGAAGACGCCGATCCAGCAGACGCCGAAAACCAGGTAGGCGGCGATATTGCGAAAACAGCCGACAAAGCTGAAGAACAGAGCCTTGACGGGGCTGACGCCATGCCAGTGAATAAGAGCGGGTGCATGCCAGAAGGCCAGGGACAGCGGCAGGTAGAGCAACATGCTCATCCACATGGCGGACTGGAACTCGGGCTCTTCGGCCAGCTCCCGGGTCATGGGAGTCTGACCCAGATAGACGCTGGCAAAAGTGCCGCCATCGACGATGCTGGATGCGCCAATGATGAGCAAAAAGCCTGCCGCGTACATGCCGCCCAGCATCAGCATGGAGTGCATGTGCTGGCTGCCGGAGCGAAAGGCTACCAGTAGCAGTGCGGGCGTGGGCTTGCGGCCGTGGGCCGCTTCAGAGGCGGCCACCATCATGGTCAGGGAGATGCTGGGAAGCAGTGCCAGTGCAATGACGGGGCCGATCAGTGGCAAGGCCGAGATCAGTGACATGCTGGCCATGCCCAGAAAAAACAGGGCAGCCAGAGCCAGAGGCTGGCTTCTGAACGTGCGCAGGCCTTGCAGCACCCACTGCAGGCCAGTGCCGGGTGTAACGATTTGAAGTTTCATGGGAGAGGCAGAAATACTTTTGCGAGAGCGAGCAAAAGTCGCTCTTGCACTGTACCCGAGACAGCGGGACGGGGCCATATAAAGCCCCGAGGCTCTCGCCAGCTTGGACTGTTCCTGGCTGGTGATCAGGCCAGCGACAGGGGCTGAGCAATGCGCTGCTTGAGCACGCGCTCGAAGTGAGTCGGGTCGTGGGGCTGCAGCAAGGCGGCTTCACGGGGCAGGTGGAAGTCCCAGAGGCGGGAGATCCAGAAACGCAGGGCACCGGCGCGCAGCTGGGCGTTGAGCAGCTCGCGCTCTGAAGCGGTCAGGGGACGAACGGCTTGATAGGCGTCGATCATGGCCTTGGCACGAGGGGCATCATGGGCGCCTGTTGCGTGATCGATACACCAGTCGTTGAGGCAGACGGCCAGATCAAACAGCCAAGTGTCCACACCTGCGAAGTAGAAGTCGAAAAAGCCGGTCAGTTTGTCGCCATCGAACATCACGTTGTCGCGGAACAGGTCGGCATGCACCGGACCACGGGGCAGGGCTGCATAGGTGGCCGATGCGGCGATGTGATTCTGGTAGGCCAGCTCGGCGCGCAGCAGGGCGGCGGCTTCTTCGTTCAGGTGGGGCAGAACCACGGGAGCGGTTTCATTCCACCAGGGCAGGCCGCGCAGATTGGGCTGCTGGCGGTTGTAGTCCTGCCCAGCCAGGTGCATACGCGCAAGCATGTCACCCACGGCGGCGCAATGCACAGGGGCCGGGGCCAGCTGGCTCTTGCCGGCGAGACGGTTGACGATGGAGGCCGGCTTGCCGCAGACCTTGAGCAGAATGTCGCCGCTGCGGGCTTCACCCTGCGGGTCGGGAACCGGGATGCCGGCCTGCGCCAGATGCTTCATCAGGTACAGGTAAAAGGGCAGTTGCTCGGCGCTCAGGCGCTCGAACAGGGTCAGCACCCATTCACCCTGGTCGGTGGTCAGAAAGTAGTTGGTGTTTTCAATGCCGCCCTGAATGCCGCGCAATTCTTTGAATGAGCCAAGGGACATGCGGCGCAGCAGATCGCGGGCATCTTTATCGGAAACTTCGGTGAAAACAGCCATGGTGAATACGTCGCTCAGCCGCAGTGGGTGAGCGGGACAGGGAAGATGGTTCTATACGCAACAGGGCAGTGCTTTGCTGCACTGCCCTGTCATGAACGGGAAAAGCGCGCAGCGCTTCAGAATTTGATGAAATTCCAGACGCGGGTGCCCGTGGTGTCACCGCTGTTGTTGTCGCGGTTGCGGGCAGCACGGGCGCCGTCGTTGGACTGCACTTCGTACTCGGGCATGGAGCCGACCTTGGGTTGCACGGTAATGCTCTGGGTCTGGCCGCCCACGCGGGTTTCATCCACACGGCTGCCCGCATCTTCCACGCGGATATGTTCAATCCGCTGGTTGTGCTTGCTGGTGGCAGCCGCATTGTCCTGCTGGCTCTGGGGCGCAGGAGCTGCCACGGCCTCAGCGGTGGCAGGGGTGGAGGACTGGGCCAGAACGGATCCGGCAGCCAGGCTCAGGAGGATGAAAAGAGGTGCAGCGCGCATGATGAGTGGATTGTAGGGCGACTTGGAATTCTCCCACCATGCGCTTGCCCGTCTTTGTGGTTCAGGGCGGCCAAGCCAGCCACGCGTGCACAATTGGCGGCTATGAGCAATTCCAAGACCCTGGTGCTGGTGGACGGCTCCAGCTACCTCTACCGCGCCTACCATGCCATGCCCGATCTGCGGGCCATTCCCGGCGACCCGACCAGTCCGGCCACGGGTGCCATTCGCGGCATGGTGAACATGATGCAGGCGCTGAGGAAGGATGTGCAGTCCGATTACGCCGTGTGTGTGTTCGATGCGTCCGGCCCGACTTTCCGCGATGAGATGTACACCGAGTACAAGGCCACGCGCTCGCCCATGCCCGATGACTTGCGCAGCCAGATAGAGCCCATCCACGAAGTGGTGGCCATGCTGGGCTGGAAGGTTGTGGCCGTGCCTGGTGTGGAAGCCGACGACGTGATCGCCACGCTGGCGCAGCTGGCGGCGGCCCAGGGCATCAACGTCATCGTCTCCAGCGGCGACAAGGACTTGAGCCAGCTAGTGAACGAGCATGTGACCATCATTGACACCATGAACGGCAAAAAGCGCGACATCGCTGGCGTGACCAGCGAGTTTGGCGTGCCGCCTTCGCTGATGATCGACTACCAGGCGCTGGTGGGCGACACGGTGGACAACGTGCCTGGCGTGACCAAGGTCGGCCCCAAGACTGCAGCCAAGTGGCTTGATGAATATGGCACGCTGGACGGGCTGATTGCCAATGCCGATGCCATCAAGGGTGTGGCGGGCAATAACTTGCGCGAGGCCATTGCCAATGGTCAGCTGGCGCTGAGCCGCCAGCTGGTGACCATGAAGACCGACTGCGATCTGGCGGATTACATCAGCGGCCTGCCCCAGCTGGACGCCATTGTGCTGGCCGAGCCGGACAATGCGGCGCTGGCGCTTTTCTATGAAAAGTACGGCTTCAAGGGCTTGGCGCGTGCGCTGGGTGCTAGTACTTCTGAAGCAAAAGCCAGCAAGCCAGCCAAGGCTGGAAAAGCAGACAGTGCCCAGGGGGGCCTGTTTGATGCCGATGATGCGGCAACGACGGAAATCGCCGTCGAAGCCCAGCAGCGCGATGTGGTCTACACCACCATCCTGACCCAGGCGCAGTTCGACGAGTGGCTGACCAAGATCCAGGCCGCCGAGCTGACGGCGATTGATACGGAAACCGATTCTCTGGACGAGATGCGGGCGCAGATTGTCGGTATTTCCTTCAGCGTAGCGGCTGGCGAAGCGGCCTATATTCCGCTACGTCACGAAGGCATGGATGTGCCCGAGCAGCTGGATATGGCCATGGTGTTGGCCAAGCTCAAGCCCTGGCTGGAAGACGCCTCCAAAAAGAAGCTGGGCCAACATGTCAAATACGACCAGCATGTGTTTGCCAACCACGGCATCACTGTGCGCGGCTATGCGCATGACACCATGCTGCAGTCCTATGTGCTCGAAGCCGACCGCCCGCACAACCTGACGAGTCTTGCGCTGCGCCATGTGAACCGCACTGGCATCAGCTACGAAGACCTGTGCGGCAAGGGCAAGAGCCAGATTCCGTTTGCCCAGGTGCCCGTGGAAAAAGCCGCAGCCTACAGCTGCGAAGACTCTGACCAAACGCTGGACGTGCACAACACGCTGTGGCCGCGCATCCAGGCTCATGCCGGTCTGCTGCATATCTACGAGCTGGAAATGCAGACCAGCGAAGCGCTGTTCCGTATCGAGCGCAATGGCGTGTGCATTGACGCGGGCGAGCTGGCACGCCAGAGCAACGATCTGGGTGCACGCATCCTGAAGCTCGAGGAAGAGGCCTACGAGATTGCGGGCCAGCCCTTCAATCTGGCGAGCCCCAAGCAGCTGGGTGAAATTTTCTTCGACAAGCTGGGCATGCCCGTGGTGAAGAAGACCGCCACCGGCGCGCGCAGCACCGATGAAGAAGTGCTGGAGAAGCTGGCCGAGGACTATCCGTTGCCCGCCAAGCTGCTGGAGCACCGCTCGCTCTCCAAGCTCAAGGGCACCTACACCGACAAGCTGGCGCAGATGGCATTGCCTAGCGACGGCCGCGTCCATACCCATTACGCCCAGGCCGTGGCGGTGACGGGGCGGCTGTCCAGCAACGACCCCAATCTGCAGAACATTCCCGTACGCACGCCCGAAGGCCGCCGCGTGCGCGAAGCCTTTGTGGCCCCTGAGGGCAAGCTGATTGCCAGCGCCGACTATTCGCAGATCGAGCTGCGCATCATGGCCCACCTCTCGGGCGACGAGGCACTGCTGAGCGCCTTCCAAAACGGCCTGGACGTGCACCGCGCCACAGCCGCAGAAGTGTTTGGCGTGAGCGTGGATGAAGTCAGCAGCGAGCAGCGCCGCTATGCCAAGGTCATCAACTTCGGCCTGATCTACGGCATGAGCAGCTTTGGCCTGGCCAAGAATCTCGGCATCGAGACCAAGGCCGCCGCAGCCTATATCGACAAATACTTTCAGCGCTATCCCGGCGTGAAGCTCTATATGGATCAGACCGTGGAGCTGGCCCACGCTCAGGGTTATGTGGAGACCGTGTTCGGTCGCCGCCTGGTGCTGCCCGAGATCAACGGCGGCAACGGCCCGCGCAAGAAAGCGGCCGAGCGCGCTGCCATCAATGCGCCCATGCAGGGCACGGCGGCCGACCTGATCAAGAAGGCCATGGTGGCCGTGCAGGCCAGGCTGGATGCCGAAAAGCCCGAGGTGCTGGTCATCATGCAGGTGCACGACGAACTGGTGTTCGAGCTGCCCGAGTCCGCCAAAGACTGGGTCAAGGCTGAAATCCCCGCCATCATGGCCGGCGTGGCCGATTTGTCCGTGCCGCTGCTGGCTGAGATTGGCTTTGGCAGCAACTGGGAAAAGGCGCACTAAGCCTTTGAGATGAAGGGCACTGAGCATTGATGCTCAAGTCCCTCAAATAAATGAGCTGCTAGCACAGGTAGATAAGGCATTTCAGATTGTTTTATATCTGAAGTGCCTTATTTCATTGCGCTGTCAGCTATCAATTTTAATGTGAGGGTGATTGTGTTCAAAGGTCTTGCAATGACGCCCGCGACGCGCATGGGGCTGTCGATCTCCGTGGCCACGGGTTTGTACGGCATCTCGTTCGGAGCGCTGTCCGTGGCGGCGGGTCTCAATATCTGGCAGACCATGGCGCTGAGTGCGCTGATGTTCACGGGCGGCTCGCAGTTCGCCTTTGTGGGCGTGATTGCCGGCGGCGGCAGCGGCTTGGCGGCCGTGAGTGCTGCGACCTTGCTGGGCTTGCGCAATGCCATCTACGGCATGCAGATGAGTCGTTTTCTGGGTGTGAAAGGCTTGCAGCGCTGGCTGGCTGCGCACTGGACGATTGACGAGTCCGCCGCCACGGCATCGGGCCAGCAGGATCTGGCCGAGCAGCGGCGCGGCTTCTGGGTGGCGGGGGCGGGCGTGTTTCTGCTGTGGAATCTGTTCACCCTGCTGGGCGCGCTGATGGGCAATGCGCTGGGCGATACGCGTCGCTTCGGGCTGGATGGTGCGGCCGTGGCGGCCTTTCTGGGCTTGCTGTGGCCGCGCTTGAATGCGCGTGAGCCGGTGGCCCTGGCGCTGGCCTGCGGGTTGGTGACGGCCGTGGCCATTCCCGTGGTTCCTGCAGGCGTGCCGATTTTGCTGGCGGCAGCGGTGGGAGCGTTGTGGGGCTGGGTGCGCCCTTCGGAGGCTGAGCAATGACGCTGTTTCTGAGCTTGTGGCACTGGATTTTGCTGGCCTGTGCGCTGGCTTTTGTGACCAAGCTGCTGGGCTACAGCCTGCCTGAGCGCTGGATGCGCAGCCCGCGCATGGCCCAGATTGCGGCCAGCCTGACGGTAGCGCTGCTGGCATCGCTGACGGTGATGAACACGCTGGCCAGCGGCACGCAAATCAGCCTGGATGCGCGCCTGGGTGCTTTGCTGGTGGCTGCGCTTGCGCTGTGGTTCAGAGCCCCGTTTTTGCTGGTGGTGATTCTGGGCGGTGCCGCAGCGGCACTGCTGCGCTGGCTGGCCTGAGGGTTGGTGCCGGGCAGGCCTTAGACTGCATGACGCTGGCAGTTGCTTGCGTGTGCCGGCGCAGCTTGAGATTTCATCAACCCGAGGAGGATTCATGAAGTACGAAGACGTCGCTCAGGATATGCAGAGCCTGTTGGGAGGCAAGGAGCAACCCAGCCGCCGCACGGCGCTCAAGGCCGCGATCGGGGCAGGGCTGGGTGTGGGCTATGCCTGTGCGGCTGGCCCGGTGATGGCGCAAACGGCGATCAAGACCTCATCGGCGGAGCTGACGGCAGGGGAGGTCAGCATAGCGGTCAAGGGCTTTCAGCTGCCTGCCTATCGCGCCATGCCTGAGGGAGGGCAGAACCTGCCCGTGGTGCTGGTGATTTCCGAAATCTTTGGCGTGCATGAATACATTGCCGATACCTGCCGCCGTCTGGCCCATACTGGCTATCTGGCGATTGCCCCTGATTTGTTCGTGCGTCAGGGCGACCCCATGGCCTATGGCGAGATGGCCAAGCTGATGGCCGAGGTCATTGCCAAGGTGCCCGATGCCCAGGTCATGAGCGATCTGGATGCCGTCGTGCAATGGGCTGGCGCCAATGGGGGGAATGCCAAGAAGCTGGCCATTACCGGTTTTTGCTGGGGCGGGCGCATTACCTGGTTGTACGCGGCACATGGCGCGGTCAAGGCGGGCGTGGCCTGGTATGGGCGTTTGCAGGGCAGCAAGAACGACTTGCAGCCCAGCCAGCCGCTGGATCTGGTCGGGCAGCTCAAGGCGCCGGTGCTGGGGCTGTATGGCGGCCAGGACACAGGCATTGCGCTGGAATCGGTCGAAGCCATGAAGGCTGCGCTCAAGAGTGGATCGCCTGCAGCAAAGGCCTCGGAGTTTGTGATCTACCCCGATGCACCGCACGCCTTCCACGCCGACTATCGCCCCAGCTATCGGGAGCAGCCTGCGCAGGATGGGTGGGCGCGCATGCTGGCCTGGTTCAAGCAGCACGGCGTGGCCTGATGGGCTGCTTTGGAGTGCGGGGGGCTTGACAGCTTTGCTAAGGTGAAAAGACCCGGTGCAGAAGAAGAGCGATAGAGCCTTCACATCGGGGCTGACGGCATGGAGATAGTCAGAGTACCCCGCACAGCCAGGGGTATTCTGCGAAAATCCATGGAATTCGCCTGTAAAAGGTTGCGGTTAAGCCATATAAAGCTATGACATTGGTAGCAATTATTCTGGCCACCCTGGCTGCTGGTATCGGCAGTGTCTGGGTGGCCGCGTTGTTGATGAGTCTGGGAGGGGGGCGCACGCCCGGGGTCATGCCCCAGCGTTTGCTGAGTCTGGCTGCAGGAGCCTTGCTGGCCACGGCCTTCATGCACTTGTTGCCCGAGGCGTTCGAGACCCATGGAAAGTCCCATGACTTGTTTGTGGTGCTGCTGATCGGACTGGTGTTCTTCTTTCTGTTGTCCAAGGCAGAGCTGTGGCATCACGGCCATGAGCATTCACATGGGGATGTGCATCAAGCAGCCCATTCACATGAGCATGGGCATCACTCGCACGGGCACCATGAACATGGTGATCACGCCCATGGCCACGGCAAAGGTGGCTGGGCCATTTTGACGGGCGACAGCGTGCATTGCTTTGGCGATGGCGTATTGATTGCATCGGCCTTTATTGCCGATATCCGTCTGGGTGTCATTGCCGCGCTGTCGGTGCTGGCGCACGAGGTGCCCCACCACATGGGAGACATCGTGGTACTGCGCCAGTCCAGCAGCAACCGCCGTGTGGCCTTGATCAAGGTGTCCATGGCTGGGGCGGTGACTTCGCTGGGCGGCATCGCTGGCTATTTCCTGATCGGGCAGCTGCATGACTTGCTGCCTTATTTTCTGGTTATCGCTTCCAGCAGCTTCATCTACGTAGCGCTGGCAGACCTGATTCCTCAGCTGCAAAAGCGTCTGAGTGCCAAGGAAACAGCGGCGCAGGTGTTTTGGCTGCTGCTGGGCATCGTCATCGTGACGGTGATGAGCGGGGCGGCGCACAACCATGCCCATGTCGATGAGCACGGCCATGATCACGATCATGGGGCAGAGGCAGGGCATGTCCATGAGGCAGCGCCGGCAAAGTCGCAACCCGCAGCGCCTCATCTGCACGAGCACTAGCACTGGCCTTTGCGCCATTCATCAAAAAACCGGCCTTGCGCCGGTTTTTTGATTCAGGAGAGTTCCCTGAGCTGTGTCTTGACGGCAGCCAGTTGGCGGCGTGAAACCGGCAGCAGCTCCGTCACGCCCTGCAGGCGCAAGCCCCAGCCCTCACCTTCGTTGGGGTCGTCGTACTTTTCCAGTCCGCGCAGGGCGGCGCGTAGCACCAATGCATTGCGATGAATGCGCAGCAACTGCTCGCCATGGCGGGCTTCGAGGTCGGTCAAGGCTCCATCGAGAATGTAGTTGCGCTGCTCGGTACGCACCGTGATGTACTTTTGTTCGGCCTTGAGAAAGCGCACCTCGGACAGAGGTAGACGCAGTGTGCTGCCGCGCTCTTGAATCAGCAGTGCCGGGCCGCTTTCCATGACATGGCGTGAGGCTAAGGCGCGCTCTGCTCTTTGAAGTGCTTGCTGAAGGCGCTCCAAGCGTACAGGCTTGGTCAGATAGTCCACGGCATCGAGCTCAAAGGCCTGCACAGCGTGGTTGGAGTGGGCCGTTACAAAAGCAATGGCTGGTGGGGCCGGTAGCTGCGACAGGGACTGTGCAAGCTGCAGGCCGCTCAGGCCGGGCATGTGAATGTCCAGCAGCAGCAGCTGTATGGGGGGCGCTTGAGGTGTTTGCAGAAGCTGCAGGGCCTGTGCGGCATCTGCGGCTTCCTGAATGTAGTGCGGGCCATGTGCGCAGTCGCCGAGCAAGGTGCGCAGCCTGGCCCGAGCCAGCGCTTCGTCATCAACGATCAGTATGTGCATGCGTGGATTCTCCGGCACTTGGCGTGGTTTGGGGCAAAGGCACGCTGATGCGCACTACGTACAGCCCATCACGCTCGCGAGCACTGAAGCTGCCTTGCAGATCGTGCAGCAGCGCCAGTCGGGCCTTGACATTGGCCAGCGCCATGCCATGGCCGCTGCTCTGGTGCTGGGCATCGGCGGCAGGCAAGGTGTTGGTGATCTGAATCAGCGCTTCCGGTCCGCGCCTTTCGGTGCGTACCTGCAGTTTTCCGCCGCGTGCATTGGGCTCTACGCCATGGCGTATGGCGTTCTCCACCAGCGGTTGCAGCAGCAGCGGCGGCAGCAGCGCGCAGTGCACGCTGTCGTCAAGCTGCCACTGTATTTGCAGGCGTTCGCCAAAGCGGACCTGTTCGATCGACAGATAGCGCTGGGCCAGCTCGATCTCCTGTGCCAGCGTGGTCGTCAGGTTGGGCTCGGCCAGCGCATAGCGAAACAGGTCGCTGAGGTCTTCGAGCAAGGCCTCGGCCTTGGCCGGCTCGGCGCGCACCAGGGCAATCGCGCTGTTGAGGGTGTTGAACAGAAAGTGCGGGCGTATGCGCGACTGCAGCTCGGTCAGCCGGGCCTGGGTCTGTGCCGGCGTATTGCCCCGTGCGCGCAGGACCAGCGCAGTGACCAGCAGGGCGGCCAGCAGCCCACCGCTGACGGCGCTGGCCAGCCAGGGCGCCTGGTCAATGCCGATGAACAGCAGCATGCCGCAGGCATAGAGGCCGGCAAGGGCTCCCAGCAGCACACCGGCCAGGTACTGGCCTCGCATGCTCAGCCGCTGAAGCTGGTGCTTGAGGCTGCAGGCCGCTATCAGCCAGACCAGGGTGCCGGGCAGGCAGGCGCCGGTGAGCAAGGCCGTTTTGCTGAACCATTCCCAGACCGAATCCGCACCATAAAGAGTGACCGTGGCCACCACGACCTGTACAAACAGCACGGCTCGCAGCACTACGCCGGCGTTGCAGGCGTCAAATACCAGCGCAGTGCGAGGCGTGCTGGGTGTGGCAGCAATCAGTGTGGACAGGGGCACAGGCAGTCTGAAGCAAAGTGATGCCCCGGATTATTGGCCGAGAGCAGCCTTGAGCAGCCAATATCTGCCACCTCTGTCGGTTTGATGCCTCAGCACCTGGGCCGGATTTGTGCTGGCTCAAACCTGGCGAGCGGATTGAAAGCGCCTGAGAGACCAGACTACGCCAGCCACAATAAGCACCATTGGCGCAAGCTCGCGAGCCTGTGGCAGGCGCTGCTCGTAGATGAAGTGATAGGCCAGTGCGAACAGGGTCTCGAACACCAAGAGCTGCCCCACGAAGGTGATGGGCAGTCGCTGGCTGGCCGCGTTCCACATCCAGTTGCCCAGCCAAGACGAGAAAATGGCCACGGCCAGATTCAGCAGCCAAAACAGATGCCAGCGCTGACTGGGTATGTCAGTGCGGGCTGCACTGCTGGATTCTGGCCAGAGCAGCAGCATCAAAGCCCAGAGCAGGGCGCTGATGACGCCCACCACCAGACCCCAGAGCGTGGACCATTCCGTGCCATTGAACTGGCTTTGAGCCAGATAACGCGTGTTGTCCAGCGCATAGCGGCTCCAGCACAGCACGGCGAGTATGGCCATCAGCACGCCCAGCAGATAGCGGCCTTGGTCGGCGGCGGGAATGGCAGTCAGCGCATGGGTGTTGATGAGCACAATGCCGGCGAGAATCAGCGCCATGGGCGCCAGCATGCGGCGCAGCGGAATGGCGCCACTGCTGTTGCGGCCCAGCAGTGGAACGGTAACGGGCACCAGACCGACGATCAACGAAGTCACGGCCATGCCTATCCACTGCACGGCCGTGGCAACCAGGGCGAAATACACCACATTGCCCGTCAGCGCCAGCCAGACCAGGTGCTGGATGTCAGACTTTCTCAGTTTGGGCAGCAGGCGTGCGGCCTGCGGCAGAAACACACAGATAGCGACCAGGCCGTACAGCACAAAGCGGCCAAAGGTCAGTTGCAGCGGCGAGAACTCCGGCAGCATGGCTGGCACCAGAAAGATCGCACCCCAGAGCGCGCAGGCGGCCATGGCAAAGCCAAGGCCGGAAATCAGGGAAGAACGGGAGTGCATGCCGGGGCGGCGCACAAGCTTTGCAGGCTGCGGCCAGTGGAAAAAAAGCGAAGACGGCGCGATTTTCTGCGCAAGGCAAAAACCAGAGCGCAGCAGCCAGATTCATGTGGTTTAAGTTAAATCGCCTTGCAGCGCTTATGCATAAAACGCTGGTAGCTATTGAAATATGAGTAACTGGGCCATGAAAACTGCTTTGTCGCAGCTGAAGGCAATGGCTCTGGGCCTGTCTGACGCTGCGGGCGAGTCAGGCCGATAAAATCCCTGCTTCTGCTTTGCACAGCCGTCATGCCAAAGTTCTGAATCGGCGGCCTGTGGTTTTACGGGATTGCTGTCCTCACATGTCTACATCTGCTCCTTCGCACAATCAGCTCGACACCAAGGCCGAGGCCTGGTCTGCCCTGTTCTCCGAACCCATGAGCGACCTGGTCAAGCGCTACACCTCCAGCGTGTTCTTTGACAAGCGCATGTGGCAGGCCGACATCCAGGGTTCGCTGGCCCACGCCGAAATGCTGGCCGCCCAGAAGATTATTGGTGCCGATGACTTTGCCGCCATCCAGAAGGGCATGGCGCAGATTACGTCCGAAATCGAAGCCGGCACTTTCGAGTGGAAGCTGGATCTGGAAGACGTGCACCTGAACATCGAAGCGCGCCTCACGGCCTTGGTGGGTGATGCTGGCAAACGCCTGCACACCGGCCGCAGCCGTAACGACCAGGTGGCCACCGACGTGCGCCTGTGGCTGCGCAGCGAAATTGACCTGATCGAAGGCTTGCTCAAGGAGCTGCAGCTGTCCCTGGTCGAAGTGGCTGCCAAGAATGTGGACGTGATCCTGCCCGGCTTCACCCACCTGCAAGTGGCCCAGCCCGTGAGCTTTGGTCACCACATGCTGGCCTATGTGGAAATGTTCAAACGCGACGCCGAGCGCATGCTGGACGTGCGCAAGCGCGTCAACGTGCTGCCGCTGGGCTCTGCCGCCTTGGCTGGCACCACCTACCCGCTGGACCGCGAGCGTGTGGCCAAGAGTCTGGGCATGGAAGGTGTGTCGCAAAACTCGCTGGATGGCGTGTCCGACCGCGACTTTGCGATTGAGTTCACCGCTGCTGCATCGCTGTGCATGGTGCACATCTCGCGCCTGTCGGAAGAGCTGATTATCTGGATGAGCCAGAACTTCGGCTTTATCAAGATTGCCGACCGCTTCACCACCGGCTCGTCCATCATGCCCCAGAAGAAGAACCCCGACGTGCCCGAGCTGGCACGCGGAAAGACCGGCCGCGTGGTCGGTCACCTGATGGGCCTGATCACCTTGATGAAGGGCCAGCCTCTGGCCTACAACAAGGACAACCAGGAAGACAAGGAGCCGCTGTTCGACACCGTGGACACCTTGAAGGACACGTTGCGCATCTTTGCCGAGATGATTGGCGGCCAGATCAACCCAGTGACCGGTGCCAAGGAAGGCGGCATCACTGTCAACGCCGAGAACATGCGTGCTGCGGCTCTGAAGGGCTACGCCACCGCCACCGATCTGGCCGACTACCTGGTCAAGAAGGGCCTGCCTTTCCGCGATGCCCACGAAACCGTGGCCCACGCCGTGAAGCTGGCCACCATGAAGGGTGTGGACCTGACCGAGTTGCCACTGGCCGAGCTGCAGGCCTTCAACCCCAACATCGAAGCCGATGTGTTCGAGGCCCTGAGCCTGGAAGGCTCGCTCAACGCCCGCAACACGCTGGGCGGCACTGCACCTGCCCAGGTGCGTGCGCAGCTGGCCAAGCACCAGGCTCGTCTGGCCTGATAGGCTCCAGCCCTGTGGCGTAACACTCACGCCTTGAAAGCGCCCTTTGCCGGGCGCTTTTGTTTTGGTTAGTCTGCAAAAAAATGAATAAGGGGAAAAACATGACGCAATCTCGTCGTCAACTGCTCAAGGCAGGTGTGGGAGCAGCGGCAACTTCGGCTGTGGGTTCTGTGGCCTGGGCCTCTTCGGGTCAGCCCATTCGCATTCTGGTGGGCTTTCCGCCCGGCGGCGGCTCGGATGCGATTGCACGCTTGCTGGCAGACAAGCTCAAGGACGAACTGGGTATGACGGTGCTGGTGGAAAATCGTCCCGGCGCAGGTGGCCAGATTGCGGCGCAACTGCTCAAGGCATCGCCTGCCGATGGTCACACGCTGTTTCTCACACATGACCACACCATCTCCATCCTGCCCAAGGTGGTGAAAAAGCCGGGCTTTGATTCGCAGCAGGATTTCATTCCCGTGGCTGGTATTGCCACTTTTGTGAATGCGCTGGCGGTGTCCAGCAACACACCGGCCAAAAATCTGGCCGAGTATGCGGCTTGGGTCAAGACGGGAGCCAAGAACGGCACCATCGGCATTCCTGCGCCCGCATCGACGCCAGAGTTTCTGGTCAAGATTCTGGCCGACCACTACAAGCTTGACCTGGTGGCCGCGCCGTATCGCGGCAGCGCCCCGCTGCTGGCCGACATGCTGGGCAATCAGATCCCTGCGGGCATTGCTTCCGTGCCCGATTTCATGGAGAACCAGAAGGCCGGCAAGCTGCGCGTGATTGGTGTGCTGGGTGCCAAGCGCCAAGCCTCCATGCCCGAAGTGCCGACCCTGCTGGAGCAAGGTATCAAGGGCTTTGAAGACATGCCTTACTACGGCATTTTTGCGCCCAAGGGTGTGCCTCAGGCTTTTGTCGAGCGCTTCTCTGCAGCGGTGGGCAAGGTGCTCCAGCAGCGCGATGTTTATGCGCAGCTGACGGCCCTGGGTCTTACAGTTGGATACATGAATCCCCGCCAGTTAGGGGAGCGTGAAGCGGCTTATTCGAGGGTCTGGGCCGGTATCATTCAGCGCAGCGGATTCCAGCCGCAGTAGTTTTCGCGCGTGTAGCACATGCTCAAAGCCCTGCTTTATTCATGATGCAGGGCTTTTTTGTCTGCCGGCTTCACTGCTGGGTGTCTGGTTCCAGACTCCAAATTCAAACAGCCGTGGCGAGAAAGACTCAGCCATCAAAGGGGATCACTGTATGAGCAAGCCGTATGAGATTACGGGCGGGAAGGGGAGGCAGACTGGGCCGGGGTGGCGCAGCTTGCTGAGTGCAGGTTTGCTATGGAGCCTGGCGGCCACGGCCGCTCATGCCGTGGGGGTGCGCCAGTTCAGTCCGCAGGGGGATGTGAGCAAGGTCGGCCAGGTGGTGGTGCAGTTCGATGGGGCTGCCGTGCGCTTTGGTGACCCCAAGGCCGCTGCACCGGTCAAGCTGCAGTGCAGTGATGAACAGGCCGCCAAGGGGCAGGGACGCTGGAACAGCGACAAGGAATGGGTGTTTGACTTCGCCCAGAGCCTGCCCGCAGGTGTGCGCTGCACGGCACAGCTGGATCCCCAGTTCAAAACCGTCTCAGGCACAGCACTGACGGGCGCTTCCAGCTATCAATTTCAGACCGGGGGTCCAC
The DNA here is from genome assembly GCF_057369555.1 of Comamonas sp. FUJ_7. Classification (NCBI taxonomy): domain Bacteria; kingdom Pseudomonadati; phylum Pseudomonadota; class Betaproteobacteria; order Burkholderiales; family Comamonadaceae; genus Comamonas; species Comamonas sp. FUJ_7. The sequence continues at coordinate 91,476 of NZ_JBXXZI010000002.1, forward strand.
AGGTTGTCAGGATTGCTCCCGGCACCTATGAAGAGGTCGATGAGGAGCAGTACTTTGCCCTGCGCCTGACGGGAGCCGCTTCGGTTGACAGCCTCAAGCAGCGCGTCTGGTGTACCTCCGAAGGCGTGGGTGAGCGTATTCCCGTGCAACTGATCGAGGGCAAAGACCGCGAGGCCGTGCTCAAGCAGCGCTACTGGGACAAGGATGCCGTCAAAAATCCGCAGAACTATGCGGTGCTGGCCTGTAACCGCCGCCTGACCTCGGGCAGCAAGATGACCTTGGTCTACGGCAAGGGCGTGACCATGGCCAATGGTCTGGCCAGCAAGGACGAGCAGCGCTATGAATACCAGGTGCGTCAGCCGTTCAGCGCCGATTTCAGCTGCGAGCGCGAGAATGCCAACGCCGCCTGTCTGCCCATCCGCCCCATGCGCCTGTCCTTCAGTGCGCCGGTGCCGCGCAAGCTGATGGAGGGCATACGCCTCAAGAGCGGTGCTTCCGCCGTGGCTCCCATCATTGAAGCCTATGGCGACAAGCTGGCCGAGGACTCGCTGGTGGACAGTGTGAGCTTTCCGGCCACCATGCAGGCCAACACCAAGTATGTTGTTGAGTTGCCGCCGCAGTTCAAGGATGCAGCAGGTCGTACGTTGACCAACGCCAATCTGTTCCCGCTGGCCACGGCCACCGGCAATATGCCGCCGCTGGTGAAGTTCGCGGCATCGCCCTTCGGTATCGTCGAGCGCTTTGCCGAAGGCCCCAAGGGCCCGGCACTGTTGCCTGTGACGCTGCGCAATGTGGAGCCGCTGCTAACCGGCAAGTCGCTGGACGCCAGCGTGGTGCGTACCAAGAAGGGGGGCTCGGACGCTGACATCATCGCCTGGCTGAAAAAGGTTGAGCGCTATGACAGCTATAGCGTGCAGCGCAAGCACGCTGTGCGTGATGTCAAGGTTTTGCCACCAGTCATCAACGACGACAAGCACTGGGTGCAGACCCGCATGCTGTCGCTGCTGGACGGCCAGAGCCAGACACAGACACTGGAGCTGCCCAAGGCTGCCAAGAATGATCCACGTCCTTTCGAGGTGGTCGGCATACCGCTGAACCCCGGCTTTCAGGTGGTGGAAATTGCCTCGCCCATGCTGGGTCAGTCTTTGCTGGACGAGGGTTATGGCGCGGGTCGCACCATGTATGTGCGCACCTCGGTGCTGGTGACCAATCTGGCTGTGCACTTCAAGCTGGGCCGTGAAAATTCCGTGGCCTGGGTGACGACGCTGGATAAGGGCAAGGTTGTGCCTGGCGCCACCGTCCAGGTGTCGGACTGCAATGGTCAGGCGATTGCTTCTGCGGTGAGCAACGAGCAGGGCATTGTGACTTTCAACGGTCTCAATCCCAACCCGCCGTCTTGCCGCAACGAAGACGGTTATTACCGTAGCAACTCCTATTTTGTGAGCGCACGGGCCAAGACCGATGCGGGCGAAGAGCTGGCTTTTGTCTGGAGCAACTGGAACAAGGGTATCGAGTCCTGGCGCTTCAATGTGCCCACCAGCTCCAGCAACAAGCGTGATGCGGTGGCGCACACGGTGTTTGACCGCATGCTGTTCCGCGCCGGTGAGACCGTGTCCATGAAGCACTTTTTGCGTGCACAGACTGGACCGGGCAAGAACTCCAGCGGCTTTGAGCAAGCCGAGGAAAAGCCTGACCGCCTGACCATTACCCATCTGGGCAGTGGTCAGCGCTTTACTCAGGCGGTGAGCTGGAGTGCCAATGGCAGTGCCATCAGCGAGTTTCCTATCTCCAAGGCAGCCAAGCTGGGTGAGTACTCGGTAGAGCTGGGCTATACCAGCGGCAGTCGTGGAAACATCTTCAGCACCGGCATCTTCCGGGTGGAGGAGTTCCGTCTGCCCGTGATGGAAGGCCGCGTGGGGCCTGCGGGCAAGGAGCCGCTCTACGGTGTCAGCAGCGTGCCTGCAGAAGTGCAGATCAACTATGTCTCTGGCGGCGCTGCCGCCAATCTGCCGGTCAAGGTATCGGCCTTGCTGCGAGCCAAGTCGCTGGACTTCGCGGGCTGGGATGGCTTTAGCTTCAACTCGCCGCGCAGCGCCCAGGATGTGGGCAGCAGTGATGATGAAGAGAGCACCGCAGCCGATGAGAGCAAGGTGGTTGCCGACAAGCTGCCAGTGACGCTGGACAAGAACGGCCTGGGCAAGGTCACCATCGACAAGCTGCCCAAGTCCACCGAGCCGCGCGAGCTGCTGATGGAAGCGACTTACGCCGACCCGAATGGTGAGGTGCAGACGCTGCGCAGCACGCGCACCATCTGGCCGGCGGCCGTGGTGGCGGGAGTGCGTTCTGAGCACTGGATCTCCGTAGACCGCAAGCTGCGCTTTCAGGCGCTGGCGCTGGATACCGCAGGCAAGGCCCAGGCCGGTGTACCCGTCAAGGTCGAGGCCGTGGCACGCATCACTACCTCCAGCCGCAAGCGACTGGTGGGGGGCTTTTATAGCTATGACAACCAGACCACGCTCAAGTCTTTGGGCACGGTCTGCTCGGGCACCAGCGACAGCCATGGTCTGCTGCAGTGCGAAGCCCATCTGTCTCAGCCGGGCGAAGTGGAGCTGATTGTCAAAGCCTCTGACAAAGATGGCCGCAGCAGCCAGGCCGCGACCTCGGTCTGGGTTACCGGCCGGGGCGAGCTCTGGTTCGGTGGCGAAGACCATGACCGCATGGATGTGCTGGCCGAGCGTAAGAGCTATGAGCCCGGCGAGACTGCACGCTTTCAGGTGCGCATGCCATTCCGCCGTGCCACGGCACTGGTGGCGGTGGAGCGCGAAGGCGTGGTCAGTACGCAAGTTGTGGAGCTGACGGGTGAGAACCCGACGGTGGATGTCAAGATCGAAGAAAACTGGGGCCCCAATGTCTACGTCAGTGTGCTGGCGCTGCGTGGTCGACTGATGGAAGTGCCCTGGTATAGCTTCTTTACCTGGGGCTTCAAGTCGCCGATGGAATGGTGGCGTGCCTTCTGGAATGACGGCAAGGAATTCATCGCACCGACTTCCATGGTCGATCTCTCCAAGCCCGCCTTCCGCTTTGGCATGTCCGAAGTGCGCGTGGGTCTGAAGAATCACCAGATCGATGTCAAGCTGTCTTCGGACAAGTCCAGCTACAAGGTGCGCGGCAAGGCCAAGGTCACCGTCAAGGCCACGCTGCCTGATGGCAAGCCTGCTGCTGGCGCGCATGTGGCGCTGGCAGCCGTGGACCAGGCCCTGCTGGAGCTGATGCCCAACACCAGCTGGAACCTGCTGGACGCCATGCTGACGCGCCGCGACTGGGGTGTGAAGACATCCACCGCGCAGATGGAAGTGATTGGCCGACGCCACTATGGCAAAAAAGCCGTTCCAGCAGGTGGTGGCGGTGGCCGCAGCCCCACGCGTGAGTTGCTCAACACCTTGCTGGTGTGGATGCCCAATGTGGTGCTGGATGCCAATGGCATGGCGCTGATCGAAGTGCCGCTCAACGATGCGTTGACCACCTTCCAGGTGGTGGCCGTGGCCGATGCGGGCGTGAGCCTGTTTGGTACGGGGCAGACGGCAATCCGCACTACACAGGACCTGCAGATCATCAGCGGTCTGCCGCCACTGGTGCGCGAGGACGACCTGTTCCGCGCTCAGGTTACGCTGCGCAACACCTCGGCCAAGGCCATGAAGGTCGATGTCTCGCCGCGTGCGACGCTGCTGGAACTCAAGCACCAGGTAGTGGATATTCCCGCCGGTGAGGCGCGTGAAGTGGCCTGGGAGGTCAAGGCTCCGGCTCAGCTTTCCGGCACACGTGCCGAGGCGCTGATCTGGGAGATTGAAGCCCGCGACCTCAATGGCGGCGCTGATGCTGCGCAGGATGCACTGAAAGTCAGTCAACGCATCGTGCCAGCCGTGCCTTTGAGCGTGCAGCAAGCTACGCTGGTACAGGTCAACGGAACATACACCGTGCCCGTGAGCCCGCCCGCTGATGCGTTGCCCGGTCGTGGTGGCCTGCAGATGTCGCTGGTGCCCAAGCTGACCGAAGGTCTGCCCGGCGTGCGCGACTGGTGGGCTCGCTACCCTTACTCCTGCCTGGAACAGACCACCAGCAAGGCGGTAGGCATGCAGGATCCGCAGCTGTGGCAGTCGCTGATGGTGCAACTGCCCAACTATCTGGATAGCGATGGCCTGACCCATTACTTCCCGCCGCAGGATGGCTCGGCCAGCCGCGGCAGCGATACGCTGACTGCGCATCTGCTCAATATGTCGGCCATGGCGCAGGGCGTGGACAAGCGCTTTGTGATTCCGGCAACTGAGCGTGCGCGCATGGAAGAGGGTCTGATCGCCTTTGTGGAAGGCCGCATTCAGCGCAACTTCTGGAGCCCGCGCAAGGATCTGGAGATGCGCAAGCTGGCGGCAATTTCCGCGCTGGCGCTGTCTGGCAAGGCCACGCCGCGCATGTTGGACAGCATCAACGCTACGCCCAACCAGTGGCCTACGCACACCGTCATCGACTGGGTGCAGCTGCTGCAGCGCATGAGCGATGCTCCACAGCGCGAAGAGCGACTGGCGCAGGCCATGCAGATTCTGCGTGCGCGCCTGACGTTCAATGGCACCCGTGCCGGCTTCTCCACCGAGCAGGACGACAGCTGGTGGTGGCTGATGCAAGGCCCGGATGTGAATCTGGCGCGCCTGATTCTGACCACCATCAACGACCCGGGCTGGGCGGAAGACATGCCACGCCTGATCAGCGGTTTCATCGCCCGCCAGCAGGCCGGAGCCTGGAGCACAACCACGGCTAACCTCTGGGGGGCGCTGGCGCTGCGCCGCTTCTCGCAGAAGTTTGAGTCCGAGCCCGTGGCCGGCAGCACCGTGGCCAGCATGAACGGTAATGAGGCCAAGGTGAACTGGGCCGAGGTCAAACGAGCAACGTCTGAAGATGTGCAAGGCGCAGCCCATGCGACCAGCGCCTTTGGAGAGCCCGTGCGTGCCGGCGGTCTGATGAACAACACCATGTTCATGCCCTGGGCCAAGGTCGCTGGATCTGGTAAAGGCCAGCTCAGCGTGACCCAGCAAGGCACAGGCAAGCCATGGCTGACCGTGCAGTCTGTGGCGGCCGTGGCCCTCAAGGCTCCGTTCAGCTCCGGCTACAGCATCAAAAAGACCGTTACGCCCGTAGAGCAGGCGGACAAGGGCTTGTTTGGCGGCGGCCAGTACACACGCGGTGATGTGCTGCGTGTGACGCTGGAGGTGCAGGCCAAAACCGATATGACCTGGGTGGCCATTACCGATCCTGTGCCCACGGGGGCCACCATTCTGGGTGGCGGCCTGGGCCGCGATTCGGAAATGGCTTCCAGCGGTGAAAAGCGCGAAGGTGCCGGCTGGCTGGCCTATGAGGAGCGTAGCTTCGAGTCTTACCGGGCCTACTACCAGTATCTGCCTGCAGGCACGACCAAGGTCGAATACACGGTGCGTCTGAACAACGCCGGTGAATTCGCCTTGCCGCCCACACGTGCAGAAGCGCTGTATGCCCCCGAAATGTTTGGCGAGACACCCAACGCCAAACTCAAGGTGGTAATGCCCAAGTAATTGGAACCGTGCTGATCAAGCCCCGCACAGTGCATGCTGGCGGGGCTTTTTTCATGCTTGTTGCACGGTATCAAGTCAATATCACGCAGCAGAGCACTGCGGCTCTCAAGAGGCACAAAATATCAAAGTGATAGCTGCTTGCGCTTTCTGTGTAAGCGCTTGAGGCAGTTTTTAGTCAAATTACAAACTATGAATATCCTGACCTGGAATACGCAATGGTGCTGCGGCATGGATGGCCGTGTCAGCGTGGAGCGCATCGTGCGGCACGCCTTGCAGATGGGGGAGAGGACCGATGGGGGCGCTGCTACAGCCGGTGTGGATGTTCTGTGTCTGCAAGAAATTGCCGTCAACTATCCGCAGCTGCAGGGTGCTCCGGGCGATCAGCTGGCCGAGCTGCAGGCCTTGCTGCCGGGCTGGCAGATCTTCATGGGCGCCGCCGTGGACGAGTTCACGGCGCAAGGCCGCCAGCGTTTTGGCAATGTGATTGCGACCCGGCTGCCGGTGCTGCAGGTTCAGCACCATCCGCTGCCCATGCCTGCTGAAGCTGATATGCGCTGCATGCCGCGCATGTGCTCGGTGGTGATGGTGGCCGATGCAGCGCTGGGGCCGGTTCGCATCATGACCACGCACCTCGAGTATTTCTCGCGCCGCCAGCGTATGGCCCAGGCCAAGGCGCTCAGAGCGCTGCAAATGCAAGCCTGTGCGCTGGTGGATGCGGCGCCCAGGCCAGCCAGCGACGGCTCGCCCTATCAAACCAAGCCGCATACACGCCATGCAGTGCTGTGCGGGGACTTCAACTTCGAGCCACACGAGGCCGAATATGCAGAGCTGTCTGCCCCATGGGCCGTCGGCGAGATGGGTTGTGCCCAGCCGGGGCAGTGGCTCAACAGCTGGAGCGTGCTTCATCCGCAGCAGCCTCAGCCGGCGACTTTCAGACTGATTGACCGAACCTGGGGGCCAGATCCCGGGGCGTGTGATTTCATCTGGGTCAGTGACAGCCTGCAATCGCGTGCGCGCAGCTGGCGGGTGGACAGTTGCACGCAAGCGTCCGATCATCAGCCGGTATTGCTGGAACTGAGCTGACAGCAACAGGCGTTATTGCCGACAGGCGCGCATTTTCTTACATGTTTTGATAGCTCATCTCAAGGAGAACTTATGACTGCAGAAATCGCTTCCATGTCCGTCATGTTTAGACGCAACTGGTGGGTGCTGCTGCTCAGAGGCATTGCGGCCATTGTGTTTGGTGTGCTGACCTGGATGCAGCCTGCTGCGTCTGCTGCAGCGCTGGTGCTGGTGTTTGGTGTGTATGTGCTGGTCGATGGCGTGCTGGGCATCTTCACGGCCTTCAAAAGCCGCGGCGAATCGCGTCACTGGTGGGTTGTTCTTTTATGGGGCGCTATCAGCGCACTGGTCGGCGTGCTGATGCTGTTCCAGCCCGTGGCAGCTGCGCTGGTGATCACCATCTACGTCGGTGTCTGGGCGGTGATGACAGGGGTGATGGAGATTGTTGCGGCCATTCGTCTGCGCAAGGAAATCCAGGGCGAGTGGCTGCTGATTCTGGGCGGCGCGATTTCTGTGCTCTTCGGTATTTTTGTGCTGATTCAGCCTGCCGCCGGCATGATGGCCATGCTCTGGGTGCTGGCCACCTATGCCGTGATCTTTGGTGTGCTGATGGTGATTCTGTCCTTCAAGGTCAAGAAGTCCGCCTGACGGTATTGGCTTGCCACGGCAAAAACGGCTCCGAAAGCGTGCCGTTTTTGTTGAAGCCTGTTGCGGCCCAGAGAGAAAGCAGGGAGCCGGACTGCTGCTCCAAGTATTGGCTTTGTATAAGAATCGGCCTCTAACGCTTGTAGATCAAGCGTTGCTTGCTATTTTTTTATAAGCGCCATGCTAGGGTGAAGCCTTTTTGCTTGAAAGGGAACCCTGCACCTCATGAATATCGGCAGACGAGCGCTTGACATCCAGATCAGGCAAGCCCGTCGCCCTGCAGTCGTCGTGCTGCAGGCGCTCGCCCTAGGCGCATCACGGCCTGTGTTTGTGGCCTCTGTTCCCGGGCCGAGCTGAGTAAGGAAACCTTCAATAATGAATTTCTGTGATCCGACACTGCAAGCCCTTTTGCCTGCGCAGGAGGCTTGCTGGCAGTGCTTGAATCAAGTTGCATTGAAACAGGAGAGCAAGCATGTCTGAAGCCCTGGATAAAGCACTGGAGACTGCGGACCCCTCCGGGTCGTCGCCTTCACCGGGTGATGAGGCGCCACGCCCGCGCATCACTTTTTCGGCACCTGTGGTCATACCGGCCTTGCTGACGCTGGGCTGCTTGCTGCTGTATTGCGGACTCATGCCGCGACGTGCCGACGCGCTGTTCTCTGGGGCTCAGGCCTGGGTGGTCGGCAATCTGGACTGGTTCTATACCGTCTCCGTGACCGTGTTTCTGGTGTTTCTGGTGCTGCTGGCTTCCAGCCGCTTTGGCGACATACGACTAGGGCCGGACGATGCGGAGCCGGAATTCAGTTTTCTGTCTTGGACGGCGATGCTGTTTGCCGCTGGCATGGGCATCGGCCTGATGTACTTCGGCGTCGGTGAGCCGCTGCAGCATTACCTGAAGCCGCCCACCGAAGTCGGCTCCACCCCCGCTGCTGCGCGTGAGGCCTTGCAGTCCACCTTTTTCCACTGGGGCTTTCATGCCTGGGCGATTTACGGAACCATGGGGCTGGTGCTGGCCTACTTCGGCTTTCGCTACAACCTTCCGCTGACCATGCGCTCGGGCCTGTATCCGCTGCTCAAGCAGCGCATCAACGGCCCCATTGGCCACGGTGTCGATGCTTTTGCTCTGGTTGGCACGATTGCCGGTATTGCGACCACGCTGGGCTATGGCGCCATGCAGCTGTCTGCCGGGTTGAATACGCTGACGGGCTGGGACACCACGACCACAGGCTTTCGCGCCATGGTGATCGTTGTCGTGGTCATGCTGGCCGGAATTTCTGCAGTCTCCGGGCTGGAGAAGGGCGTGCGTCGACTGAGCGAGTTCAACCTCTCGCTGTCCTTGCTGCTGCTGGGCTTTGTGGTGATCGCAGGGCCCACGGTGTTTTTGCTTCAGGCGCTGAGCGAGAACATCGGCAACTACTTCTCCGGACTGGTGCAGCTGTCGCTGCGCACCTTTGCCTATGAGCCGGCCAATGACACGAGCTGGTTTGGCGGCTGGACGATTTTGTACTGGGCCTGGTGGATTTCATGGTCGCCTTTTGTGGGCATGTTCATTGCGCGTATCTCGCGCGGTCGCACGATTCGCCAGTTCGTCATTGGTGTGCTGCTGGTGCCCACGACGTTCAACCTGGTGTGGATGACCGCCTTTGGCAACAGCGCCATCTGGATTGATAGCCATGTGGCCCATGGCGCCTTGGCCGCATCGGTTGGCAATGTGGATGCGCTGCTGTTTCGCTTCTTTGAATACCTGCCCTGGTTCAAGCTGGTGGCCTGGCTGGCCATTGTGCTGATTGCCGTGTTTTTCATCACCTCGGCGGACTCGGGTGCTTTTGTGGTGGACACGATTGCCTCGCGAGGTCACCCGGATTCGCCCATCTGGCAGCGCCTGTTCTGGGCCGTGGTGCTGGGCGTGACGGCCTTGGTGCTGTTGCTTGCCGGTGGGCTGAAAGCCTTGCAGGCCATGACGCTGGTGGCGGCCGTGCCGGTGACCATCATCATGTTGTCGCTGTGCTATGGGCTGTGGAAGGGGCTGGAAGCCGACCGGGCGCATTTCACGCAGGAACTGGCTCCGGCCACCAGCTTCTGGAATGGCCAGCACTGGCGCAAACGCCTAGAGCAGATCGTGCACCAGCCTTCGCGTGAGGACATACGCAAGCTGATGCGCAATCTGGTGCTGCCCGCCATGAACGAGGTCGCCCTGGAGATGCAAAAGCGTGGCGTGCAAGTCAATGTCAGCGAAGACTTCAGCGGTGATGGAGAGCTGCGCCTGACGGTGCCTGATCCTTCGCTGCGTGATTTTGTCTATGGCGTGCGCAATACGCGCCGAGTGGTGCCGACCTTTATGGTGGTTAGCGAGAAGACGCGTAGCCATGTGTATGAGCCCATTACCTTCTTTGAGGATGGGCGGCTGGGTTATGACGTTCAGTATTTGCGCTCGGAGGAAATCATTGCCGACATCCTGCGCCAGTACGAGCGCTACCTGTCGCTGAGTGCGGACCAGCGCACACAACTGCTCAACCGTGCCCCAGGGCATAGTTGATTCTGTCCGTATCAAAAAAGGGAGCTGAGGCTCCCTTTTTTGATGGGTATTGCTGAATGCGCACGCCGCCAAGAGGTTGACTGCAAGACATGGAGTGTTCTCATCTTTGGGAGAATGTTTGCTGGCAGCAAGCGTCAAACAACAGAGATGGAACAAGGCATGGGGCGATATTTCAAAGCGGGGAAAGCGGGACTGGGCAGCGTCAGGCTGCTCGTGGTGACTGGCTTGTGCTTGGGCTTTTCGGCAGTCAGCCATGCCTTGCCGAGCTTTGAGGAGGTGCGCAGCGATCACCGCTCGTCCGAGACCTTGCTGCTGTCGCGTGAAGGCGAGGTCTTGCAGCGACTGCGCACGGACAACACGGTCCGGCGAGGCCCCTGGGTCGCCCTGGCAGATGTGTCTCCTGCCTTGCGCACAGCGCTGTTGCTTAGTGAAGACAAGCGTTTTTATGAGCACAGCGGTGTGGACTGGACGGCTGTTACCGCTGCCGCCTGGGGCAATCTCTGGAACACGCGCACACGGGGCGCTAGCACCATCACCATGCAACTGGCCGGCCTGCTCGACGGCGACTGGCGCCAGGGGCCGGGTGGACGTACTGTGGTGCAGAAGATTGGTCAGACCGTAGCCGCACAGGTGCTGGACCGTCGCTGGCGCAAAGATCAAATTCTTGAGGCCTACCTGAACATGGTGCCGTTCCGGGGCGAGATCGTGGGCATTGATGCGCTGTCGCAAAGTCTGTATGGCAAGGCTGCGCATGGCCTGGATGCGCGCGAGGCAGCCATTGCTGCGGCCCTGGTGCGGGCTCCCAATGCTTCGGTGGAGCGAGTGGCTCAGCGTGCATGTGGTGTGCTCCAGGTCATGGCCCCCGATGATGTGGCGGCCCGAGATTGCTCGGCCATGCAGCTCTATACCCAGAGCGTGCTGCAGCGCAGGCAATGGCAGCCGGTGGAAGGTATTGCGCCGCACTTTGCCCGGCGCTGGCTGGCGCTGCCCGAGAACAAAGGGCGAGAGCAGGTGCGCTCCACCCTGAGCGCTCCGCTGCAGCGCTTTGCCGTGGATAGCCTGCAGCAGCATTTGCGCGAGCTGCAGGGGCGCAATGTGGAGGATGGTGCGCTGGTGGTGCTGGACAATCGCAGTGGCGAGATTCTGGCCTGGGTGGGCTCCTCGGGGACGTTGAGCCAGGCTGCCGAGGTCGATGGTGTTACCGCACTGCGCCAGCCCGGCTCCACGCTTAAGCCCTTTCTCTATGCGCAGGCGATTGCCGAAAAGCGCCTGACAGCGGCCTCGCTGATTGAAGATTCCTCGGCACATATTCCCACGCAAAACGGCCTCTATATTCCGCAGAACTACGACCGGCGCTTTAAGGGCTGGGTGTCGGCGCGCACGGCTTTGGCTTCATCGTTGAATGTGCCGGCCGTGCGCACTCTGGTCATGGTCACACCCGATGCTTTCTTTGCACAGTTGCAAAAACTGGGCATGCCACTGCGTGAAAGCGGGGGCTACTACGGCTTCAGTCTGGCGCTGGGCAGCAGCGAGGTCACCTTGCTCAATCTCACCAATGCGTACCGTGCTCTGGGTAACGGCGGTGAATATCGAACCGTCAGCTGGGCATTGCCGCAGTCTGCACAGATGCCGAAGTCTGGCAGTCAAAAGACTGCAGGCAAGTCCCGTGCAGATGTAGTCAGCAGCGACGCTGCCGTGCAGGCGCTGGATGCAAGGGCCGCGTTTATCGTGGGCGATATCCTTTCCGACAATATGGCCCGTGCTCCCACTTTTGGTACTGATAGTGTGCTGGCTACGCGTTTCTGGACGGCGGTGAAAACCGGCACCAGCAAGGACATGCGGGATAACTGGGCCGTGGGCTGGTCTCAGCGCTACACGGTAGGCGTCTGGGTGGGCAATGCCGGTGGTGAAGCCATGCACTCTGTCAGCGGCACCAGCGGTGCTGCCCCCATCTGGGCCGAGATCATGGGCTTTTTACATCGCAATCAGTCCAGCCGAGCCCCCAAACCACCTGCGGGCGTGCTGCAGCAGCCGGTGCAGTTCGGTGCACTGGGAAGCGGTGCAATGCCAATCGAAAGCGCGCGCAGCGAATGGTTTGTGCAAGGTACGCAGCAGTCGTTGTTTGCTATGGATCACATAGCTGATACCGCAAGCAGGACAAGCGCTGCAGGCCCAAAAGGCTTGAAAACCACAGCGGCCAAAAATGCGGTGCTTGTGACGACCGCTGTACGCATCTCTCGTCCTGCCAATGGCACCATCCTGGCGCTGGACCCGGACATTCCGCCCGACAGCCAGCGCGTGCAACTGGTGGCGCGCCAGGCGGGCATGGCTGGCGAACAGGACTGGCGCGACAACAGCCTGCGCTGGCGGTTGGTGACGCGCCAATACTCTGCGCCAGTCGATAAAACCGCTAAGCCTGTCATGCGTGAAGTACAGCGAGAGCTGGGGCGCGGCAGCCAGCTGGGGTGGCTGCCCTGGCCGGGCCGCCACAAGCTGGAGCTGCTAGATGCCTCGGGCAAGCTGCTGGACAGCATCAGTCTTGAAGTGCGCGGTGCTGGCGCCCTGGTTGCAGGCCCTGAAGACATCAAGAAGAAACGATAGGCACGAAAGCATTGTTGCTTTCGGTCGGCAGCTTTGCGCCAGGGCATGGCGCAAAGCTGCCCAACCCTGGTGGTCAGCGTACCAGCAGATCGCCCGTGATCTCACTCACGTTCTTGACACTGGTTAGCGTCATGGCCACGCGCATTTCCTTCTCGAGTAGCTCCAGCAGGTTGCTTACTCCTGCCCCGCCTTCTGCTGCCAGGGCGTAGATGAAGGCGCGTCCGATCATCGTGCAGTCGGCGCCCAGGGCCAGCATGCGCACGATGTCCAGACCGTTGCGAATGCCGGAGTCAGCCAGGATCTTGATCTGTCCTTTGACGGCATCGGCAATGGCTGGAAGCGCCCGTGCCGAGGAGAGGGCGCCATCGAGCTGACGACCCCCATGGTTGGAGACGATGATGCCGTCGGCGCCGAAACGCACAGCATCCTTGGCATCTTCGGGGTCGAGAATGCCCTTGATGAGCATGGGCCCCTTCCAGAAATCGCGAATCCACTCCAGATCCGACCAGGAGATCGAAGGATCGAAATTCGCACCCAGATAGCCCATGTAGTCTTCGAGGCTGACGTTCTTGCCCAGATAGGTGGAGATATTGCCCAGTGTGTGGGGGCGGCCCAGCAAGCCGACATCTAAGGCCCACTGTGGGTGGGTGGCGGCCTGCAGATAGCGGCGCATGGCGGCGTTGGGGCCGCTCATGCCCGAGTGTGCATCCCGATAGCGTGCGCCGGGCACGGGCATGTCCACGGTGAAGACCAGGGTGGAGACACCGGCGGCCTGAGCGCGCTCGAGCGCATTCTTCATGAAGCCCCGGTCCTTGAGCACATAGAGCTGAAACCACATGGGGCGGTTGAGCTTGGGTGCCACTTCTTCGATGGGACAGACCGAGACGCTGGACATGGTGAAGGGGATGCCCTTTTTGTCGGCAGCCATGGCGGCCTGTACTTCGCCGCGGCGTGCATACATACCGGTCAGGCCGACGGGGGAGAGCGCTACGGGAATCGAGAGCTTTTCGCCAAACAGCTCCATGCTGGTGTCCAGCTGGCTCATGTCCTTGAGTACGCGCTGGCGCAGGGCCACATCGGCGAGGTCATCAACATTGCGGGCCAGCGTTTTTTCAGCGTAAGCACCACCGTCGATGTAGTGGAACAGAAAGGGCGGCAGGCGTTTTTGCGCGGCTGCGCGGTAGTCGGTGGTGGAGGAGATGATCATGACAAGGTCACCGGGTAGATGAAAGGCGGTCGAGGCGTCTGATACGGGCCGCATCGGCATCGGCAGCGGCCAGTTTGTCGTGCACGAAATCGAGGTGCTCAATGATCAGGGCACGGGCTTGCTCTGGATCGCCTGTCACCACGGCTTGCATGAGGTCATGGTGTTGCTGTGTCAGCCGTTCAAGCACTTTTGGGTCGTTGTGCTCAAACATGACGCGGCGGTTCTGGGACACGGTGTTGAGCACCATCTCGAAAAGGCCACGCATGATTTGCACGATGACGACGTTGTGTGATGCTTCGGCGATGGCCAGATGAAACCGGGCATCGGCGCGCGAGGAGTTTTCGGCGTCGTTGCGTTGCTGGTGATGCAGCATTTCATCGAAGCAGCGACGGATGTTGTCGCGGTCTTTGGCGGTGGCACGCTGCGCAGCCAGCTTGGCGGTGCTGAGCTCCAGAGCCTGGCGGGTTTCCAGTACATCAAGGCGGTACTGAGGGTCGTCCTGCATCAGCAAAGCGAGCGGCGCCAGGGCCTGTTCGCTCCATTGAGGTACTTTGGCGCAAACAAAGGTGCCAGCGCCGACACGGCTTTCCAGCAAGCCTCGGCTGGAGAGCTGCTGAATCGCTTCTCGTACTGCGACACGCGAAACCCCCAGCTCTGTGGCTAGTTGCCGCTCGGCGGGGAGGCGTTGACCGGGTTGCAGCTGCCTTTGCCTCACCAGCTCATGGAGCTGCTCGGCGACTTGATCAGAGAGACGCATAAAGTGGGTGTCCACAGATTCTGTGGCAACTGCCCCGGCGGCCTGGCTGCTTCAGCATGGCCACACCGGGGCAGTGTGGGAGGAGGTTTAGGAGGCAGTGACCAGAGGCTTGCCCTTGGATGCCGATAGAACGGTCAGCACCAGAATCAGCCATCCCAGCGCAGCGCCCCACCACAGCATATTTCCGGAGATGAGCGCCTGGCCGATCAGGCCTGCCTGGATGCAGTAGTAGGCCATAGGCATCAGTGTTTTGCGAATGACCTCACCTTCGCGGTTCATCAAGCCCACCACCGCGCCTGCGGCGACCACATTGTGCACGCAGATCATGTTGCCGGCTGCGCCGCCGACGGCCTGCAGTGCTACCACGACGGCGGACTGGTCAAGGTTCAGACCGATCTGCTGTGCCGTGGAGAACTGGAAGTACGAGAACATCATGTTGCTGACAGTGTTGGAGCCGGCAATGAAGGCACCGAGGCTGCCGACCCAGGGGGAGACGTTGGGCCATGTGCCACCAGCCACGGCTGCGGCACCTTGCGCCAGCACCAGAGGCATGCTCAGCATCGAACCATCAGCAGAGGCCGAGTTGATGAATACCTGCACCATGGGCACGGCCAGCAACAGCGCAGGGGCTGCTTCGGTCATGGTGTGAGCCGATGACTTCACCGCACGACCGTACTGCCCTTGCTTCATGCTGAAGATGAAGATACAGGCCAGCGAAGTCAAAATTAGGATGAAGCCCGGAGAGAACAGGAACTGGGCGGATGGCGAGATGCTGGTGCCGAACAGGGCCGGAATCTTGAGCGTGGTCATTGGGCCCGTCAGAAATGCCTTGAGCGGAGCAATAGTGCGTGTGAGGATCAGCAGGGCGACAACCAGCACATAGGGAGAGAAGGCGCGTAGCACGGAGAATTTGGGTGCGCTGCTGTCTGCGTCGCTGGCGTCATCCGCAAGTGTGCCGACCCACTTCTTTTCCCAGCTGGCACGGGGAGGAAAGTCAAAGCTTTGCTTGGGAACCAGAAAGCCTTTTTTCGCAGCGCCGATGACGATCACCAGACCGATCAGGGCACCGACCATCGACGGAAACTCCGGACCCAGGGTGCTGGCGATCAGGTAATAGGGAACGGTGAATGCCAGACCTGCGAACAGAGCGAACTTCCAGGCCTTCAGACCTTCGGTGAAGGATTGTCGGGCACCGAAAAAGCGTGTCAGCATGCCGCACAGGATCAGCGGAATGGCAAAGCCGACGATGGCGTGAATCAAGGCCACATTGCTAACGATCTGCAGCAGGTAGTCCATGGGCTGCATGGGGGCGATGAGCTGCGCAACATCTGCTTTGTTGTCGATGCCGGAGCGCACGCCCACCAGCATGGGCGTGCCTACGGCGCCAAAGGACACGGGCGTGGACTGGATCACCAGCACCGACATCACTGCTGCCATGGCGGGAAAGCCCAGAGCCAGAAGCAGAGGGGCTCCCACAGCGGATGGTGTGCCGAAGCCGGAGGAGCCTTCGATCAGCGAGCCAAACAGCCAGGCCACGATGATGACCTGCACGCGGCGGTCGGGGGATATGTCCATGAAGCCCTGACGTATTGCCCGCAGCGCGCCGCTTTCCTTGAGCGTGTTGAGCAGCAGCACTGCGCCGAACACGATGAACAGCAAGGTGATGGCTGTGACGATGCCATTGACCGTGGCGGCCGCCACCACGGCGCCGGGTGCTTTCCAGACGAACAGCGCCAGCAGGGCCGTGACTATGTAGGCAGAACTCATGGAGAGCTTGGCAGATCGCCCAAGTACCACCATCAAAAGAAAGACCACCGCGATGGGGGTCAGGGCTAAAAGCGTTTGTCCAAGATTCATGCGCAATGTCTCCCCAAATGTCACAGGCTTTGACATGGCACGTCAGGCACATGGCAAGTCTGAGTCTGTTTTAATTGGTATGACCAATAAGTTTGTAAAAATGATTGTGGATTGTAGAAATGACTTCAAATAAGTCATTGCATGGTTTTCCCTTGAGTTTTGAAATTAATTGGTAATACCAGTTTGAGTGCTTTCTTGAGCACAGCTGATATTGGAGAGGCAGTTTTTCTGCCGGAAAGCGTTAACTTGGCCTCGGTTCTGAGGACAATGCGCTGATGAGCGATCTTTCCAAAATCACCTGTATCGAAGACCTGCGCGTAGTGGCCAAGCGCCGTGTGCCGCGCATGTTTTATGACTATGCAGATTCGGGCTCCTACACCCAGGGCACCTATCATTCCAACGAGGACGACTTCCAGAAAATCAAGCTGCGACAGCGTGTGGCGGTGAATATGGAGGGGCGCAGCACACGCAGCACCATGATTGGTGAGGATGTGAGCATGCCGGTGGCCATCGCACCCACAGGGCTGACCGGCATGCAGCATGCCGATGGTGAAATCCTGGGCGCCAAGGCAGCCAAGGCGTTTGGCATTCCGTTCACGCTGTCCACCATGAGCATCTGCTCGCTGGAAGACATTGCCGAGCACACGCAGCAGCACCCCTTTTGGTTTCAGCTGTATGTGATGCGCGACAAGGCCTTTATGGAGCGCCTGATCAACCGTGCCAAGGCCGCCAACTGCTCGGCGCTGGTGGTGACGCTGGACCTGCAGATCCTCGGTCAGCGTCACAAGGACATCAAGAACGGCCTGTCCACACCGCCCAAGCCCACGATTGCCAACCTCATCAATCTGGCGACCAAGCCGCACTGGTGCATGGGCATGCTGGGTACCAAGCGACGCACTTTCGGCAACATCGTCGGTCATGTGGATGGCGTGGGTGATGTGTCTTCGCTGTCGTCGTGGACGGCGGATCAGTTCGACCCCACGCTGAACTGGAGCGATGTGGAATGGATCAAGAAGCTCTGGGGCGGCAAGATCATTCTCAAGGGCGTGATGGATGCCGAAGACGCCAGACTGGCTGCGCAAAGCGGAGCGGACGCACTGGTGGTCAGCAACCATGGTGGCCGCCAGCTGGACGGCGCACCTTCATCGATTGAGGCGCTGCCTTCGATTGCCGAGGCTGCCGGCAAGGACATCGAAGTCTGGATGGATGGCGGTATTCGAAGCGGTCAGGACGTGCTCAAGGCCCGTGCGCTGGGTGCGCAGGGAACGATGATCGGCCGCAGCTTTCTCTATGGTCTCGGTGCTTATGGCCAGGAAGGCGTGACCAAGGCGCTGCAGATCATCCACAAGGAGCTGGACACCACGATGGCTTTCTGCGGCCACACCAATATCAACAACGTGGGCAAAGAAATTTTGCTGCCGGGAACCTACCCCAAGCCGTTTGAGCAGAACTAAAAATCATGATCCATAAAAAAAGGTCAGCCCTTTGGGGCTGACCTTTTTTTGTGAGTGCAGTGCGTGGGTCGAATGCGCTTTATTCAAAGCGCTTGCGCATGGCAAAACCGTAGCTCAGGCCCAGTACTGCGGCAATACCTGATGCCGCCAGAATGCCCAGCTTGGCGGCGCCCAGCAGGCTGGCATCGTCAAAGGCCAGACCACCCACAAAAATGGACATGGTAAAGCCGATACCTGCCAGCAGGCCCACCAGCAAAACACCGCGCCAGTTCAGGCCTTCGGGTAGGCTGCACAGCCCGCTCTTGACGGCCAGCCAGGTGCAGATGAATACGCCCAGTGGCTTGCCCAGCACCAGTGCCAGAACCACGGCCAGCGCCGTAGCCTGAGGTGCAGAGGCACTCAGGTCAATGCCCGAGAACTGCACGCCCGCATTGGCCAGCGCAAAGATGGGCATGACGCCAAAAGCCACCCAGGGATGAAGAATCATGGGCAGGCGCAGCGCCGGAGGCAGCATGTCGCGCTGTGCCAGCTGGGCTGTGCGCAGATCGCTGAGCAGGTGCTGAGGGTCGGGCTCAGCGGTCAGCATTTGCTCGCTGGCCTTGCGCATGGCCGTCTGTGCGGTCATCAGTGGTGGAACGGGAGAAGGGCGCACAAACACGGGCGTCATCAGGCCCAGAACCACACCGGCCAGAGTCGGGTGAGCCCCGGTCTTGAGCAGGCCAAACCACAAGATGGCACCAGGCAGCACATACAGGGGAGCGGCCGCAATGCCCATGCGGTTGAACAGCAGCACCAGCAGCACGCCGGCGCCGGCAATCACAAAGCCCATGGCCTGCAGGCCGCCCGAATAGAAGAAGGCAATGATGAGCACGGCCACGATGTCATCGATGATGGCCAGTGCTAACAAGAAGATGCGCAGCGCACCCGGAATATTGCGGCCCAGCAGGGCCAGAACACCCACGGCAAAGGCAATGTCGGTGGCCGTGGGAATGGCCCAGCCGTTGAGCAGCGTCTTGTCGCTGCCCACCAGTGCCACATAGATGAGTGCGGGAACCACGACACCGCCAATGGCAGCAATCAGCGGCAGGCTGGCCTGACGAAGGCTGGCCAGCGCCCCGTTGTGCAGCTCGCGGCGGATTTCCATGCCAACGACCAGAAAGAAGATGGTCATCAGCACGTCGTTGACGATGAAGTGCAGATCGGTGCTGAAGCTCCTGGGACCCAGTGTCATGGCGACTGGCGCATGCCAGAGGTCGAAGTAGCTTTGCGCTGCGCCGGAGTTAGCCCAGACCAAAGCGACGGCTGCAGCCAGCATGAGCACCATGCCGGCAAAGGACTCGATATGCAGCAGGTGGGTGATCTGGGCTTGCACGCGCTCCGTCATGGACTGCAGCGCGGGAATGCGGGGGGAGGCGGGAGATGCCGCAGAGGCAGCGGGCGCAGGGGCCTGCACAATTTTTTGTGGGTCCATGTGTCGATTCAGGTGGAGCAGGTCGTGCAATGACGATAAGCGAGCAGCCCGAGGGCTGACCTCAGACATTGCTTGCAAATTGCGTGCGACCAGCGCGCAGGCGGCCCGACCTGCGCAAGAACATTCACCTGCCATCGCCACCTTGTGTGACGGGCACCCATCGAAAATTGTAGCGAACTGTGCTTTACAGGTACTGATTTGAGGGGATTTTCTCGATATCCGGTGATCGCCAGCCAGCGCAGAGCGCTTCGTGCATGGCGTCACCTCCGCTCAAGCGGGCTTGCTGCACCAATGGCGTCAGCGGCGGTTGCGGCGCAGAGCTATGCTCGCTCGATTGCTGAAAAAGAAGGTGTGTATGTCAGGCTTGGGGGCGGAATATGTGTGGGTGCTGGTGGTGCTGTTTGCCGCAGCGGCGCAGACCGTACGCAATACGGCGCAGCGTTCGCTGACGGCGCAGGTCGGCACTTTGCCGGCCACACTGGTGCGCTTTCTCTATGGCCTGCCGTTTGCCGCTGTGTATCTGCTGGCGCTATACAGCTTTGGAGATTCAACGCTGACCCTGCCTCGCTTCAGTGCCGCTTATCTAGGCTGGATTGCCCTGGGCGCCTTTTTTCAGGTCGCAGCCACGGCGGCCTTGCTCATGGCCATGAAGGAGCGCAACTTTGCCGTGGCCGTCACCCTGTCCAAAACCGAGGTGCTGCAAGTGGCCTTGTTTGCCGCCATGTTCCTGCACGAACTGCCAACCCGGCTGGCGCTGCTGGCCATGGTGCTGGCCACGGTAGGCGTGCTGATGTTGTCGCTGCCGCCACGCGGTCAACTTTTCACGCTCTCGGCCTGGGCCAGCAAGTCCTCCATGTATGGTCTGATCTGCGGCGCCTGCTTTGCACTGGCCACGGTGGGCTTTCGCGGCGGTGCGGTGGAGATTGTCAGGCTGGGCGTGACTTCGCCCTGGCTGTCCGGTGCCTGGGGCGTACTGGTGGCGCAGACCATGCAGTCTGTGGTCATGGGCATCTGGATTGGCCGTACCCATGAGCAGGGGCTGTGGCCCATCTTCAGAGCCTGGCGCATCTCGCTGCTGGCCGGAAGCATGGGCGCCGCCGCATCGCTGGCCTGGTTCACCGCTTATGCCATGCAGGGGGCGGCCGCCGTGCGCACGCTGGGCATGGTGGAGGTGGTCTTCAGCTACCTGGTGTCGCGCAAGGTGTTCAGCGAAAAGCTGTCGCTGACGGAGAAGCTGGGCATGGCGCTGATGATGCTGGGGCTGGTGCTGATTTGTCTGCAGCTCTGATATTGAGAGCTGCCTGCACTTTATCTGTCATTGTTTCAATATCAAAAGATGTTGAAACATAGAAAAATCAAGCGCAAGCAGCTTTCATTTTGGTAGCTGTATCACTTCACGATCAGGCGCTGGCGGTGGTCAGCGTGGGCGGGCGGGGCTGCTTGCTGGCGCTGCCCATGGACTGAAGAACCACGTTGCCAATCATGTCGGCGGTAATGGCAGACAGCGTCCAGCCCAGGTGGCCGTGACCGGTGTTGTAGAACACGCAAGGCTTGTTGCCGGGGCCCACGCGCGGCATCAGATTGGGCAGCATGGGGCGCAGGCCCGCCCAGGGCACGACGCTGCGCGTGCTGATGCCCGGAAAGCACTGCTGCACCCAGTCAATCAGCGGGCGAATGCGGTCGGCGCGAATGTCCTTGTTGTAGCCATTGAACTCCGCCGTGCCGGCCACGCGGAACCGGTCTTGGCCCAGGCGGCTGGTGACCAGCTTGGTTTCGTCGTCCAGCAGGCTGACCACGGGGGCTGCTGCCTGGCTGGCCTCATCGAGCAGGTTGACGGTGATCGAGTAGCCCTTGACCGGGTAGATATTGACGCTGTCGCCCAGCTGGCTGGCCAGTGCACGGCTGGCCGTGCCGGCGCAGACCACCATGGCATCGAAAGTGGACGTCACCTCTTGTTGATCCTGGCGCACGGTGACGCTGGCCTGTTTGCCGTTGCTGGCAACCGACACGATCTCCTGGCCGTAAAGGCATGTCACGCCCAGTCTTGCGCAGGCGGCGGCCAGGCCGCTGGTGAATTTGTGAATGTCGCCGGTGGAGTCGCTTTCCGTGAAGTAGCCGCCGTAGTAATTGCCCGACAGCGTGGGCTCGATGGCATGCATTTCTTCGGGGGTGACGGCACGGCGCTCCAGGCCGCCCTGGGCCAGCAGTTGCGACACCCGGCCCGCATGCTCGAAGCCGGCGCGGTCACGATAGATGTGCAGGATGCCTTGCTTCTTGAGATCGAAGTCGATGCCCTCTTGCTCGGCCCAGCTGAACAAATGCTCGCGCGCCGCAACGGCCAGACGCGCCGTCTCCACGGTGTTTTTTTCGTAGTGGGGAATGGCAGCAAGAAACTGGGTAAACCACGACAGCTTGTGCCAGCTTGGCTTGGGGTTGAGCAGCAGCGGTGCATCGCTCTTGAGCATCCATTTGAGGCCCTTGACGATGGTGGACCAGTGCGTCCACACCTCGGCGTTCGATGCCGAGAGCTGGCCGCCGTTGGCGAACGAAGTCTCCATGGCCGCGTAACGCTGCTTTTCGAACAAGGTGACGGAAAAGCCGCGGCGTGCGAGGGCATAAGCGGTGGTCACGCCCGTGATACCACCACCGATAACGGCGATTGTTTTCATGATTCAGATTCCAGATGCGTCAAAGGGTGGAGTTCCCGCGCAATATGCGCAGCAAACGCCCCCTCTGTTCTGGACCTGAGAGATTCACGAGGCTGGGCGCTGGTTGCGCCGCTCGCTTGCTCCTTCGGTATGCCCGGCGGACGATGACGTCCGGACATTCTTCAGAGTGTGTATCAAAGCGATGCCGATCCTTTGGCCTGAGAGTTTCCGGGGCGGTTGCTCCTTCGGCGCTGCCGGCGCAATGTTGGCGCTGCAGTCTCTCTCGGCATTGCTGGGCTGAAAGCCTGGGCGCCAATGTAAGAAGAATGCAGTTGGCGGGCTATACGGGTTTGCCAGAGGCGGCTGGCAGATCACGCTGCTTGGTGAAGCCCCATTCATGAATTTGATAGCGATTGCCGCTTGCCAAATGTTGGTCTTGGAGTAATTTGATCTTGAATCGAAAGAAATGCATGCGCATGCTGCTTTCATTTTCATAGTGATCTGGGCTGTCAAGTGCGTGTGATCAGCCCCAGAGTCCACCCCCGCATTGATGGGCCGGCGCATGACGGCGGGCGGATTTGGGCAAAATGCCATCTTTGCCTGTCAGTGGGCCCGGTGATATCTCCGCCTGGCCATTGAAGCACCCGACCGGGGTAGCTGCCGAGATCGAATGCCGCTGGCTTATCCGCCACAGCGCTTTGCTTTCATGGCTTTGTTCCTTTGTCCCTGTTGCCTGCGATCCTTTGCGTGATCGCTTTTTCGCGTTGCCGTCTGGCAGCGCTTGTGGGATGGCTGGGTGGTCTGTCTGAATGGGCGCAAACCATTAAAACAAGACATATGTCTCAACCCAACGCAAACCATCAGCCTGCGCCGCTGACTGGTAGCAGTGACAACAACACGCAGCCCCAGCTGCACCGGGTGCTCAAGCAGCGCCACCTGAGCATGATTGCCATTGGCGGCGCCATTGGCACCGGCCTGTTTGTGGCTTCGGGCTCGGCCATCGCCCAGGTCGGCCCTGGCGGCGCGGTGCTGACTTATTTGCTCATTGGCATCATGGTGTACTACATCATGACCAGCCTGGGCGAGCTGGCGGCCTTCATGCCGGTGGCCGGCTCTTTCTCGACCTATGCCTCGCGCTATGTGGATCGCGGCTTTGGCTTTGCATTGGGCTGGAACTTCTGGTTCAGTTGGGCCGTGGTGGTGGCCGTGGATCTGGTGGCCTCGCAACTGGTCATGGCCTACTGGTTCCCCGATGTGCCGGGCATTCTCTGGAGCGGCCTGTTTTTGCTGCTGATGGTGGGGCTCAATGCGTTTTCCGCGCGTGGCTTTGCCGAGGCCGAATACTGGTTCGCTCTGATCAAGGTGGTGGCCGTGGTGGCGTTTCTGATCACCGGCGTGCTGATTCTGTTCGGCATCATCACGTCGGGCCATGTGCCCGGCTTTGAGAACTGGACAGTGGGCGAGGCGCCTTTTGTGGGCAACTTCGCCACCTTTGTAGGCGTGGCCATGATCGTGGCCTACTCCTTCCAGGGCACGGAGCTGGTGGGCGTGGCGGCGGGCGAATCCGAGAACCCGCGTGAGAACGTGCCGCGCGCGATTCGTCAGGTGTTCTGGCGCATTTTGCTGTTCTATGTGCTGGCCATCATCGTCATCGGTTTTCTGATTCCCTATACCGATCCGCAGCTGCTGCGCACCGAGGTGGCGGATATTGCCGTGAGCCCGTTCACACTGGTGTTTCAGCACGCGGGCCTGCTGTCGGCGGCCACGGTGATGAATGCGGTGATTCTGACTTCGGTGCTGTCGGCTGGAAATTCGGGCATGTATGCGGCCACGCGCATGCTCTACAACATGGCGACCGAAGGCAATGCGCCGCGCATTTTTTCGCGCCTGACCAAAAACGGCGTGCCACTGATTGCCTTGATCGGCAGCACCTTGATTGCCAGCCTGTGTCTGCTTTCTTCGCTCTACAGCCCGCAGGCCGTCTATATCTGGCTGCTGAATCTGGCGGGCATGACGGAATTTATCGTCTGGCTGGGCATTGCCGTGAGTCATTACCGCTTTCGCCGTGGCTATGTGATGCATGGCCACGATGTGGGTCTGCTGCCCTACAAGGCGGGTGCTTTTCCCTTTGGCCCCATCTTTGCCTTTGTGCTGTGCCTGATCGTGACGCTGGGTCAGAACTACCAGGCCTTTCTGGAGGAGCGCATTGACTGGGGCAGCGTGATCTCCACCTATCTGGGCATTCCGTTGTTTCTGGTGTTCTGGCTGGGTTACTGGCTGGTCAAGCGCAACACCTGGGTGTCTTACGCCGATATGCGCTTTGACGAGGTCGAGGAGCTCAAGAGCGAGGCGGCGAACAAGTAAGCCTTGCCGAGCAGGCTTGCTGTCGATTCTTGCCAGCGCAGGCAAAATCGGCAGCGTGAGTGATCTTTCCGTCAGCCCTGAACCCAAGCCCCGGCGTATTGCGCATCTGGATATGGATGCGTTCTACGCCTCGGTGGAGCTGCTGCGCTATCCGCAGCTCAAGGGCCTGCCCGTGGTGATTGGCGGCGGGCGGCGCAGCTTTGACGACGCGCTGCTGGCGCGCCATGCGGGGCTGCCGCTGGCAGAGATTCCGGTGGCGGACTTTCCGCTGCTGCGCGACTACACGGGGCGCGGCGTCATCACCACCGCCACTTATCCGGCGCGGCAGTTTGGTGTGGGTTCGGCCATGGGCATGATGAAGGCCGCCAAGCTCTGCCCTCAGGCGATTTTGCTGCCCGTGGACTTTGCCGAATACCGGCGTTTCTCGCGCGCCTTCAAAGAGATCATCGTGTCGATTGCTCCCGTCATGGAGAACCGCGGGGTGGATGAGGTCTATATCGACTTCACCGACGTGCCCGGTGGCCAGCGCGAGGGGGGGCGAGTCCTGGCGCGCTTGATTCAGAAATCCATCTTTGACGCGACGGGCCTGACCTGCTCGGTCGGCGTGGCGCCCAACAAGCTGCTGGCCAAGATGGCCAGCGAATTCAACAAGCCCAATGGCATCTCCATCGTCCAGCCCGAAGATCTGCAAAGCCAGATCTGGCCGCTGGCCTGCCGCAAGGTCAACGGCATAGGCCCCAAGGCCGATGCCAAGCTCAAAAGTCTGGGCATAGAAACCATTGGCGATCTGGCCGCGCAAAGCCTGCCGCAATTGCTGCACTGGTTTGGCAAAAGCTATGGCCACTGGCTGCATGAGTCTGCATGGGGGCGAGATGAGAGGCCGGTGGTGACAGAAAGCGAGCCTGTGTCCATGAGCCGCGAAACCACCTTTGAGCGCGACCTGCATGCAGTGCAAGACCGGGCCGAGCTGGGGGCGATCTTCACCGGGCTGTGTGAGCGTGTTGCGGAAGACCTGAAGCGCAAAGGCTATGTGGGGCGCACGGTAGGCATCAAGCTGCGCTATGACGACTTCAAGATTGCCACGCGAGATCAGACCCTGAGTCTGCCTGTGCAGAATGCGGCTGCCATTCGGCAGGCGGCCGGACAGTGCCTCAAACGGGTGCCACTGGGCAGGCGCATACGCTTGCTGGGGGTCAAGGTTTCGGGCTTGATTGACGAAAAGGCGTGGAAGGCCGCTGCGCACGACCCTGTGGCGCGGGAGCTATTGCTCAGGCCTCAGGCGCTGATGTCCGTCAAGAACCATGATCCCTACACTGCTTCCTTGTTCTGAGCCCCTGTGTACGGGCATCGACCGTGTGCGATGATTCAAGTGTGAGATTGTGTATCTATGCTGGTGCGGCCCTGGACGTCTCCCGGATTGATCGCTTTTGAATAAAAAATAGGCTTCCTGGAGGAGTGCAAGTCATGCGTGTGAACCTGCCGATTACCCAACAAAACTATGATTTTCCAGGTGATGAGCTGCTCGTCTCCAGTACCAATACCAAGGGCGAAATCACGCACTGCAACCCGGCATTTGTGCGGGTCAGCGGCTTTACCTATGAAGAGCTGATCGGCCAGCCCCACAACCTGATCCGCCATCCGGACATGCCGTCCGCAGCCTTCAAGGACATGTGGCGCACCATTGCACATGGCTACCCCTGGACGGCTCTGGTCAAGAACCGCCGCAAAAATGGCGATCATTACTGGGTGCGTGCCAATGTCACCCCCATCATGGAAGGAGGCAAGCCGCGTGGCTATCTGTCGGTGCGCACCAAGCCTTCCGCCAAAGAAGTGGCTGAAGCCGAGGCCTTGTATGCACGCATGCGTGACGAGGAAAAGCAGGGCAAGGCCAGCATTCGCCTGCGTGGCGGAGAGATCCGTCGCCTGGGGCTGATGGCCTGGTGGGATGGGCGTCAGGACGTGGGCCTGGTGGCACGCATGGCATGGCTGCTGGCCATCGTGGCCTTGATTGTCATGGTGCCGGACATGCTGGGCTGGCAGGGCGCTGCGGCCTGGGGCTGGCGCGCTGCTACTTTGATGGCCGGTGGCATTTTTGTGCTGTGGCGCTTTCATCGCCGCTGCGTGGCGGGGCTTGATGAGGCCAGCCGTTTTGCCGCCGATGTGGCCGCCTGCAATCTGAGCACCGAGTGCAGCCAGAACTACAACGGTGCCATGGGCGCGCTGATGCTGAGACTGCAGCAGATTCAGATCAATTTGCGAGCCGTGGTGGGCGATGTGCGCACCGAGGTGCAGGGCTTTGCACGCACGGCGCATGAAATCGCCCAGAGTAGCTTTGAGCTGGCCGGACGCACGGAGTCTCAGGCCTCCAGTCTGCAGCAGACGGCTGCGTCGATGGAGGAGATTTCCGGCACGGTCTCGCAGACGGCAGATACGGCGCAATTCATGGCCGGTGCCAGCGATGAAAGCTCCAAGGTGGCCAGCCGCAGCGGTATGGCCATCAGCGAGGTGGGTCAGGCCATGGAGCATATTCGTGGTTCGTCCACTCGCATGAGCGAGATCATTGGCGTGATCGAGAGCATTGCTTTCCAGACCAATTTGCTGGCGCTCAATGCGGCGGTGGAGGCTGCGCGTGCCGGTGAGCAAGGCCGTGGCTTTGCCGTGGTGGCGGCCGAAGTGCGGGCGCTGGCCCAGCGCAGCGCAGAGGCTGCCAAGGAAATCAGCGTGCTCATCAATCGCACGGTTGACGGCATCAACGATGGCAATGCGCGCATGCGTGCGGCAGGGCAGACAATTGACGGCATGGTGCAAGCCGTGGACAAGGTCAGCTCGCTGGTGCACCAGATCAGCGTTGCCACGCGCGAGCAGTCCATTGGCATCTCTCAGGTCAACGAAGCCGTGGCGCAGCTGGATTCGGTGACCCAGCAAAATGCCGCCTTGGTGGAAGAGTCCACCAGTGCGGCCGAGTCGCTGCGCCTGAGCGCGAAAACGCTGGAGCGCTCGGTCGACGTGTTCAATCTTTGAGGCTTTGGCACAGGCCAAAAAAGGCAGCTTGCGAGCTGCTTTTTTTGTGTGTGCTTTCTGTAGGATGACGGCATGAGTGTTGTGCTGACCCTGATTGCTATTGCGGCGCTGGCCCTGTGTTTGCTGGTCTGGCTGATTTCACGTCTGCGTGACGGTGGGGGGCGGTCCGCGTCTGCCCAAGCCGATCTACCTGCGCCTGAGGGAAAGCCTCTGGCAGACAGTCAGGCCTCGGCAGTGAGTGCTTCAAAGCTATCAAAATCAGAGCTGGAAGCGCATGCTGATATTGCGGATGAGAGCAATAAGGATGTGAATTTTCGTCCCCAGGGAGAGCGAGGCATGGGCGGTCCGCTCTATGGCGATGTGATGTGCTCGGATGGCGTCTATCTGCCCCATGTCTGGGAGATGGACATGCACACCTCCTATGACGGGCGCTGGCTGCGTACCGGCTTTTATGACAGCGAGCTTGCCCATCTGGTAGACCGCAAATCCCGGCGCAGCTGGCTGATTACCAAGGCCGAAGGGGAGTTGCTGGATGCAATCCACTGGCGTATGCCACGCTGGAGCGGAGAGAGCATCAACGAGAGCGGTATTGCCGACGATGCGCATGTGATTCTTTCGGATATCAACTTCGATGTCTGGCTGGGTGAGCATGTAGCAGCTGCCGCTCAGCCGCTGGTGCAGGTCGTGGATTTGTGGGTACCTGCCGAGAGCTTGCCGACAGAGGTTGGCCGCCCCATGCCCGTGCTGCCTCAGCCCTCGCAGCCCACAGCCGTGCCGCAACTGACACTCAAGCGGCACTGGCCGGCTTCGCTGCGCAAGCTGCGCTATCCCATGGCGCCACTGCAGAACCCGCACTGGCAGCTGATGCTGGGAGAGAGTCTTCAGCCCTGGGGCCTGGATGAGAGCCATAGCATGGTCTGGCGGGCCGATGCCCAAGCCTTTGCGCTGTATGCCTATCCAACGCAGGGCGATGCCAGTCAGAACAGTCTGAGGCTGGTGGCCTGGACCATGGAGCGCGGCTGGCAGCAGTGGCCGGAACTGATGCCTGAAGATAGCAAGCCATGGGCGCTGGGCCTGTGCTGGAAGGCTGGAGAGGCCCAAGCAGAGGAGGCAGGCTCTCTGGAACTGAGCTGGAATCAAGACCTGATCCTGCAGCGCGTCAGCGTGGATATTCCTGATATCGAGCGTCTGCATGACGGCACCAGCATCAGCTGCATCATGAGCGAGACCGAGGTGTGCGTCGGTCACGAACGGGATGGGCTGCCCATGCTCAAGCCGTCGCTGGCCGTGGCCTTTGACTGGCTGCGCGACCCGGCCCAGCCGGCCCTGTGGAGAGCGCAAAGCGAGCCCTTGAAGGGCCAGCGCATGATCTGGACGCTGGCCAAGCCCGCCAAGGATGAGCTGGGTGAAACAGCGGCCTATAACCTGCAGTGGGGAGAGCGCCACCTGCCGGGAGCCTGGGCGCTGGAGCATGTGATTGTGCAGGGGCGCTGGGCCATTCTCATGCCCCATGGACGCGCGCCCATGCGTGGCGGCAGCGGCAGCTTGCAGGTCTGGGATGGTGAGCGCCTGCAAAGCATTGACCTGCCCTGGCCTGTCGTGCGGCTGCAGGCGGTCCCCGCCCTCAAAGGCACACAGAAAGGGGACATGGCTGCACGTGTGCGGGTGGTAGCACTCACGGCCAGTCTGGCCGATAAGGACTGGGACCCCTCCACAGCCTCCTGGCGCTGGCCTTTGCAGTCTGTGTCGGCCAGCCATCTGGCCCGGCCAGACTGGCGTCCCTTGTACGCAGAGCGAGAGCTGGCACCCGATGTCCAGGGGCGCTGGCAGCTGCTGCCACGCTGGCGCTCGGTCAAGCAGATTCAGCACCCTTGTGCGGATGGTGACTATGTCTGGCGCGATGAAGTCCGTGGCGACAGCCTGTGGTGGTGGGGTGGTGTGAACGAGGGCGTCAACAGCTATTGGCAAGCCGATGAGCTGAGCAAGGATGGTGTCGCCATGACGCGCAGCGGCCTGGCTTTGTGCGGTGTGGGGCCTTGTGCCTGTCCGCATCCCTCCGGTGAAGGCTGGGCGGTGCTTGAGCCGGTGGAGAGCCGGTACGGCGAGCTGGGGCTGTGGAAGCTGCACTGGCTCAACCCCGTGGAAAAAGAGCTGCGCACGCTGGAGATCAAGGCCCGCATGCCCGTGCTCAAGAGCTGGGATGCCCAGGGCCTGCATTGGCAAGATGAGCCATTGCCAGCCGATGAAGAGCAGACGGCCTCTGAGCCCGGTGCGAGCACTGGGCAGCCTGGCTTGCGCCAGTTGCTGGTGCCCCAGAGCTGGCAGCGCGCCAGCGTGGAGCCGCTGCGCCAGGGCGTCAACGGCCTGTGGCTGCGCAAGCAGGACTTGCGTTATGCAGAGGCTTTGCAGGGGCAGGATGATGCCCCTTGGGGGCGGTAGCGCTTCTGTTCAGATAGGGCAGAGTGTCAAAAAAAGGAGCTGCAAGCGCTGGTTCATAGTTGGTTTCAGGTAGAAAACGATCTGAAATCAAGTGTTCATCAGCGTAAGCAGCTTCTATTTATTGGGGGCTTCGCAAGCCCGCAATCTTTACTGCCTTGCCGTACGCACGTTGGCGGGCAGGGCACCGGGGTGGCTGGTGCGCAAGGGGTTGATGTCCAGGCCGCCGCGGCGGGTGTAGCGGGCATAGACGACCAGCTTGATGGGTTTGCAGCGGGACCACACATCCATGAAGATGCGTTCCACGCATTGCTCATGAAATTCGTTGTGGTTGCGAAAGCTCACCAGGTACTGCAGCAGGCCTTCTTGATCGATTTGCGGACCTGTGTATTGAATTTGCACGCTGCCCCAGTCGGGCTGACCGGTCACCAGGCAGTTGCTTTTGAGCAGATTGCTGACCAGGGTTTCCGACACAGGAGCTTCACCATGGCTGGCGCGAAGCAGCTCTGGAGCCGGGGTGTATTGCGTGCACTCCACATCCAGTCGATCCAGCAGCTGGCCGTCCAGCTCATGGACTTGCTGGGCATTGAACTTCTCGACGTCGATCAGTTGCACGCCAATGCTGCCCTTGTGGTCGCTGCCGCGCCAGACGGCTTCGGAGAGGTCGGCGCGAAGACGTGCCAGCACTTCGCTGCCGTCGGCAAAGCAACTGTTGTTAAAGCTGTTCAGGTAGAGCTTGAAGGACTTGCTCTCGATCAGGTTCGGCGTTTCACAGGGGATGGTGAAGTGCGCCAGTGCCACCTGTGGTTTGCCGCGCAGATTGAGCCAGGACAGCTCGAACGCCGTCCACAGGTCAGCACCAAAAAAAGGCGGATTGCTGCCGGCGCCAATCTCTTCGCGCTTGACCAGGCGTGGAATGGGGAAAAGCAGGGACGCGTCGTACTGGTCCACATAGGCCGAGCTTTTGCCCAGCTGGGATTGTTCAGGAGTATTCATAAGTACAGAAAACAATGCGCAGCTAGTAAAAATGATAGCTAGCTGCGCTTGATGGATATGGGCTGTAGGCTGTTTTTACTTGAACTCTCTCTCGCGCAGCCATTTGGTGGCAATCCACTTTTCTCCTTCGAGAACTGGCGCTCCACCATGCAGGGACTTTGTCGCGGGGTCGGGGCGGTCATAGCTGAAGAACACGGCATTGCCGCGCCTGGGGACGACTTGCAGACCGATGTCGGGAAAGACCGTGCCGCCGCCGCGCGTGGGCTCATTGAGGTACATGACCAAGGTGCCTACGCGCTGGCCACCGCGCTTGAGAATGGTGGGCGTTCCAGGCTCGTTGGGGGCAAAGTAGTCGTAGTGCGGCTTGTACTCGGCGCCTGGGCGGTAGTGCAGCACCTGCAGGCCTTCGCCGTTTTCGACGGGCCAGTTGAGCAGCCGGGCAATGCGCTGCTCCACGCGGCTGATGACTTCGTTCTCGTCACGCTGAAAGAACATGCCACTGCTGGTGCGGTCATCGTTGACGGCTTCGCCGCCGCTTTGGTTATCGACGGTCAAAGAGCGCTGCAGTCTGGGGCGTGCGGCTGCGATGATGGCTTCGCACTCTTCATCAGACAGCAGATTGCCAAATACCACCACGCGTGGCTGGCGCAGGCTGGTCAGGACATGCACCTCGCGGTCTCCGGCATCGATGACGCAAGGGTCGTTATGCAGATCGGGCTCGGGCACGCTGCCGCCACGGGGCTGCTCTGCCATTGGCTGCTGACGCTGTGCGGAAGCAAAGGGAAAAGGCAGAGGCCCCTCTTCCGGCAGCGATAGAGCGCGTCTGGCCAAGTGTTCGGCCCAGCCTGCCTTGCGTATGGATTGCAGCAGCGAGTGTGGAGGCACGCCGCTGGCAGCTTGTGCGTGCAGCCATTGCATTAACTCGGGGGTGAGGCCGGGAGGGGTGACGAACTCGTCTTGGGTAGATGTGCTCATGTCGACCATGCTAGTGCGCACTGCGCTTGATTTCAATGCGAATCAGTCTTCCTGCCTGCGGCGGAACACCAGTCTGGTGGCGGTACTGGCCTGCTCGGCAAAGGCATAGCCTTCCAGATCGAACTTGCGCAAGTCAGCCACCTTTTTGGCTTTGTGCTGAACGGCCCAGCGCACCATCAGGCCACGCGCACGTTTGGCGTGAAAGCTGATGATTTTGTATTTGCCGCCCTTGTAGTCTTCGAACACGCATTCCACGACAGGTGCTTTGAGCGTCTTCAAATCTACGGCCTTGAAATATTCCTGTGAAGCCAGGTTGACCACAATGCGCTCGGCTTCGGGCTGCTCGCTGCTGCGCTCGTTCAGGTAATTGGCAATTTGCGAGCCCCAGAACTGGTAGAGGTTGCTGCCATGGGCATTTTCCAGCTTAGTGCCCATTTCCAGACGGTAGGGCTGCAGCAGGTCCAGCGGACGCAGCACGCCGTAGAGCCCGCTGAGAATCACCACATGCTCCTGGGCCCAGTCCAGCTCTTTGGGCTTGAGGCTGGCCGCATTCAGGCCTTCGTAGACATCACCGTTGAAAGCCAGTACGGCTTGTCGCGAGTTCTGAGCCGTGAACCGGGGGCTGAAAGCTTCATAGCGTCCCACATTGAGCACGGCCAGCTTGTCGCTGATGCTCATCAGCTCGGACAGTTGCTGGGGCGATTTTTCGCGCAGCACACCAATCAGCTCCAGGGACTGCTGTGGAAATACCGGCAGTGTGTGAGGAAGTTCGGCAGAAATAGGGCTTTCGTAGTCCAGCGATTTGGCCGGAGAGATCAGAAACAGCATGGCTTGAAGCTAACAAATTCAACAAAGGGCTGCATGAAAAAGGGCCAAGGCCCCATCCACCGTGGTGGACAGGTTTCCTTGGCCCTGTGATGCCGCAAGGCAGCTTGCTTAGGCGTTGAGGCCAGCGGCCTGCTCTTCCTTCTCGAAAGGCAGCTGCATCAGGCTCAGATCCTTGCGGGTCTCGACCAGAATCAGCGGGCCTTCGTCCAGCACCACGGGGGCGGGGCGCTCGCGAGGAAGGCGCACGGGCTTGGGCTCGGCAGCGATGGCTGCCTGCACAGCGGCCACCTTGTCAGCGTCGGAGTTGATCCACTCCAGACCCGAAGCAGCAGCCAGAGCGTGCAACTCGGCCAGAGGCAGCTCATAGGCCTGGACCTTGGGCGTTGCAGGGGCGGCAGACATGACAGGAGCGGCAGCCTCGACCACTGGAGCAGCAGCTTCAGTGACAACTGGCTCAGCGGCAGGAGCCACTTCTGCCACAGCAGCAACAGGCTGAGACTCGGCAGCAGCTGTCACAGGCGCAGCAGCTTCCTGCACAGCAGGAGCGACTTCTGTCGTAGCCACAGGTGCTTCTACTTCTGTAGCTGCAGGCGCTTGCTCAGCATGGGCTTGAGGCGCAACAGCATCAAAGTAGCTGCGACGAGCAGGTTGCTCACCCGCTTCGGAGGCGGGCGCTTCCATGGCTACATCAGGCGCAGCCGTCGCAGCTTGCTCGGCAAAGGCGGCTTCGCCTGCCTGTGCATCACGTGGTGCACGGTCGCGGCGGTCGCGGCCATAGCGATCGCGTGAGCGACGCTGACGCTGCTCGCGCGGCTGTTGCTCGCCTTGTGCATCCTGAGTCTGGGCATCCGGTGCTTCCGTTGCAGAAACCTGCAGTGCGTTCTCGTTTGCCACAGGCTGCATCACGGGCTGGGCTTCGGCATTGCGCTGCTGGCGCTCACGGCGGCCTTCACCGCGTTCTGTGCGCTCGCCACGCTCTGCTCGTTCACCGCGCTCACCACGCTCATGGCGGCTGCTGCGCTCTGGCTTTGCAGCCTGTGCCTGAGTGTTGAACTCTTCACCGTTCAGGGTCGCTTCTGCTACCTGAGGTTGACGATCATCACGGCGCTCATTGCGTTCG
The DNA here is from genome assembly GCF_057369555.1 of Comamonas sp. FUJ_7. Lineage (NCBI taxonomy): Bacteria > Pseudomonadati > Pseudomonadota > Betaproteobacteria > Burkholderiales > Comamonadaceae > Comamonas > Comamonas sp. FUJ_7. The sequence continues at coordinate 125,051 of NZ_JBXXZI010000002.1, forward strand.
CCACGCTCGCCGCCACGGCGGTTGCCGCGTTCGTTGCGCTCCTGGCGGGGTTGCTGCTGATCGGGGCGTTCGTTGCGTTGTTCGCCGTCACGGTTGGCACCGTTACGACGGTTGTTGCGGTCTCCGCCGCGCTCGCTCCGTTGCTCGCCGCCGTTGCGCTCACTGCGCTCATTACGGTCGCTGCGCTCGCCACCTCGGCGGTTGCGGTCGCCACGGCGGCCATCACGGTTGCCTTCGCGAGGCGCGGGAGCTGCTGCCTCTGCGACAGGCGCAGCAGCAACAGGCGCAGGTGTGCCAAAGCCGAACAGATTCTTGAGCCAGGCAAAGAAGCCTTGCTCGCGCACTGCGGGGCGGGCTGCAGAAGGAGCCGGGGCCGCTGCTGCAGTGGCTGTGCGCTGCTGGCGGGGAGGACGAGGCTCTGCAATAGGAGCCGGTGCATCGGGCAGGACGCCCTTGATGACGGGGGTTTGCTTGTTGGTGGGCTCCTGCGAGCGGCGGGTAACAGTGGTCACGTCCTCGGGCTCGTCCGCCAGCTTGTAGCTGGCTTCCATGGACTCCAGGCGCGTGTCATCGTGCTTGAGGCGCTCGAGCTTGTAGTGCGGCGTATCCATGGACTTGTTGGGCACCATGATGACGTTGACACGCTGCTTGAGCTCGATCTTGGTGATTTCGCTGCGCTTTTCGTTGAGCAGGAAGGAAGCCACTTCCACAGGCACCTGGCAGTGCACGGCGGCCGTGTTGTCCTTCATGGACTCTTCCTGAATGATGCGCAGAATCTGCAGCGCCGAAGACTCGGTGTCGCGGATGTGGCCGGAGCCGCTGCAGCGTGGGCAGTTGATGTGCGCACCTTCGGAGAGCGCGGGCTTGAGGCGCTGGCGGCTCATTTCCATCAGGCCGAACTTGCTGATGGTGCCGAACTGCACGCGGGCACGGTCCTGGCGCAAGGCATCGCGCAGGCGGTTTTCCACTTCCTTGCGGTTGCGGGACTCTTCCATGTCGATGAAGTCGATCACGATCAGACCGCCCAGGTCGCGCAGGCGCATCTGACGGGCTACTTCGTCGGCGGCTTCCAAGTTGGTGCGGGTTGCGGTTTCCTCGATGTCACCGCCCTTGATGGCGCGGGCCGAGTTCACGTCCACGGAAACCAGCGCTTCGGTGTGGTCGATCACGATGGCGCCGCCCGATGGCAGGGTCACGGTGCGCGAGTAGGCAGACTCAATCTGGTGCTCGATCTGGAAACGGCTGAACAGGGGAGCGTCATCACGGTAACGCTTCACACGCGCAGCGTGCTCAGGCATCACATGCGCCATGAACTGCTGGGCCTGTTCGTAGATGTCATCGGTGTCGATCAGGATGTCGCCGATGTCATTGTTGAAATAGTCGCGGATGGCGCGAATGACAAGGCTGGACTCCTGATAAATCAGGAAAGCGCCCTTGGAGGCCTTGGCTGCCCCGTCGATGGCGCTCCACAGCTTGAGCAGGTAGTTCAAGTCCCACTGCAGCTCGGGCGCGGTACGGCCGATACCTGCGGTGCGCGCGATGATGGACATACCCTTGGGGTATTCCAGCTGGTCCATGGCTTCCTTGAGCTCGGCGCGATCTTCGCCCTCGATGCGGCGAGAAACGCCACCGCCACGGGGGTTGTTGGGCATCAGCACCACATAGCGGCCGGCCAGAGAGATGAAGGTGGTCAGGGCGGCGCCCTTGTTGCCACGCTCTTCTTTTTCGACCTGGACGATCAGTTCCTGGCCTTCGCGGATCACATCGTTGATGCGGGCCTGGCTGGGAGAGACGCCTTCGGCAAAGTATTGCTTGGAGATTTCCTTGAAGGGCAGAAAGCCGTGGCGGTCTTCGCCATAGTCCACAAAGCAGGCTTCGAGCGATGGCTCGACACGGGTCACAACGGCCTTGTAGATGTTGCCCTTGCGTTGTTCGCGACCTTCGATTTCGATCTCGTAGTCCAGCAGTTTCTGGCCGTCAACAATGGCCAGGCGGCGTTCTTCAGACTGCGTCGCGTTAATCAGCATCCGTTTCATGATGCGCTTCCTTTATTCGTTTTATAGGGCGCGCTGGTCACAGACCAACGCACCTTTGACTGGTAATCAAAGACGGGCTCTACGGAGAGCCTTGATGCCAGACGAACGGTTGAAACGGATCAGGAATCTGGGGGCGGTACAGGACTGCGCTACTGGCCTGATCTCAAGTCAGTAGCGGAGGTACAGGCCGGGGGACGAGCAGCAGAGGACGCGCATGCAGACGGGGAACAAAAAAAACCGGTGCGCGTGCAGGGGAGGTGGGTGGCACCTTCAGGACACGACTCGTCTCGGAGGCCGGCTGTGCCTTGCCCCAGAGGTTGATCAGCAATGTCCAAAAGATCCACATGCTCGTTGAGAAAACCGGCAGTTGCAGGCTGCTTTGCCTGAGCCAACTGCCCGGTATGAGATTCCGTATCAGTGTTTCAATTCGTCAGCCTTTGCCAGACTTTCACAGGCTGCTGCAGCGCTTCTGGGCTGCAGTTTGCGTGTACAAAACTGGCGGGCATCGACCTGCCTGTGCGGTGGGAAATGATTGTTTGGACTAAACTCCATGCGAATCAATCACTTACAACTAAGCTCGGCACAGGTGAAACACATTATAGAGGGCAAACCGGCGCAGGACCGGACCCAGAATACGGCCGCGGCCTCAGTGCGCTTGATCGAGGTGGATGAAGACTCCGCCGGACAGCGACTCGACAACTTCCTCATGCGCCACCTCAAAGGGGTGCCCAAGACCCATGTCTACCGCATTATCCGCAGCGGTGAAGTGCGTATCAACAAAGGGCGCGTCAGCGCTGAGACCCGGGTTCAGCCTGGCGATGTGGTGCGAGTTCCCCCGGTGCGGATTTCCGAAAAAGTGAGCGAAAAAGCGGAGCGTCCAGCGCCTGCTAAGGATTTTCCCGCCCTGTTGGAGGATGAGCACATGATTGCTCTGTCCAAGCCCGCAGGCGTGGCGGTGCATGGTGGCTCGGGCGTGAGCTTTGGTGTGATTGAGCAGTTGCGCCAGGCAAGACCCGAATCCAAGTTCCTCGAGCTGGTGCACCGGCTGGACAGAGAAACCTCGGGCATTTTGCTGGTAGCTAAAAAGCGCTCGGCACTCATCAATCTGCAAGATCAGTTCCGCGAGCGTGAAACGGGCAAGACCTATCTGGCACTGGTGCAAGGGACTTGGCCTGCCAATAAAAAGGTGATTGATGCGCCGCTGCACAAATATCTGCAGGCCGACGGCGAGCGCCGTGTGCGTGTGACCACGCAGGACGATCCGGATGGCATGCGCTCCATCACCTTGGTCAAGATTCGCAAGCTCATTGAAGCGCGTCCCTTGCAGGGCCTGCCTGCCATGAGCCTGCTGGAGGTGACCATCAAGACCGGGCGCACGCACCAGATTCGCGTTCACCTGTCTTCACAAGGTCACTCCATCGTGGGCGATGACAAATATGGTGATTTTGATCTCAACCGTCGTGTCCAGAAGCATGGGCTCAAACGCATGTTTCTGCACGCCTGGCGGCTACAGTTCAATCATCCTGCCAGCGGTGAGCGCATCGAGCTGCGTGCCGAGCTGCCACCGGAGCTGGCGGATTTTGTGAACTGAAAAGGCTTCATGATTACTGAAAACCATAGCGGAAATGATAGCAAGCCGCGCCTGCGCCGCTTCGATTTGATTGCCTTTGACTGGGATGGAACTGTGGCGGACTCCACCGCCATCATCAGCCGCAGCATTCAGGAGGCGGTGCGCGATGTAGGAGGCACCGTGCCCAGTGACGAGCAGGCTGCCTATGTGATCGGCATGGCGCTGATGCCCGCCCTGGCCCGGGCGGCACCTGATGTGCCGCCTGAGAAGTATCAGGATCTGGCCAATCGTTATCGCTTTCACTTTTTCAAGCATCAGGACGATATTTGCCTGTTTGACGGCATATTGCCGTTGCTGGACGATTTGCGCAGCCGGGGTCACTGGCTGACCGTGGCCACAGGCAAGAGCCGCATGGGCCTGAATCAGGCGCTGCAGGACCCGCAACTCAAAGGTTTGTTTGATGGCTCGCGCACGGCAGATGAAACGGCAGGCAAGCCTAGCCCGCTGATGTTGCATGAGCTGATGTCAGAGTTTGGCGTGGAGCCTGAGCGCACGTTGATGATTGGCGACACCACACACGACTTGCAGATGGCGGTGAATGCCGGTTGCCCCTGCGTGGGTGTCTCTTATGGTGCCCATCCGCCCGACAGCTTTGCTCAATTCAATCCTTTATTTGTCGCTGATTCGGCGCAGCAATTGCGCACTTGGCTGCTGGCCAACGCCTGAGGTGAATATGACGGATGCTGTGAACTTGTGCAGCAGTGCAGAGCTGATTGACGGTGGCAAGGCGCTGGGTTTCGATGTGCTGTATGCAGGGCAAAGCAGCCGGGCTTTTGCGATTCGCTATCAAGGGCAGGTCCATGCCTATCTGAATCGCTGCACCCATATCCCCATGGAAATGGACTATCAGGAAGGGCAGTTCTTTGATGACTCCGGGCGCTGGCTGTTGTGTTCTACCCACGGAGCGGCCTATGAACCTGACAGCGGTGCCTGCGCTGGCGGCCCTTGCCGGGGTGGACTGGTGAAAATCGCCTTGAGCGAAAGCGATGGCATGGTGCGCTGGCATACTGGCCCACAACTAAAGCCAATTGAGTTTTGAGATGAGTTCCCCAAACACTCCTGACAACCATGATTCGCAGTCCCATGTGACGCCGGGTGCTGACCTGTGGTCCAAGGCCTCAGCCGGATCGGCCGAGGCTTCCGCGACTCCTAAAGCACCCGGTAGCGGGGGCTGGGAGCGGGATGTGCTGGAAAAGCTGGTCTTTGCTTCCATCAAAGAGCAGCGTGCCGCACGGCGCTGGAGATTTTTTAGCCGCTTGCTGTGGTCTGTCGTGGTGTTGCTGGCGCTGTGGATGGTGTTTTTCAAGGACACGGCGACGAAGACCAGTACTTCGCCCCATACGGCTGTGGTGGAGATCAAGGGAGAAATCGCCTCGGGGGCTGACGCGAGTGCAGAGTTTGTTGTTGCGGCCATGCGCAGTGCGTTTGAGGACTCGGGCTCACGTGCTGTGGTGCTTTTGATCAACTCGCCTGGAGGCAGTCCTGTGCAGGCCGGCATCATCAACGACGAGATGACGCGCCTGAAGGCCAAGTACAACAAGCCTTTGTATGCGGTGGTTGAAGAAACCTGTGCCTCGGCTGCTTACTACATTGCATCGGCGGCCGATGAAATCTTTGTCGACAAAGCCAGCATCGTGGGCAGCATTGGTGTCTTGATGGATGGCTTTGGCTTTACGGGAGTCATGGACAAGGTCGGCGTGGAGCGGCGACTGCTGACTGCGGGCGAGAACAAGGGGTTCCTGGATCCGTTCAGCCCCATGTCTGAGCAGCAAAAAGAGTTTGCGCTGCAGATGCTGGAGCAGATTCACCGCCAGTTCATCGGTGTCGTCAAAGCCGGTCGTGGTGACCGCTTACATGAAACCCCTGAAATGTTCAGCGGCCTATTCTGGACGGGGCAACAAGCTGTCGAGCTGGGTCTGGCCGACAAGCTGGGAAGTCTGGACTACGTGGCTCGTGAGGTGGTCAAGGCGGAAGAAGTCATTGACTACACCCGACGTGACAATGTGGCGGAGCGCCTGGCCAAGCGCTTTGGTGCAGCCGTCGGTGCTGGTTCGGTTCAGGCCATGCGAGAGCTGGCCCCCAGCATTCGTTGAAATCTATTTTGATAGCGCTTTGCGCTTGACTGCTATTGAGTTGCGCTTGAAATCAGTCTGAAGTCCATATCTGAACAGCGGTGCAAGCTATCAAAAAAAGAAAGCGGCGAAAGCCGCTTTTCTGATTTCATCGCCCTATGGCGAAAACCACGGGGGTGCGGTTGTCTGGCGGGGCATTGCGCTGACGCCATTCGCGCACCAAGTGGCTTTCGATGCGTGCAGTCTCCAGCGTCAATCCGCTGGCCATGGCCAGGCGGGTGTTGGGCTGAAGCGTCTGCAGCAGCGCCTGCCAAAGCGCCGCATTGCGATAAGGCGTCTCGATGAACTGCTGTGTCTGGCCGTGGCGCAAAGCCAAACCTTCCAGTTCCTTGATGCGGGCTGTGCGCTCGCTGTGATCCTGCGGTACATAGCCGACAAAGGCAAAGTTTTGGCCGTTCAGTCCACTGGCAGCCAGTCCCAAGAGCAGTGAAACAGGTCCAACCAGCGGCACAACGCGAATGCCCAGGTCATGCGCTGCACGCACGATGGAGCTGCCGGGGTCGGCCACCGCGGGCATGCCTGCCTCGCTGATCAAACCCATGTCATGGCCCGCCAGCGCAGGTGCCAGCAAAGGCTTTGGGTCAAACATGGCAGCTCCTTTGTTGCCATGGTCGCCTTTTTTGTGGGCTTCGCGGGGGAGTTCGGCAATGCTCTGGGCTTGCAGTGGGGCAGCCAGCGGGAACAGGGCGTCGATGCGCTTGAGGTAGGCGCGGGCTGTCTTGGCGTTTTCGCTGATCCAGTGAGTCAGCGTGGCAGCACGGTGCAGCGTGCCTTCGGGTAACACTTCGGTCAGGGCGGTCTGGCTTTCGCAGCCAAAGTCGAGTGGGGCGGGCACCAAATACAGAGTGCCTGTTTTACTTCTTGATGTTTCGCTCATGGCAGAACCACTCCTGCGGCACGCAGCAACTGGCAGGTACGGATCAGTGGCAGGCCTATCAGAGCAGTGGGGTCGTCGCTGACGATGGCGTCCAGCAGCGCAATGCCCAGACCTTCACTCTTGGCCGAGCCTGCGCAGTCATAAGGCTGCTCGGCGCGCAAATAACGCTCGATCTCGGTGTCATTCAACTCGCGAAATCGCACTTGAACCGTCACTACGCTTGATTCTGAGAAGCCGCTTTCCAGGCAGGTGACGCATACACCCGTGTGGAAATTCATCTGGCGGCCACTCATCTGGCGCAACTGCTCGGTTGCACGTTCGTGGCTACCTGGCTTGGACAGCGGCTGGCCATCGAGTTCCGGAACCTGGTCAGAGCCGATGATGATGGCTCCGGGGTTTAACTGGGCCACGGCTTGCGCTTTGGCGATGGCCAGGCGAAGGCTCAGCTCGTAAGGGGATTCTTGGTCAAATGGGGTCTCGTCAACTTCTGGGGAGACCGTCTCGAATGGCAGTTGCAGGCGGCCCAGCAGCTCGCGGCGATAGCGCGAGGTGGAGCCAAGAATGAGGGGACGCTCAAGTCGTCCGGCAATCAATAAGTCAGGCATTGCGGGATTCTCTTACACTGGCTGCATGAGCAAGGATTTTTCTGTGACCCGGCTGGATGTGCGTGCTTTTGCACAGGCTGCAGGTCATTTGCATGGACAGGCGCCATTGTCGGACTTCAAGCGACTGGCGGCCGATGCGTTGGCAATTGCCGGTGAGCAACCGCTGGTGCACTGGGAAGCTGAAGGCGAGCTGGTTGCGCAAAAAGGCGGCAGCGGTCATGTCTGGCTGCACTTGACGGCTGAAGTTGAGATGCCCCTGACTTGCCAGCGTTGCCTGACGGAGGCTGATATTCCCCTTTATGTGGATCGGTCATTTCGCTTTGTAGCTGACGAAGCCACGGCAGAGTTGGAAGATGACGACAGCGATGAGGATGTGCTTGCACTGAGCAGCGAGTTCAACTTGCTGGAATTGATCGAAGACGAGTTGCTGATGGAAGTGCCCGTTGTGCCCCGTCACGACGAGTGCCCGGTGGCTGTCAAGCTGGAGGTCAGCGATGCTGACTTCGATCAGGCGAGTGAGCAAAAGGAAAACCCTTTTGCCGTGCTGCAGTCTCTCAATGTAGGTAAATCTGCCAACTGATCTAACCCGAGGCATGGGTGGGGATTGATTTGCATGGGCCACGAAAAGCGTTTGCGCTATAATCGTGAGCTCCGCGCGAAACCCCCTCGTGTCTTTAATGGGCTGATCGCGTTTTTTTAGGACTTGCACGGACGGAAGGCGCACTTGCGGTGTGTCTAAGGGTAGATCTATTTACCCATTCTTGATGTGTGGGTCGTGTCACCAACCCTTTCAAGATACACAGGAGCCATCATGGCTGTTCAGCAAAACAAGAAGTCTCCCTCCAAGCGCGGCATGCACCGTTCGCACAACGCACTGAATGTGCCTGGCATCGCTGTCGAAGCCACAACTGGTGAGACACACCTGCGCCACCACATCAGCCCCAACGGCGTGTACCGTGGCCGCCAAGTGCTGAAGAACAAGTCCGAAGCCTAAGCGACGACTGCATTCGCAAAGCCTGTTGCTACATTGTCTGTAGCAACAGGCTTTTGTGTTTATGGGAGATATTTGCAAAATTAGCTGCCACAAGGCCTGCGGCCCAATTTTTGAGCTGTTTTTGTAAATAACTCCTGTGCGCGCTATCTGGAACATTCAACCTATAACCTCAAGCCCGAATGGACTTGTCAGTCGCCCATGATTACTTTGGCTGTTGACTGCATGGGGGGCGATCATGGCCCCCGCGTCACGCTGGCTGCGTGTCGTCAGTTTTTAAATACTCATCCTGAAGCCCATTTGCTGCTGGTCGGCAAGGTTGATGAGTTGGCAAACTTCAAGCACGACCGTGCGACGGTGGTGCCTGCCACTGAAGTGGTCGGCATGGACGACCCGGTGGAAGTAGCGCTGCGCAAGAAAAAAGATTCTTCCATGCGCGTTGCTATCAGTCAGGTCAAGACGGGAGCAGCTCAGGCTGCGGTGTCTGCCGGCAATACCGGTGCGCTGATGGCAATTTCGCGCTACCTGCTCAAGACGCTCGAGGGTATTGATCGTCCTGCTATCGCTTTTGGTTTGCCCAATGCCAAGGGCAGCGACACCACCATGCTGGATCTTGGCGCCAATGTGGACTGCACGGCAGAGCACCTGCTGCAGTTTGCGGTCATGGGGTCGGCTTTGGTGTCTGCGCTCAAAAATGCGGAAGCGCCTTCTGTGGGCTTGCTCAATATTGGTGAAGAGTTGATCAAGGGCAGTGAAGTCATCAAGCGTGCGGGTGAATTACTGCGCGCTGCGGGCGATGCGGGCAATCTGAACTTCTATGGCAACGTCGAAGGCAATGACACTTTCAAGGGGGTGGTGGACATCGTGGTCTGCGACGGCTTTGTCGGGAATGTCGCGCTCAAGACGACGGAAGGCGTGGCGTCGATGATCTCGGGCATCTTGAAGGAAGAGTTCAAGCGCAATATCTTCACCAAAATGGCTGCCATCATTGCCTATCCGGTGTTATCTGCGCTGATGAAGCGCGTCGATCACCGCCGCTACAACGGCGCCGCATTGCTGGGCCTGCGCGGCCTGGTCTTTAAAAGCCATGGCTCTGCTGATGCAATGGCTTTCGAGCACGCACTCAATCGTGCGTATGATGCGGCACGCAACAATTTGCTGGAACGTGTCCGCACCCGTATTGCTGCAGCCGCACCTTTGCTGCTGGCTGCTCAAGCGGAACAAGGAACGTCGGAGACCTGATAGAAGACATGAGACGCTACGCACGCATCATAGGCACCGGCAGCTATCTGCCTCCCCGCCGCCTTACCAATGACGACCTCGCTGCCGAGTTGGCAACGCGTGGACTGGAAACCTCCGACGAATGGATTGTCGAGCGTACGGGCATTCGTGCTCGCCACTTTGCTGCGCCTGAGGTGACCAGTAGCGACTTGGCGCTGGAGGCCAGTCGCAAAGCGATTGAGGCTGCTGGCATTGATGCGCAGGATATTGACCTGATCATCGTTGCCACGTCTACGCCGGACATGGTCTTCCCCTCGACCGCGGCCATCCTGCAGAACAAACTAGGAATCACCAATGGTTGCCCTGCGTTTGATGTGCAGGCGGTATGCAGTGGCTTCGTCTATGCATTGACGGTGGCTGACTCCATGATTCAGTCGGGCGCAGCCAAGCGCGTGCTGGTGGTGGGCTCGGAAGTTTTCAGCCGTATTCTGGATTTCAATGATCGCACGACCTGCGTGCTGTTTGGTGATGGTGCGGGCGCCGTGGTGCTGGAAGCCTCTGACGAGCCGGGCATTCTGTCCACCGAGCTGCATGCCGATGGCAGTCATGTAGGCATTCTCTGCGTTCCAGGCAATGTGTCGGGCGGCAATGTGCTGGGCGATCCTTTGCTCAAGATGGATGGTCAGGCCGTTTTCAAGCTGGCGGTTAGTGTGCTGGACAAGGCCGCGCGGGCCACGTTGGAAAAAGCGGGTCTAACAGAAGCTGATATCGACTGGTTGATTCCTCATCAGGCCAATATCCGCATCATGCAAAGTACAGCGCGCAAGCTCAAGCTGTCCATGGACAAGGTGGTGGTCACTGTAGATCAGCACGGCAATACTTCGGCTGCATCCATCCCTCTGGCGCTGGACCATGGCGTGCGCACAGGTCAGGTCAAAAAGGGCCAGACCGTGCTGCTCGAAGGCGTGGGTGGTGGTTTCACCTGGGGTGCTGTGCTCCTCAAGATGTAGCTGTAAGCGCACAGTACATAAGCGTTACAAGTACTTTTTATACTAAGAAATATGAAGAAGTTCGCATTTGTATTTCCCGGCCAGGGCTCGCAAGCAGTAGGCATGCTGGACGGCTGGGGTGATCATCCTGTGGTGGCCCAGACCGTGGCCGAAGCCTCGGATGCTCTGGGTGAAGATATTGGCCTGCTGATTCAGCAAGGCCCCAAGGAAGCCCTGGCTCTGACTACCAACACCCAGCCAGTGATGCTGGTGGCGGGTGTAGCTGCCTGGCGCGTGTGGCAAGCCGAAGGCGGTGAGCTGCCTGATGCCATGGCTGGTCACTCGTTGGGTGAATACTCGGCGCTGGTCGCTTCTGGCGTGCTGACGCTGGCCCAGGCTGCACCTCTGGTGCGCCTGCGTGCTGCTGCCATGCAGGATGCGGTGCCCGTGGGTACCGGCGGCATGGCTGCTGTGCTCGCTCTGGATGCCGAAAAGGTCAAGACCGTCTGCGCTGAAGTGACTGCCCAGTTGGGTGGCGCTGAAGTGGTGGAAGCTGTGAACTTCAACGACCCCGGCCAGACCGTGATCGCTGGCAGCAAGCTGGCCGTGGAAAAAGCCTGTGAAGCCGTCAAGGCTGCAGGTGCCAAGCGGGCCCTGCCTCTGCCCGTTTCCGCACCTTTCCACTCCAGTCTGATGAAGCCTGCTGCGGAAAAGCTCAAGGCGGCGCTTGCAGACCTGACGCTGGCTGCCCCTCAGATTCCCGTCATCAATAATATTGACGTTACCGTCCAAACGGACGCTGATGCGATTCGTGATGCCCTGTATCGTCAGGCATTCGGCCCTGTGCGCTGGGTGGAATGCGTGCAAGCCATCAAGGCGCGCGGCGTGACCCATATTGTGGAATGCGGCCCCGGCAAGGTGCTGGCTGGCATGGTCAAGCGTATTGACGCCGACCTGACGGGTGCTCCCCTGTTTGATACAGCCACCCTGGCTGACGTGAAAGAATTGCTCGCATGACTGATAACCAGACCAAGCCTCAAGTTGCCCTGGTCACTGGTGCCACCCGAGGCATCGGCGCCGCCATCGCGCAAGAGCTGGCCTCCAAAGGCTATCAAGTGATCGGCACCGCTACTTCGGATGCCGGCGCTGAAAAAATCTCTCAAGCCCTGGCTGCCTTTGGTGGCCGTGGCGTGAACCTGAACGTGACTGACGGCGCTGCCGTCGATGCCTTGATCGACTCCATCGTTAAGAACGATGGCGGTCTGCATGTGCTGGTCAACAACGCCGGTATTACCCGCGACACCCTGGCCATGCGCATGAAGGATGACGATTGGGATGCCGTCACGGACACCAATCTGAAGGCTGTTTTCCGAGTCAGTCGTGCGGCTATTCGCCCCATGATGAAGCAGCGTTTTGGCCGCATCATCAGCATCACCAGCGTGGTCGGGGCCTCCGGCAACGCAGGTCAGGCCAACTATGCTGCAGCCAAGGCTGGCGTGGCCGGTATGACCCGTGCGCTGGCCAAGGAACTGGGCAGCCGCGGTATCACCGTGAACTGTGTGGCGCCAGGTTTCATTGCGACCGACATGACGGCCGATCTGCCAGAGGCGCAGAAGGCGGCTCTGAAGGCCCAGATCGCCATGGGCGATCTGGGTCAGCCCAGCGACATCGCACATGCCGTGGCCTATCTGGCATCAAACGGCGCAGGCTATGTGACGGGGCAGGAATTGCACGTCAACGGCGGCATGTACATGTAAAGAATTTCGGTAGTTTGGGCGGCGTTTGTCGCACTTGCTGCCAGAAGCTGAACACTTTTGCAAGTTCAGTGGCCGATTCCTCGCGACGGCCAGCCGAAAAAGGTCTTAGGCCTGAAACGGCTAGAATCGCGGGTTCATTCACAACCCCCTGAGGGAAACCATGAGCGATATCGAAGCACGTGTCAAAAAAATCATTGCTGAACAACTCGGCGTTGAAGAGTCCCAAGTGACCAACGAAAAGGCCTTCGTGGCTGACCTGGGCGCTGACTCCCTGGACACAGTGGAACTGGTGATGGCCCTGGAAGATGAATTCGGCATCGAGATCCCTGACGAAGACGCAGAGAAGATCACGACGGTGCAAAACGCCATCGACTACGCCAACACCCACCAAAAGGCCTAAGGTCTTTTTTTCAGCGATCAGTTAAAGGTTTGAACGCATGAGCCGTCGTCGCGTTGTCGTGACCGGCCTGGGTTGCATCTCCCCCGTGGGTAACACGGTGGGCGAAGCCTGGGCCAATCTTTTAGCCGGCCAGTCCGGTATTGACCTCATTACCAAGTTCGACGCGTCGAACTTCTCCTGCAAGATTGCCGGTGAGGTCAAGGGATTTGATGTGGAGAAGTACATGAGCGCCAAAGATGCGCGCTCCATGGACTCCTTCATTCATTACGGTATTGCGGCTGCGGAACAAGCTGTTCTCGACGCAGGCCTGCCCACAGGTGAAGCCCTGTCTGAAGACTTGGCCACACGCATTGCATGCGTGATTGGCTCGGGTATCGGCGGCCTGCCGCTGATCGAAAATACCCACGCAGAACTGGCGGCGCGCGGCCCTCGCCGTATTACGCCGTTCTTCGTGCCTGCTTCCATCATCAATATGGTGGCAGGGCATGTGTCCATGCGCTTTGGCTTCAAGGGGCCAAATCTGTCGATCGTGACAGCCTGCACCACAGGTCTGCACTGCATCGGCGAAGCAGGTCGCATGATTGAATACGGCGATGCTGACATCGTCGTGGCTGGTGGCACGGAAGCCACTGTATCGCCTCTGGGTGTTGGCGGCTTTGCTGCCATGCGTGCGCTATCGACGCGCAACGACGACCCCAAGGCGGCTTCGCGCCCCTGGGACAAGGACCGTGATGGTTTTGTGCTGGGCGAAGGTGCTGGTGTGCTGGTGCTTGAAGAGTACGAGCACGCAAAGGCCCGCGGCGCCAAGATTTACGCGGAGCTGGCTGGCTTTGGCATGAGTGCCGATGCCGGTCACATGACGGCTCCCAACATGGACGGCCCACGCCGCGCCATGCTCAACGCTTTGCGCAATGCTGGTGTGAACCAAGATCAGGTCAATTACCTGAACGCGCACGGCACGTCTACACCGCTGGGTGATGCGAATGAATCCAACGCCATCAAGGCGGCCATGGGTGAGTACGCCAAGAAGGGTCTGGTCGTCAGCTCGACCAAGTCCATGACAGGTCATCTGCTGGGTGGCGCTGGTGGTATCGAGAGCGTGTTCACCGTGATGGCGCTGCACGATCAGAAGATCCCGCCAACCATCAATCTGGACAACCAGGACCCTGATTGCGATCTGGACTACTGCGCCAATGTGGCGCGTGATGCCAAGCTGGAAGTGGCTGTAAAGAACAACTTCGGCTTTGGTGGTACCAACGGTACGCTGGTCTTCAAGCGCGTCTAAGTCGCATTAATCTATTTTTGTAAGCCCGCCTGTTTCAGACTTGGCGGGCTTTTTCATTGATAAGCGGCTGTGTTTTCCCTAGCTTTGATGCCATAAGACTTTCGCGCATCGTTGTGGTATGAGTCTTCGCTACCATGCTCCAGCCGTCGCTTATGCCTTCTTCAGGCCGCGTTGGGCTGGGCTTGCCCTGTCCTTGCTGGGACTTGTGCTGTTGGCGAGTTCGCTGGCTTGGTGTCGTCAGGCTAAGTCGGACCTGCTGCCGATACTTCTCTCTGTATTGGTGACGCTGTCAGCATTCTCATTGCTGTATGGAGTGTGGCGCGACTGGCCGCAAGGGCGAATATTTTGGAGTGGGGAGGACTGGTCGCTTGAATTGCAATGTTCAGGTGCTGCGCAGACGCCGCAATCTGTGCAACTGGGTGTGGGGCTGGATGGTGGCAGCTGGCTGTGGCTCAGAGCCTCGAGTGTTTTAGGTCTGAAGCCTGGGCACAGAAGGCGGAGAGTGCTATGGATTTTTATAGCGCAGCAGCACATCCCTGAGCAATGGGGAGACTTGCGGCGTGCGGTATATTCCTCCATCGTGCTGCGGACAGAGCAATGCTGAGCTTTTGCAGGTCTGAGCAGTGCGCCGCCTAGCATCTCATGACACCTCCCGATTTCTCCACTTCCTCTGCTGATAGCGACCTGGCTCTGGTTGAGCGCGCCAATGCTGGTGATACACGGGCCTTTGAGCTGCTGGTCATTAAGTATCAGCGCCGTATTGAACGCTTGGTGGGTCGTATGGTGCGTGATGTGGATCTGGTGCCTGATATCACGCAGGAAACCTTTATCCGTGCCTATAAAGCCTTGCATCAGTTTCGTGGCGAGGCGCAGTTCTATACCTGGCTGTACCGGATTGCGGTGAACACGGCCAAGAAAGCCTTGATGGAAATGCACCGCTCCCCGGTCATGACCGAGAGTGCGTTACACATTGGGGATGACGAGGATGAAACTTCTGCTCACAGACAGGAACTAACGACTCAGGAAACCCCGGAGACGGTGTTGGCGGCGCGCGAAATAGCTGAGGCTGTCAATGCCGCGATGGAAGCTTTGCCCGAGGATTTGCGCCAGGCGGTCACGCTGCGCGAAATCGAAGGGCTGAGTTATGAGGAAATCGCTCAGGCGATGGATTGCCCTATTGGGACAGTGCGCTCGCGCATCTTTCGGGCGCGTGAGGCAATTTCGGCCAGGGTTAAGCCCTTGCTGGAGCGCCAGGGCGGCAAACGTTGGTAGTACAGCAAGACGAGCAGGTGAACTTCATGAATGACGATCTGATCAAGCAGGAACAGCTATCGGCCCTGGTGGATGGCGAGGCTTCGGCTCTCCATATTCAGGCAGCTCTGTCTTTTGCAGAAAGCGACGAAGGCCAGCAGTCCTGGGCGATGTATCACCTCATCGGGGATGTACTGCGCTCACCGGAGCTGGCACATCATTGCCAGCACGATATTCTGAGTGGTGTGCGAGCGCATATGGAGCGTGAGCCGATCCAAGGTATTCATTTGCCCGGTGTGACTGCTGGTGTCGCAGGCGCATTGGACTTGGGTGCTCTGGGGCAGGTCGCTGAGGCAGATCAGCAAGGCAAGGCTGTGGTCAACGGAGCGAACATCGTCAGCTTGCCTGCACGTCATGCGGCCAATGCTTCTGTCTTTCGCTGGAAGATGGCTGCAGGCTTTGCTTCAGTTGCGGCAGTTGCTGCTGTGGGCTGGGGGGTGATGTTGGCGGGCTCTGGAGGCCTTTATAGCCGCCAAGGTGGTGCACAGCTCGCAGCCTATCGGCCTAGCGCAGTGGTAGCAGCCGCTCCTGCGGCCTCATTGGGACTTAGTCAGCCAGTGGCTGCGGCTAGTGATGAGGCAGTGCAACTGGGAGCCGAAGCACAGGCCTCCGCAGTTGTTGCTGTTGCTAGTCCCAATGGTCAGACCGTCATGCTGAGGGATCCGCGTCTGGACGAGCTGCTGGCTTCTCAAACTCAGCAAAGTACTGTCCCTAGTCTACAAATGCCAGCGAGCTTCTTGCGCAATGCAAGCTTTGCTACGGCCACACGTCATTGAGTCAGTCCAAATGAGTATTGCTTTTTGCTGGATTTGAGGGTTTTTGCCTTTAAATCCTTATGGGGTAAGCGTGCTCAGCTATTGAATTTGATGTGTTTAAGCCCATGTTGCTCTCATGAGTGCTGGAGGCTTTGATGCTATCTAGCGCCTTTGCCAAGAATGGGCATTCACTCTTGTCAGCAATCTTTCATTGGGGTTACTGTATGCCCCGCTCTGTCAGACGATTCGAACAAGGAATAACAAAGATGCGCACACCCGCCTGGATGACACTCAAATCCCGTGTTTCTGCGACGGCCCTGGTCAGCGCCATGATGGCGGCCTCCTTGGCTGGAGGCGGCTTGCTGTCAACTTCTGTTGCACACGCACAAAGCGCAGCTGTGGCGCGTGGCTTGCCAGATTTCACGGATCTGGTCGACCAGGTGGGGCCATCTGTGGTGAACATTCGCACACTGGAGAAAGTTTCGAATAACGGCGTTGAGGCTTTGGGCATGGATGAAGACATGCTGGAGTTCTTCCGTCGTTTTGGTCTGCCTGTGCCCAATGTGCCGCGCCAACGCTCTCCGAAAGGAGGACGTGCCGAGGAGGAACAGCCGCGGGGTGTCGGGTCGGGCTTTATTCTCACTGCAGATGGCTATGTAATGACCAACGCCCATGTGGTGGATGGTGCAGATGAAGTCATTGTGACCTTGACCGACAAGCGTGAGTTCAAGGCCAAAATAGTCGGTGCTGATAAGCGCACCGACGTGGCCGTTGTCAAGATTGATGCCAAGAACCTACCCGCCGTCAAGATTGGCGATGTGAGCAAGCTGCGTGTGGGTGAATGGGTCATGGCCATTGGCTCACCTTTTGGGCTTGAAAATTCCGTGACGGCAGGCATTGTTTCTGCCAAGCAGCGTGACACGGGCGACTACCTGCCTTTTATCCAGACCGACGTGGCTATCAATCCTGGTAACTCGGGCGGTCCGCTGATCAATATGCGCGGCGAGGTGGTGGGCATCAACAGCCAGATTTATTCGCGCTCGGGTGGCTTCATGGGCATCAGCTTTGCGATTCCTGTGGATGAAGCGATTCGCGTCAGCGATCAATTGCGGGCTTCCGGGAAGGTCACTCGTGGCCGCATTGGTGTGCAGATTGGTCCTGTGACCAAGGATGTGGCTGAGTCCATTGGCCTGGGCAAGGCAGAAGGAGCGCTGGTATCGGCGGTTGAGCCTGATTCTCCCGCAGCCAAGGCTGGTGTGGAGCCGGGTGACGTCATTACCAAGTTCGATGGTAAATCCATTGAGAAAGTCTCTGATTTGCCGCGCCTGGTAGGTAATACCAAGCCCGGCACTAAGAGCGCTATCACCGTGCTGCGTCGGGGCAAGCTCAAAGAATTGAGCATGGTGATTGCCGAGGTGCCTGCCGATGATGGGGGCAAGGCCAAGGCAGGTAGTGGTGGCAAGGCTCCATCCTCTGGCATGCTTGAGAACAAGGCGCTAGGCCTGACTTTGAGTGAGCTGACGGCTGCACAGAAAAAGGACCTCGAGATCAAGGGCGGAGTGCGAGTGTCGGCGGCAGTGGATGCTGCAGCACGCGCAGGCTTGCGCGAAGGCGATGTCATCTTGCAATTGGCGAATGCAGAAGTTTTGGATCTCAAGAGCTTTGAAGCCGCTTGGGCCAGAGCGGACAAATCCAAGCCTGTCAATGTATTGGTACGCCGTGGTGACTGGGCGCAATATGTGCTGATTCGCCCTTCCAAATAAATGTGACGAAAACCAACAGGTCTTGCGGTCATTTCATGATCTGGAATGTCTTCAAGACCTGTACCCGACAGTGTCCCTATGCCATTGGGTAGAATCCCGTGCAAATGCATGGTGGTTGGACGCAAAAAATCTGCGCATAAAAGCAGTTTTCAAGCGGTGCAAAAGCCTTTGCAATTTCCGGCTGCTGACGGCTAAATGCAGGTTTCGTGATTGTGAATAATTTGTTGATACATGAAAATGAAATCACAAACCGGAACTTGTCAAGCCTTGCTGGGTCTTGGTTTGAGGCCAGTTTTGCCTACAATGAAGTCCCAACTATCGCAGTTGCCAGAGATTGTTGGTTAAGGGCGCGCCGCTGAGGGACGCGCCCTTTTTTCTTGCTGCTGCAGACCACTCTTTTTTAATTCCAAGCTGTTTTTCTCGTTGATGAATCACATCCGTAATTTCTCCATCATTGCGCACATTGACCATGGCAAGTCCACGCTGGCAGACCGCCTGATCCAGCGCTGCGGCGGCCTCGCCGAACGCGATATGGAATCCCAGGTGCTGGACTCGATGGACATCGAGAAAGAGCGTGGTATCACCATCAAGGCACAGACGGCTGCACTGCAGTACAAGGCTCAGGATGGCAAGGTATACAACCTGAATCTGATCGACACCCCCGGTCACGTGGATTTCTCCTATGAAGTCTCGCGCTCGCTGTCAGCCTGTGAGGGAGGCCTGCTGGTGGTCGACGCCTCCCAAGGCGTGGAAGCCCAGACCGTGGCGAACTGCTACACCGCGCTGGACCTTGGCGTGGAAGTGTTCGCCGTGCTGAACAAGATGGACCTGCCACAGGCCGATCCTGAGAATGCCAAGGCAGAGATTGAAGACGTGATCGGCATTGATGCCAGTGACGCCATTCCTTGTTCGGCCAAGACCGGCATGGGCATTGACGATATTCTGGAAGCCATTGTGCGCAAGGTGCCGCCACCTGAGGGCAACCCTGACGGCCCGCTGCGCGCCATGATCGTGGACAGCTGGTTCGACCCCTATGTAGGTGTCGTGATGCTGGTGCGTGTGGTGGATGGCGAGCTCAAGAAGAATGAGCGCTTCAAGATGATGGCTACTGGTGCCGCTTACGAGGCCAACAATATTGGCGTGTTTACCCCTGCCAACCAGCCGCGTGATGTGCTAAAGGCGGGCGAGGTGGGTTACATCATTGCCGGCATCAAGGAGCTCAAGGCCGCCAAGGTGGGTGACACCATCACGCTGGAAAAGAAGTTGCCCAACAACCTTGGCCCCGCCAGCGAAGCACTGCCAGGCTTCAAGGAAGTCAAACCCCAGGTGTTTGCGGGCCTGTATCCGACCGAAGCCTCGGAATACGATCAGCTGCGCGATGCGCTGGAAAAGCTGCAGCTCAATGATGCTGCGCTGCAGTTCGAGCCCGAAGTCTCTCAGGCTCTGGGCTTTGGCTTCCGCTGCGGTTTCCTGGGACTGCTGCACATGGAAATCGTGCAGGAACGACTGGAGCGTGAATTCGATCAGGACCTGATCACTACGGCCCCGAGCGTGGTCTACCAGGTGGTCAAGGGTGATGGCGAGCTGATCGATGTGGAGAACCCCTCCAAGATGCCCGATGTGGGACGCATTCAGGAGATCCGCGAACCTATCGTGACCGTGCATCTGTATATGCCGCAGGACTATGTGGGTCCAGTGATGACACTGGCCAACCAGAAGCGCGGTATTCAGATGAACATGCAATACCACGGGCGTCAGGTCATGCTGACTTACGAGATGCCGCTGGGTGAAATCGTGCTGGACTTCTTTGACAAGCTCAAGTCGGTCTCGCGCGGCTATGCCTCCATGGACTATGAGTTCCTGGAGTACCGCCCGTCGGATGTGGTGAAGGTGGATATTTTGCTCAACGGCGAGAAGGTTGATGCTCTTTCCATCATCGTTCACCGTACGCAAGCCACCTACCGTGGTCGTGCCGTGGTCGCCAAGATGCGTGAAATCATCAGCCGCCAGATGTTCGATGTAGCGATTCAGGCAGCCATTGGCGCCAACATCATTGCCCGAGAAACCGTCAAGGCCATGCGCAAGAACGTGCTGGCCAAGTGCTATGGCGGCGATGTGTCGCGTAAGCGCAAGCTGCTGGAAAAGCAGAAGGCCGGCAAGAAGCGTATGAAGCAGATCGGCTCGGTGGAAGTGCCTCAGGAAGCCTTCCTGGCCATTCTGCAAGTGGAGGACTGATGCAAGTCATGCAGTGGATCACGGCCGCTATCCTGGCGGCCTTTGTAGGCTACATCGCAGCTTGGTACACAGGTTCCATCGAAGGCAACTTTGCGTTGCTGCTGTTTCTGGCAACGGTGGTGACGGGTGTGTACTGGCTGGCCGAGCGCTTTTATTTCTGGCCCAAGCGTCGTGCCGCAGCGGTTGCACTGGAGCAGGCGGCTGTCGAGCGTCGTGCCGAGCTGGATCGTATGGGCATCGCCAAGACGGATATTGAGGTCTCGGAAGACGCTAAGGACCGCATTCTCATGCAGCCCTGGTGGCTGGACTGGACAGCAGGGCTGTTCCCGGTAATTGCGATTGTGTTCGTGCTGCGCTCGTTCCTGTTCGAGCCCTTCAAGATTCCGTCGGGCTCCATGATTCCGACGCTGATGGTGGGCGATCTGATCCTCGTGAACAAGTTCACCTACGGGGTGCGCCTGCCCGTGATCAACAAGAAGATCACCGAAGGCAACAAGCCCCAGCGCGGCGATGTGATGGTGTTTCGCTACCCACCTCAGCCCACGCTGGACTACATCAAGCGTGTGGTGGGTGTGCCCGGTGACGAAGTGGCTTATATCAACAAGCGACTGACCATCAATGGTCAAGAGCTGCCTACGCGCGAACTACCGGACTTTCTGGATCGTGACGTGATGCGCTACTTCAAGCAGATCGAAGAGTCGCTGGGTGAAAAACCGCACCGAGCCATCGTCAACAACGACGTGCCGGCTTTCATCCAAGGTGCAACAAGCTTCGAGTTCAAGGAAAACTGCCGCTATAGCGTCGAAGGCGTTACCTGCAAGGTGCCGGAAGGCCATTACTTCATGATGGGCGACAACCGCGACAATTCGCTGGATTCGCGCTACTGGGGTTTTGTGCCGGACAAGAACATTGTGGGCAAGGCCTTCTTTGTCTGGATGAACTTTGGTGATTTGAGCCGTATTGGCCGCTTTAACTAAGTTCGAAAGTCTTTCGGTATTTTTCTGGGGTGAGCGGGCATTGAGAGATGTCCGCCTTGAGAGGAGAAAAACATGAAAAATCTGGCATTACGTTCGCGTCAGCGTGGCCTGTCCTTCATTGGTCTGGTGTTTCTCGTAGCCATCATTGTGTCTGCTGCGGTAATTGGCGCACAATCGGTGCCCGTCTTCCTGGAGTATCAAGCCATCACCAAGGCCGCCAACAAGGCGGCCGCTGAAGGCAACACCGTGGCTGAAGTCAAGGCCAGCTTTGATCGTTCAGCCGCCATTGATGACTTCAAGTCCGTTTCCGGCAGTGACTTGGATGTGACCAAGGTCAACGACAAGATCGTCGTCGGCTTTGAATACTCTCGTGAAATTCATCTGGTAGGTCCGGCCTACCTTGTTTATCGTTTCAAGAAATAGACCTTTCAGGTGGAACCTGCTCTAGTTGCACTGCAGCAAAGGCTGCAACATCAATTTGCCAACCCGGCTTTGCTGCAACGTGCCCTCACGCACCGCAGCTTCTCGGCTGACAACAACGAGCGCCTGGAGTTTCTGGGCGACTCGGTCCTGAGTCTGGCGATTTCCAGCTTGCTCTATGCCAAGCTGGCTTCCATGCCCGAAGGCGATCTCTCGCGTGTTCGGGCCAATCTCGTCAAAGAAGGCACTCTGCACAAGATTGCATTGAAGCTGCAGTTGCCCGAGCTGCTCCGCCTGGGGGAGGGAGAGTCCAAGTCCGGTGGCAAGCAACGCGCATCCATCCTGGCCGATGCCGTGGAAGCGCTGATCGGTGCCGTCTATCTGGATGCCGGATTTGCGGCAGGCGAGGCAGTGGTTCACCACCTTTTCGAAGGCGTGGACATCAACCCTCACATGCGTGCGGCCGACAAAGACCCAAAAACCGCACTGCAGGAATTGTTGCAGGGCAAGCGCATGAAGCTGCCCCAATACCATGTAGTCGAGATCACGGGCGCTGCGCACAAGCAGACCTTCAAGGTCGAGTGCACGGTTGCCGAATGGAACATCACTGCCCAAGGCGCGGGAGCATCCCGTCGCATCGGCGAACAGGCGGCAGCCGCTGCCGTACTGGAAAAATTGAAAGCCAAAAAACCATGACCGATGCTGCTAAGAAAAAAATAGCAGGCACCGCAGGTGCAGCAAGCGCCAAGGGCCGAAAAGGCCCTCAAGCTGCTACAACAGATATTACAGACCCCGGTCTGGACTACATCAGCGCCATGCTGGCTGCAGCCAAGCCCGGCAGCGCCCCCACAGCCATCCGAGATCAGGAAGAGGAGGCGCCTGCTCGCGTCTATGCGCCTGAAGAGCAGCGCTGCGGTCTGATTGCCATCGTTGGCAAGCCCAACGTGGGCAAGTCCACGCTGATGAATGCGCTGGTGGGACAGAAGATCTCCATCACATCGCGCAAGGCCCAGACCACGCGCCACCGTATCACCGGCATTCGCACCAAGGACGAGACTCAGTTCGTGTTTGTGGACACGCCCGGCTTCCAGACCAAGCACTCCACGGCGCTGAACAAATCGCTCAACAAGACCGTGATGGGTGCTATCGGGGATGTGGACCTGATTTTGTTTGTGGTGGAAGCGGGCAGCTTCACTCTGGCCGATGCCAAGGTGCTGAGCCTGTTCAAGCCCGGAATCCCTACGCTGCTGATTGCCAACAAGCTGGACACGGTGGGGCGTCGCCATGAAATTGCGCCCTGGCTGCGTGACATGCAAGAGCGCCATCCTTTTGCCGAGTTCGTGCCCATGTCGGCCAAGAACAAAAAGGATATCGAACGCATGTTCGGCATCTGTTCCAAGTATCTGCCTCAGCAGCCCTGGTTCTACGGCGAAGATGAACTGACGGATCGCAGCGAGAAGTTTCTGGCTTCCGAGACGCTGCGCGAAAAGCTGTTCCGCTTCACGGGTGACGAGCTGCCCTACACCTCCACCGTGGTCATTGACAAGTTCGAGGAAGAGCCAAGCCCCAAGTTTGGCCGCTTCATGCGCATTGCCGCCACCATCGTGGTCGAGCGCGACGGTCACAAGGCCATGGTGATTGGGCAGGGGGGCGAGCGCCTCAAGCGCATCTCCACAGAAGCCCGTCAGGAGCTGGAAAAGATTCTGGACGCCAAGGTGTTTCTGGAGGTCTGGGTCAAGGTCAAGTCCGGCTGGGCCGACGACGAGGCCCGTGTCAAATCGTTCGGTTACGAATGATCTCCTTGCAGCCAGTATCAGATACAGGCTGCAAGCTATCATTTCTGCACCAAGGCCTCTGCTGAGGCCTTTTCTTTTATGTGACTCCCTGTGGCAGCCAAACGCGTCAGCGACGAACCCGCATACATCCTGCACCAGTACGACTGGAGCGAATCCAGTCTGATTCTGGAGGTGTTCACACGCCATCGCGGGCGGGTGGCGCTGGCGGCCAAGGGCGTCAAACGCCACACCTCCAACTTTCGCCCGGTACTGTTGGCGCTGCAGCCGCTCAAGCTTAGTTACACCCTGGGTGCAGAAGGCAATGCGGAGATTCACACGCTCAAGGGGGCGGAGTGGGCAGGTGGACATGTCATGCCGCAAGGCGAGGCTTTGTGGTCGGGCATGTATCTGAACGAGCTGTTGCTGCGTCTGCTGGCGCGCGACGATCCCTATGCGGCCCTGTTCGATATCTATGCGGGTGTGGTGCGCGTGCTGGCGGGCCAGCATGGCAACACCAACGATGCGATCGAGCCAGTGCTGCGTGCCTTTGAGCTGGTGCTGCTGCGTGAGCTGGGGCATCTGCCTGACCTGACGCAGGAAAGCGCTACGCTGAGCCCATTGGACATGGGGCAGCGCTATACGCTGGTGGCCGATGGCGGCTTGCGTCAGGCGGCAGTGCATGAGCGTGCAGCGCTTACGAGTCTGCAATGGCGAACCATAGAGCAGGCTTTGCAAACAGATCAGCCCTTCCCCCGTACTCTGAATGCTCTGGCCGAGCCCGAAGTGGCCCAGGCCCTGAAGCCGCAATTGCGCCATCTTCTGCAATACCATTGCGGCTCAACCATGCTGCGCACCCGCCAGCTGATGATGGATCTGCAATCGCTATGAACACCTCTGCCTCCCCGCGCACCGCGCTCTCGGTCAATGTCAACAAGGTGGCGCTGCTGCGCAATACCCGTCACCTGGGAATTCCTTCGGTGACACGCGCCGCGCAGATCTGTCTGGAAGCCGGGGCGCAAGGCATCACCATTCATCCCCGCCCCGACGAGCGCCATATCCGCGCCCAGGATGTGTTCGAGCTGCATGCGCTGATGCAGAACTGGCTCCAGGCCGAGTTCAATATCGAAGGCAACCCTACGCAGAATCTGATGGACTTCATCCGCCAGACGCGCCCGCATCAGGCCACGTTTGTGCCCGACAGCGAAGACCAGTTCACCAGCGACCATGGTTGGACCTTCCCGCAGGATGCCGAGCGCCTCAAGCCGCTGATTGACGAATGCAAGCAACTGGGCGTGCGCGTGAGCCTGTTCATGGACCCTATCCCTGAGCAGATGGCAGCCGCCAAGGCCGTTGGCGCGGACCGCGTGGAGCTGTACACCGAGCCTTTTGCCGCCAACTGGGGCAAGGCCGATCAAGAGCAGCAGCTGCAAACCTATGCCGCAGCCGCGCAAGCCGCGCTGGATGCAGGTTTGGGCATCAACGCAGGCCATGACCTGAACCGCGACAACCTGGCCGCTTTTGTGGCCCGTGTGCCCGGTCTGGCCGAAGTCTCCATCGGCCACGCGCTGATCGCTGATGCGCTGGAGCTGGGCTATGCCGAAACCGTGAAGGCCTACCAGGCTTGCATTGATGCCGGAATGGCCCTCAAGCAATCCTGAAACCATAGCTGCCAGCGCTTGACTGGCAAGCGCTAGAGCCTGATTTGACTCAAGATTGACTCCAAAGGAGCCCCGCATGATCTACGGCATTGGCACCGACATCTGCGATGTGCGCCGCATTCGCGCCAGTCTGGAAAAGCATGGCGAGCGCTTTGCCCTCAAGGTGCTGGCCGAAGGCGAAATCGCCACCTGGAAGGCCCGCAGCGCGCGTTGGCCCGAGCGCGGCATTCGCTATCTGGCCACGCGCTTTTCGGCCAAGGAAGCGTTCAGCAAAGCCGTTGGTATGGGCATGGTCATGCCTATGACCTGGCGGCACTGCGAAGTCATCAAACTGCCTAGCGGCCAGCCTGCAATTCGTCTGCATGGCGAACTCAAGGAATGGTTTGAGAAAAATAATCTGACCGCGCACCTTTCTGTCACCGACGAATCCGATTACGCAGCCAGCTTCTGCGTAGTCGAAAGAAAAGAATGAAATTGGCCTCTAGCGCTTGATGGATAAGCGCTAGCAGCTATAAAAATTGATAAATCATGAGCATGCACGCCCCTCTCATCATTGATATTGCAGGCACATCACTGACCGATGTGGACCGCCAGCGTCTGGCCCACCCGCTGGTGGGCGGCATCATTCTGTTCAAGCGCAACTGGGAAGACCGCAGCGCTCTGGTGCAGCTGTGCGCGGACATCAAGGCCGTCAAACCTGATCTGCTGATTTGCGTGGACCACGAAGGCGGACGCGTGCAGCGCTTTCGTACCGATGGATTCACCCATATCCCGCCCATGCGCGCCTTTGGCGAGATGTGGATGGATGACGGCAAGGGCAAAAAGCACCGCGAAGGCAGCGGCGCCATGCGCGCCATGAATGCGGCCACGGCTGCGGGCTATGTGCTGGGCACCGAGCTGCGCGCCTGCGGCGTGGATTTCAGCTTTACGCCTGTGCTGGACCTGGACTATGGCGAGTCGTCCGTTATCGGCGATCGCAGCTTTCACCGCGACCCGCGCGTGGTGGCAGCACTGGCCAAGAGTCTGATGCACGGTCTGCTGCAGGCGGGCATGGGCAACTGCGGCAAGCATTTCCCCGGCCACGGTTTTGTGAAGGCTGATTCGCACGTGGACATTCCCGTCGACAAGCGCAGCCTGAGCGCCATCCTGGATGAAGATGCTGCGCCGTACCCTTGGCTCAGCAGCGTGCTTACCGCTGTCATGCCCGCCCATGTGATCTACCCCAAGGTGGACAAGCGCCCCGCAGGCTTTAGCGAAAAGTGGCTCAAGGACATTTTGCGCAGCCGCCTGCGCTATGACGGTGCCATCTTCAGCGATGACCTGAGCATGGAAGGCGCACGCCGTATCAATGGTCAGCTCATCAGCTATACCGAAGCCGCTTTGTCCGCCTTGAATGCAGGCTGCGACATGGTGCTGCTGTGCAACCAGAGTCTGGGGTTGGGCGAGCATGTGGATGAGCTGCTGGACGGCATGGATGCTGCACTGCGCGACGGTCGCTGGACTCCTGACGAAGACAGCGAATCGCGCCGCGTCTCGCTGCTGCCCGATACCGAGCCACAGGCTTGGGATGACTTGATGCTGCAGCCAGCTTACCTGCAGGCTCTGGATCAGCTGCCCTGAGAGCGGCCATATAGATCAATAAGAACAAGGAGAGATATTCCATGCGTGTGGGTGTGTTGACGGGTGGTGGTGACTGCCCAGGTCTGAATGCGGTGATCCGTGCAGTCACCAAGTCTTTGATCAATCATGGTCAGTGCGAGGTACTGGGCATTGCCGATGGCTTTGAGGGCTTGATGGGCGCGCAGCCGCGCGTCAAAAGCCTGAGCTGGGACGAGGTCAGCGGCATCTTGCATATTGGCGGCACGATTCTGGGCACCAGCAACAGTGCCAATCCGCTGCGTGATGCGGCCACGCTGGAGCAGGTGGGGCGCAATGTGCAGCAGCTGGGCCTGGATGTGGTGGTCGCCATCGGCGGCGACGGCACGATGAGCCTGGCCCATGGCCTGGCGCAAGTGGGGCTGCAGTGCGTGGGTGTACCCAAGACCATTGATAACGACATTGCCAGCTGCGAGCGCAGCTTTGGTTTTGATACGGCGGTGGCCACGGTGACGGAAAGCCTGCGCCGCATCGAGAGCACGGCCATGAGTCACCACCGCGTGATGATTGTCGAAACCATGGGCCGACACGCGGGATGGCTGGCGCTGGAGTCCGGCATTGCCGGTGCGGCCGACATCATCCTGCTGCCCGAAATCGATTACGACCTGCAGTCCATTATCAAAGTCTGCAAGGATCGTGAAGAGCGCCAGCGCTACACCATCATCTGCATCGGCGAAGGGGCCAAGGAAAGCGGTCAGAGCCTGACGGTACGTGAGCGCATAGAGCACAGCCCCGACCCTGTGCGTCTTGGTGGCGTGGGTCATGTGCTGCGAGAGCGCCTGCAGCCTCATCTCAAGAGCGAAGTGCGCACCACGGTACTGGGCCATGTGCAGCGCGGCGGCGACCCGACTCCCTATGACCGGGTTCTGGCCACCCAGTTTGGCCACCATGCGGCACAGCTGGTGCTGAGCGGGCAGCTGGGGCATATGGTCACACTGCAAGACGGGCGTATCGGCAGCGTGGCGATTGCCGATGTGGCGAACACGCAGCGAACGGTGCCTCTGGACAGCCCGTTGCTGAGCATGGCGCGAGACATTGGCATTTGCTTGGGCGAAGTCTGAGCTGCGCTAAGGTGTGAGCCTGCGCAAACTTTTTGAGGCGCTGGAGAGATACAGCATGGATCGACATGACGAAGCCGTGATGCAGCTGCTCACGGCCAACGGGGAAACCTTTGTAGCCCCCAAATACGAAGTGGCTGACGGCTGGCAATGCCCGGCCTTTGTGGCGCTGCGACCAGCGCGCAAGCAAGTCTATGTGGTGGAGGTGTCGGCTTCCGGCTATCCGCTGGCGCAGGTCAACCGCCTCAATGAGCGGCTGGAGAAGTGGGTGGCACCGCTGCTGTCACAACTGCATGGCCTGGGTGTTACCGCGCCAGACTGGGAAATCGCGTGTCTGGTATTTGTGCGCAGCGATCAGATCGACTGGCTCAAGGAACGCGTCAAGGATTTGAGCGGCGTGCATGTGCTGAGTCTGGAGCAGGCCAGCAGCCCCTGGCTCTGGGACGATTCGGTCTGGACTTCCGAGATGCAATTCAATGCGGGCGCGATTCCTTTGAAGCTCGCCAAGCCGAGCGGCCTCACCCATTGAAAAGTAATCTTGCAGACCTCTGAATGGAAGGGACAGGAATGAACGATTTGCACATGTCTCTCTTGACCCATGCAAGACAGGCCATGAACGTCTTGGGACCGCTCATGCCTGTGCACAGGGCGCTGATGTTGGCTGCCTTGTTGATATGCGCGGCCTTGCCCGTGCGGGCTGCGCAGTGGCAGATCTGTGATCTGGAGGTGGAAGTGCGGGACAAGCAAAGCAGTCGCCGCGAACTGCAGGTACGTGTGCTGGAGACCCGAGCGCAGGCTCAGGCCGAATGCCCACAGCCCGGAACGGCACTGAGCTTCCGGCCCGAGACACAGGACTATCAAAGCGAGCTGCCACGACGCCAGTGGCCCAAGCCCGGTAGCAAGGTCAAGCTGCGCTTTCGCTATCTGGATGGGTATTGCAAGGATCGAGGTCCCTGTCGCATTTCTCACTACTCGCCCGTACTGAATTGAAATATTGATAAAAAATGGCTCTAGCCCTTTCCTATTAAGCGCTGATAGCTATTGAATTGGTAGTGATCTTGCGCGCTATGCACATGCTGTGGCCTATGATCGGGCACTGGCCCATATCTGCAGGACGCGACAATGACTACCTTAGGAACCCCTCTCTCCCCCCATGCCACCAAAGTCATGCTGCTAGGCAGCGGCGAGCTGGGCAAGGAGGTACTGATTGCCTTGCAGCGCCTGGGTGTCGAGACCATTGCAGTGGATCGCTACCAGAACGCGCCCGGCCAGCAAGTGGCGCATCACGCTCGCACCATCACCATGAGTGATCCAGCGCAGCTCAAGGCGCTGATTGAAGAGATCAAGCCTGACCTAGTGGTGCCAGAGATTGAAGCCATCGCCACGCCCATGCTCGAAGAGCTGGAGGCCGCGGGTGTCGTGACCTGCATTCCCACGGCGCGTGCTGCGCGCCTGACCATGGATCGCGAAGGCATTCGCCGTCTGGCTGCCGAAACACTGGGTCTGCCTACCAGCCCCTATCGCTTCTGTGACTCGCTGGCTGAGCTGCAGGCAGCGATTGATGGCAGCGATGGCAAGCCAGCCATTGGCTATCCCTGCGTGGTCAAGCCGGTGATGAGCAGCTCTGGCAAAGGCCAGAGCAAGATCGACAGCGCCGACGATGTGGCTGCAGCGTGGGACTACGCCATGGCCGGTGGCCGTGTGGCCAAGGGCCGCGTGATCGTTGAAGGCTTTATCGACTTTGACTACGAAATCACCCAGCTGACCGTGCGTGCCAAAGGCGCGAATGGTCAGGTGGAAACCCATTTCTGCGACCCCGTAGGTCATATCCAGCAAGCGGGTGACTATGTGGAAAGCTGGCAGCCGCATCCCATGCACCCCGCGGCGCTGGAAAAGTCACGCCAGATTGCCAAGGCAGTGACCGATGACCTCGGTGGCCTGGGACTGTTCGGTGTGGAGCTGTTTGTGAAAGGCGAGCAGGTCTGGTTCAGCGAGGTGTCGCCGCGTCCACATGACACGGGGCTGGTCACGCTGTGCACGCAGTGGCAAAGCGAGTTTGAGCTGCATGCCCGCGCTATTTTGGGCTTGCCCGTGGATGCCAGCTTGCGCAACCCCGGTGCCAGTGCCGTGATTTATGGCGCTCAGGATGCTGAGGGGCTGGTGTTTGACGGAGTGGACGAGGCGCTGGCCATTGCCGGCACGGACCTGCGTCTGTTTGGCAAGCCAGAGAGCTTTGTGAAGCGCCGCATGGGGGTGGCCCTGGCCCGCGCTGCCGATGTGGAGCAGGCCCGCGTGACTGCCAAGCTAGCTGCAAGCAAGGTCAAGCTACGACTGCCATAAACGGTAAAACATCAAAAAGGGCTGCTGGAAGATATTTCCAGCAGCCCTTTTTGATGGTGAGAGAAAAAACTTAGTTGCCAGCCTTGCTGGATTCGGTCGTGGCGCCAGGGGTCATCATGGAGACGACGCTTGCCTCTTCATTAGCCGTGGCGGGGGTGTTCTCTGTCACGGCGTGCATGCCACCTTTCCATCGGCGGATGACGCGCTGGAAAATCAGGGAGTTAGGGATTTGCAATAGGTTCGGGCGTCCTTCAGGGGCGCTGTCGTCCTGCAAGGTGGTGTAGAGCATGTTGAGGTCTATGACCCGACCTTTGGCTCCTGGTTTTTCAGCGGTATCCAGAACCTCAATGTAGTCACCAAGCCTGAAGGGGCCGACCGTCATGATGAGAACGGCGCAAAACAGGTTGGAAAGCACACTCCAGGCTGCAAAGAAGGCGACGGCACCGACGGTGGCAAAACCGGTAAAGGCTGTCCACAGCACGGTAGCGGACATGCCAAGACGCTCCAGTACCGCCAGCACGGCCGCAGCGATGATGAGCCAGCGCAATGCTCCGCGCAGAGGCATCAGAATTTCATGCGGCAGATCGTAGGCCTGGCCCACGCGCAAGATGATGCGCTTGAGAAGGCGATTGAGCAGCCAGGCCACGAAGATGATGCAAAAGATCTGCATCCCGGGGACCAGGATTTCTATCCAATCCTGCATCCATGAGGGCAGGTGCATTTGAAGACGATGCATAACCAAGAAATAAAAAAGCCAGGAGAGAATCCTAGCGTTTATTGTGGGGTGGGTTGAGAAAGCCGGGACCAACGGCAGGGTGGCAGCGTGCACGCCCTGAGGGTGAAGGCGTAAGGCGAGGCTGTTTGCATTGGGTCAGAGTTGCCGTTGCTCTATGGTGTCCATCTGCATTTCAAAGCTGAAGAAGCGGTTGCGGCCCTGGGATTTTGCTGCATACAGGGCTTCATCTGCACGCATCAGCATGGATTCGGCACTGGTGTTTTCATCCGGTATGCAGGTTGTGATGCCGCCTGACAGCGTGAGCAGGATCTCATCGGGTGTTCCCGCTGGTCGGATTTTGAGAAATTTCAGCATCTGCCCCAATGCCCGCGCAAAGGTCATGGCCCCCGAGCGAGGCGTGTTGGGAAGAATCAGCGCGAATTCTTCGCCGCCGTAGCGAGCCGCAATATCGCGGGGGCGAACGCAGACTTCGCGCAGCAGTCGGCCCACCTGTTTGAGACACTCATCGCCCTGAACGTGGCCGTAGGTATCGTTGAAGCGCTTGAAATGATCCAGGTCACAGAGCATCAGTGTCAGCGGCTTGCCCTCGCGCTTTGCGGCAGCAATTTCTGCATGCAGCATGCGATCAAGCCCACGGCGGTTGACCAGACCTGTGAGCGCATCCAGCTCCACCATTTCGTTGAGCTTCTGGTTGGCCAGATGGAGTTCTGCAGAAACGGTGACCAGACGGCGGCGCATGTCCAGCAGGCGGCGCATGGCCCGCAGTTTGGCCACCAGTACGATGGGTTTGACGGGCTTGACGAGGTAGTCGTCACCACCCGCCTCGATGCCGCGCCAGACATCCAGGTCATTGTCGAGACCGGACAAAAAGATAATGGGAGTCCACTCACCAGGTTCGGCCTCGCGCAATTGTCGAGCGACCCAGTATCCGTCCTCTCCGGGCAGGCGAATGTCCAGCAATACCAGGTCAGGGCGCTCGCTGCGAAACAGCGCGAGAGCAGTACGACCATTTTCTGCTTCTAGCACCTGGGTGACGCCTGCCTGATGCAGCTCTGTGACCAGGGCCGCACGCATGACGGCCTGATCTTCAACGACAAGAACGGAGAACGGTGCTGTAGAGTCTTGTGAGGAGAAGCGTGCCCCGCTGGGCTCAATGGCTGGCGGGGCTGAAGCGGAAGATGGCAGAGCTGTCATGGGCGCGTAAGAAAAAACGAGGTCATACCAAATCTGTTACTCAGGCCGCTGCTGGGCAATATCTTGTTACTTTATACGCTAGTTTTAAGAAATAAGCTTTTTCAAAGTCCCGCGGCCTGACTCAGGCCAATGAGTATGTGGAATGGGCTTTGCTGGCTTCGTCATGCCAGTGGATGAAAGCCTGGGCCTCAGTGCAGAACAAGCTCGGACCATGCTGCTCAAGAAAGCGGCAAGCGGCGAACTTTTGGGCAGCTGATTCATAGCGATCCACCCACTGTTGACGAGAAACTTGGTGTTCTTTTGGGGTGGGCCAGCGGCGCTCTGAAGTGGAAAGCCCGCTTAGACCCATGCGCCAGGGCTTGCCGCTGACTCGTGCACGAAAGCATTTCTGCTTTTGGCACAACAAAGCGTAGAGCGGGTCTACTTCCAATTGTGTGAACAGGTTCTGCGCTTCAGCAGACTCGGGGTGAAATGCAGCATGGCTGACGATGACGCGCAGCCCCTTCGGGGTCTCGTAGATCCTCAATCCCCAGTCAGGGTGTGCCGCAGCAAAGGCTCTGACCTTTGCCAGAGCTGCTTCTGCTTGAGTCGGCGCTGAGGGAAGGCTGCGTTGTTGCTGGTGGCTAGCAAACCACCTTTGAAGGCCGGACCAGAATATCAGTCCAACGCTTGCAATAACCAGAAGCAATGCCACAAGACCGGGAGACCAAGAGAGCGGTGTTACCCACAACCATGGCAAAGCCGCGGCGAAGAGCAGGGCTGAGATGATGGGGAAGCGGGGGCGCTTTTCTTCCTGTGGGTAGTCAATGTCTGCAATGGCTATCTGCTCGGTATTGAGACAGTGCGCGCCATAGCTATTTCGCGTCAGGACTGCTTGCCCACGGCGCTCCAGAATTTCTTCGCGAATCTGGGTGCTGCCGCCCAGACCGTATTCGCTTTGCCATTCCATGCGTTCAAAGTGCAACTCCTGCTGGCCGTTGAGCACGGCCTCCAAGGCCTGCTGAGCCCTTTGCTCTGCATGAATCTCGGCGTCGCTCTCACTGAGATCAGACCAGCCCCAGCGCTGCACAGAGATACCATGACGTATGCCGCTTTGATGGCGCATACGCTTTTGAGCCCAGTATTGCGGAATCTGCATGCATGGCAGTATAGCCAGCGCTTATGACATAAATGGCAACCAAGAAAAAAGGCATCGTGCGTGAACACGATGCCTTTGAGGTGCAGTGAATGGGCAGAGCTTATTGTTCGCGGCGCAGGGCAGGGAAGAGAATCACGTCGCGGATGCTGGGGCTGTCGGTCAGCAGCATCAGCAGGCGGTCGATACCGATACCGCAGCCGCCGGTGGGGGGCATGCCGTATTCCAGTGCGCGCACAAAGTCGTGGTCAAAGTACATGGCTTCGTCGTCACCGCCGTCTTTGGCTTCCACCTGAGCGTTAAAGCGTGCGGCCTGGTCTTCGGCGTCGTTCAACTCGGAGAAGCCATTGCCGAACTCGCGGCCGGTGATGTACAGCTCAAAGCGCTCGGTCACTTCGGGGCGCTCGTCGTTGGCGCGGGCCAGAGGCGAGATCTCGGTAGGGTGCTCCATGATGAAGGTGGGGTTCCACAGCTTCTCTTCCACCACTTCTTCGAAGTACAGCACCTGCAGGCTGGCCAGCGAACGGGTGGACAGCTTGTCCTTGTCTTCATTCATGCCCAGCTTTTTCAGTGCATTGGTCAGCCAGTCACGGTTGGTCACGTTGTCGCCGGCTTCGGTGTACTTGACGATGGCTTCGGGGATGGTCAGGCGCTCAAAAGGCTTGGCCAAGTCCACAGGCTTGCCACCATAGGTGCACTCCAGCGTACCCACGGCCTTCAAGGCTGCGTCCCGCACCAGCTTTTCGGTGTAGTCCATCAGGTCCTGGTAGTTCCAGTACGTGGCGTAGAACTCCATCATGGTGAACTCAGGGTTGTGGCGTACCGAGATACCTTCGTTGCGGAAGTTGCGATTGATCTCGAACACGCGCTCAAAGCCGCCGACGATCAGGCGCTTCAGGTACAGCTCCGGGGCAATGCGCAGGTACATCTCCTGGTCAAGTGCGTTGTGGTGCGTGACGAAGGGCTTGGCGTTGGCACCGCCGGGGATGGGGTGCAGCATGGGGGTTTCCACTTCCAGGAAACCATTGCTCACCATGAAGTCACGGATGCCTGCCACGGCCTTGGAGCGGGCGACAAAGCGGGCGCGAGCGTCTTCGTTCATCATCAGATCAACGTAGCGCTGACGGATCTTTTGCTCTGGGTCGGCCATGCCATGGAACTTGTCGGGCATGGGGCGCAGGCTCTTGGTGAGCATGCGGATCTTGCTGGCCTTGATCGACAGCTCACCGGTCTTGGTTTTCATCAGTGAGCCTTCGATAGCGATGATGTCGCCCAGGTCCCACTTCTTGAAGTCGGCATACACCTCTTCGCCCACGGCGTCGCGGGTGATGTAGGCCTGAATGCGGCCTGTGGCATCTTGCACCGTGGCAAAGCTGGCCTTGCCCATCACGCGCTTGAGCATCATGCGGCCAGCGACGGACACGGTTAGGCCTTCGGCTTCCAGTGCTTCGGCTTCTTTTTCGCCGTGGGCCTGCACCAGAGGCAGAGCGCGGTCAGCGGGCTTGAAGTCATTGGGGAAGGCGACGCCGCCACTGGCCTTGGCAGACTCGCGCAAGGCTTTGAGTTTTTCGCGGCGCTCGGCGATGAGTTTGTTTTCGTCCTGAGGGGCGGTGTTATCTGCCGCAGAAGAGGTGTTTTGTTCAGTCATGAAAAGAGAGCGCCAGCGGCAAGCGCTGGTTGGAGGCCACAAGGGAATGAGGGGGCAACAAGACTTGCTGCAGCCCGAAACGCATGATTTTAAGTTTTTTGACGAAGCAGCGGTCAATGGGTGGGCAAAGCGCTGGCTTGAACTGCGGTATGGCATTGTCGAATGCCATCACTGGTGCAGTGAAATTATTCCAATTGATATAAAAAAGAAGCTTTAACCCTTTGGTGTTTAAAGGTGCAGGCTGTTTTTGTAGTGTTTTTTACTTTGGGCCGCCTGTGATGCCGCTCTGATCCAGCAGGTCTGAAATCAGCTCAAGCCTCAGCAGCGGGGCATTCAATGTCATCAGTTGCTGCTTGATCTGCAGTGGCAGTGGCAGGATTTCTGCCCAGCGATTGGCAACCCATCCGCAATCGTTGATTTGCTCTGCTGAGGGGAGGCAGGCATGGTCGGAGTCTTGGCCGTACATATTCAGCAGAACCTGCGACAGGGCATGTGCCGTGATGCGCAGGTGTGCGGGGATGCTGATCCGAGTGTCATGGGGCAGCATGTGGACATCGGCAACCCACAAGCCATGCGTCAATTGTCTGCAACATTGAATATGAAAGCGCTGGCTGCCTTTGCACTGCAGATGCAGAAGGCCTGGCTGAGGAGCATCGACATGTGCGATATGGGCCAGTACACCCTCGGAGTGCAGACGCTCTGCCTGAGCGCCGGCTTTGCGTACTTCCTGGCCTGACTGAAGGGCGACGATGCCAAAGGGGGCCTGGGTCTGCTGGCATTTGCGAATCATGTCCAGATAGCGCACCTCAAATACCTGCAGGCTTAGCAGGCCTTCGGGAAACAGCACAGTGTTCAAGGGGAACAGGGGCAGAGAGTGCAGACTTGGAGTATCAGTCATGGTGCACGGCTATCATCCCACGAATAGGCGAGGACCTCGTCACCTTATGAACTGAGTTACATGCTATTTGAAATTGTTTTGTTTCTGCTGGATGTTGTGGTCGGCTTGATCAGCGGAGCCTGCCTGCTGCGCATGTATATGCAGGCGCAGCGCGTGCCATTTGGCAATCCTGTGGGGCAACTGGTGTTTGCGCTGAGCGACTGGGTCGTCATGCCTCTGCGCAAGCTGGTTCCTGCCAAATGGCGTTGGGATACCTCCAGCCTGATTGCAGCGCTGGCTTTGCAGCTGGTGCAGGCTTTGCTGATCTGGTTGCTGTTGGGGGCGAAAGGCAATGTGCTGGCTTTGCCCTGGCTAGCCATCTGTGGGCTGGTCAAGGTGGCTCTGTCTGGAATGATGGGCATTTTGCTGATCTACGCCATTCTGTCCTGGGTTCAGCCTTATTCGCCCATCTATGGTGTGCTGCAGCGCCTGGCGGATCCGTTGGTGGCACCGATTCGCAAACATGTGCCCATGATTGGAAATGTGGACTTTTCGGCGCTGATCGCCCTGATTGGCTTGCAGGTGCTGCTGATGGTGCTCAATTACGTACAGGCGGGTGGATTAGCCATGATTGCCAGCGCAGCCTTTTGATCCAAGGGCCTCAAAGAGTCATCACCTCTGTGCTGCTCCCTTCAGTTTGACCAGATGGCTTTGGCAGAGACTGCAGTGCATGGGGAGCCATTGGTGCAGTTTGCGGCCTAGCCATCCACGAGGCATTGGCTTGAAGAATTCGCTCTTGCATTCCATGCACTCATAGATGAGGGATTGTCCAGACAGGGGGGCTGGACATTTTTAGGCCTTGTTTTTATGTCAGGCGCTGCCTTGAACGGGGTGAGCAGCATGGTCTTGAGGTGCTCAAACTCTGCCTCATCGATGGAGTTGCTTTCGCGAAGCTGCTGGACCTGTCGCAGGCTGGCAATGGTCTGGTGCAAGTCCGCTACGGAAGTCACTGCGGTAATGCTCTGAGGCCTCCTGACAGCATTCGCCGAGGTGGCTTTATGGGCCCTGGTATGAACTGCTTTGCGGATGCCGCTGACGATGGAGGCAACACCCCAGGCAAGGCTGGTAAACAGAAAAATACTATGACGATGCCGCCACCTTTCATTCCGCTCTCCGAAGTGCTGTGAAGCGATGAGGTGACTGTAGAGACCAGCGAAGACAGGATGTGTCAGTCTGTTTGCAAGTGGAAAATTTCAATAAAAAAAGCAGCCAGGGCATATGGTGTCAGCCCTGGCTGCTTTTGTTTTGATAGTGATAGTGATTTATTCCACTGCGTCAGCAGGCAGGCGCTGCAACATGGCCAGAGAGTTGGCGACACGGTCACGCAGTTCGCGACGGTCCACGATCATGTCAACGGCACCCTTGTCCTGC
This sequence comes from Comamonas sp. FUJ_7, assembly GCF_057369555.1. Taxonomy (NCBI): domain Bacteria; kingdom Pseudomonadati; phylum Pseudomonadota; class Betaproteobacteria; order Burkholderiales; family Comamonadaceae; genus Comamonas; species Comamonas sp. FUJ_7. Next base: position 161,943 of record NZ_JBXXZI010000002.1, read on the forward strand.
AGGAACTCGGCACGCTGGAAGCCTTCAGGTAGCTTCACTCGCACGGTGGTTTCGATCACGCGGGGGCCGGCAAAGCCGATCAGGGCCTTGGGTTCGGCAATCACGATGTCGCCCACAAAGGCAAAGCCGGCAGACACGCCGCCCATGGTGGGGTCGGTCAGCACGGAGATGTAGGGCAAGCCCTTCTTGGCCAGGCGGGTCAGTGCTGCATTGGTCTTGGCCATTTGCATCAGGCTCAGCAGGCCTTCTTGCATGCGGGCACCACCGGTGGCGGTGAAGCAGACGAAGGGGACTTTTTGCTCGATGGCAGTTTCCACGCCACGCACAAAGCGCTCGCCTACCACTGAGCCCATGGAGCCGCCCATGAAGTCGAACTCAAAGCAGGCCACAACCACGTTGATGCTCTTGACGGAGCCTCCCATGACGATCAGGGCATCGGTCTCACCAGTGTTCTCCAGTGCTTCCTTCAGACGCTCTGGATACTTGCGACTGTCCTTGAACTTCAAGGGGTCGACAGGAATCACTTCCTGGCCGATTTCGTAGCGACCTTCCGCGTCGAGGAAATGGTTCAGACGTGCGCGTGCACCGATGCGATGGTGGTGGCCGCAGGTCGGGCAGACGTTCTGGTTCTTTTCCAGATCGGTCTTGTACAGCACGGTTTCGCAGCTGGGGCACTTGATCCACAGACCTTCGGGAATCTGCTGGTGGCGTTCCGTCGGGTTGGTCTGCTGGATTTTTGCAGGCAGAAGTTTTTCAAGCCAGGACATTGGTTGTTTCCTTTTCAGTTTCCGTTGCTCAGCATTCCACCCAACACATCTAAAGGCTGGGGCAAGGGACAGCGAGCAAGGGCCGCCCCGCAGCAAGGCTGCTGTCCCCCTTCAGGGGGAAGCGGCGTAGCCGCTCAGGGGGATCTAATTATGCGTCGAGTGCCTTACGCACGCCACGCAGAAAGTCTATTGCCAGAGGCACGATCTTTTCATGGGGCTGGTTGTCGAGCAAGTCGATGATGCGGCTGCCGATAATGACAGCGTCGGCGACCTGGCCCACGGCCTGTGCAGTCTGGGCATCACGGATGCCGAAGCCCACTCCGACTGGAACACTCACATGCTGGCGAATGCGGGGCAGCATGGCTTCCACGGCGGAAGTATCCACGGCGGCTGTCCCGGTCACGCCCTTGAGCGAGACATAGTAGACGTAGCCGCTGGCCACGCGGGCCACTTGCTGCATGCGCTCTTCCGTACTGGTGGGGGCCAGCAGGAAGATCAGATCCATGTCGCGGGCCTTGAGCTTGGCGGCGAACTCTTCGCACTCTTCAGGCGGGTAGTCCACGACCAGCATGCCGTCCACGCCGGATTCGGAGGCATGATTGACAAATGCGTCCTCGCCATGGATCTGGTCGTAGCGCTCCACCGGATTGGCGTAGCCCATCAGAACCACGGGCGTGGCTTGATCTTTTTTACGGAACTCAGCCACGTAAGCCAGTACTTGGGCAAGGCCTACGCCATTGGCAATGGCCTTGTCACCCGCACGCTGAATGGTCGGGCCATCTGCCATGGGGTCGGAAAAAGGCACGCCCAACTCGATCACATCAGCCCCTGCTTCCACCATGCCGTGCATGAGGGAGGGGGTGATAGGGGCAAAGGGGAAGCCAGCTGTCACGTAAGGAATCAGAGCGGTGCGGCCTTCTTCCTTGAGTTTGTTGAAAGTGGCGTTGATTCGACTCATAACTTGCTTGCTCCCGCTGCTGCAGCCTTGGCTGTTTCGTGTCCGGGAGCACCTTTGACAGTGAGACCGCGCATAGAAGGGCGGTCGAAATATTCGGCACCCGACAGGTCGGCCACGGTGCCGATGTCCTTGTCGCCACGGCCAGAGAGGCTGACGAGGATCGATTGGTCCTGCCGCATGGTCTTGGCCAGCTTCATGGCATAGGCCACGGCGTGGCTGGATTCAAGTGCGGGGATGATGCCCTCGGCGCGGCACAGATAGTGGAAGGCATCCAGTGCCTCGGTATCGGTAATGCCCACGTACTCAGCGCGTTTGATCTCCTGCAACCAGGCGTGCTCTGGGCCCACGCCGGGGTAGTCCAGCCCCGCGCTGATCGAATGGGTCTCGGTGATTTGGCCGTTTTCATCTTGCAGGATGAAAGTGCGATTGCCGTGCAGCACGCCCGAGCTGCCTTTTTGCAGCGAAGCCGAGTGCTTGCCGGACTCCAGGCCTTCGCCTGCCGCTTCCACACCAAACAGCTTGGTGTTCTCAAACGGGATGTAGGGGTAGAAGATGCCCATGGCATTGCTGCCACCGCCCACGCAGGCGACCACGGCATCGGGTTGCTTCTCGGTGCCCAGAAATTCGGGCATCTGCGTCAGGCACTCATCGCCAATGACTTTCTGGAAGTCGCGCACCATCATGGGATAGGGGTGGGGGCCGGCCACGGTACCGATGATGTAGAAGGTGTTGTCTACGTTGGCTACCCAGTCGCGCATGGCTTCGTTGAGCGCATCCTTGAGGGTCTTGGAGCCGGACTCCACGGGCACCACGGTGGCGCCCAGCAGCTTCATGCGATAGACATTGGGGCTCTGGCGTTTCACGTCCTCGGCACCCATGTAGATGATGCATTCCAGGCCGTAGCGCGCGCAGATGGTGGCCGTGGCCACGCCATGCTGGCCGGCACCGGTCTCGGCAATGATGCGGGGCTTGCCCATGCGCTTGGCGAGCATGGCTTGGCCGATCACGTTGTTGATTTTGTGCGCGCCAGTGTGGTTGAGGTCTTCGCGCTTGAGGTAGATCTGCGCGCCTCCCATCTCACGCGACATGCGGTCTGCGTGATAGACGGGCGAGGGACGGCCCACGTAGTGCGCCAGTTCGGACTGGAATTCTGCGATGAACTCGGGGTCGTTCTGATACTTGGCATAGGCCTCACGCAGCTCGGTGAGGGCGTGGGTCAGGGTTTCACTGGCGAAGCTGCCGCCGTAGCGGCCGAAGTGGCCAAGGGCGTCGGGATACTGGTATTCAAACATGTGTCAGTCTGCAAAATTTGGGCATCTGCTGCGCGCACGGCAGCAATGAAGCAATGAATCTTGTGGGCATCCTTGATGCCTTTGAGGGGCTTGCCGTCGGGGCCTTCGGCCTCAACACCAGAGCTCACGTCAACGGCCAAAGACAGCCCGCGAGGACGTACTTGCAGGATGCCATCGGTCACGTTTGCAGGCGTGAGTCCACCAGACAAAACGAGGTGAGAGGCGACGCTTGCTGGAAGGAGTGACCAATTGAATGCTTTGCCACCGCCACCATAACCATCGACATGAGCGTCGAGCAGGATGGCTTGGGCTTTTGAATAACGTTGGGCATATTCTACGAGGTCGAAGCGGGCCGCATCGTCGCCAAGGGGTATGCGGGCGGCGCGCATCCACGGCTGTACGCCTTGGGTAGCGGCTTCGCAGTCCTCGGGTGATTCATCACCATGAAATTGCACGCAAGCGTTTGGTATACGAGCGCTAGCAGCTATTACATTGCTAGCGATTTCGTTCACAAAGAGCAAAACAGGTGTGACAAAAGGCGGCAGGCGGCGGGCCAGCTCAGCTGCGCGCTCCAGCGTTACGGCCCGCGGGCTCTTGGCGTAGAGCACAAAGCCTATGGCATCGGCTCCGGCTTGAACGGCGGCGTCAACGTCCTGCTCACGAGTCAGGCCGCAGATTTTGATGCGAGTACGGTAGGAAATGGGGACCATGGCAGTTCTCTGATTGTGCTACGACTGTTTGCACTTGAGTGATCAGGGAAGCCAGGCAAACGCAGGAGTGGAGGAGGGTAGGCTCCAGCGTGCGTCGTAGATGGGGCCCAGAAAGTACAGTCCGTCCGGAGAGAAGGTCGGAGCAGCGACGTCGCGTGATCGTGCATCCAGTACCTGCTGCATCCACTCCACAGACTTGGATCCTTGGCCTACATAAATCAGGCAGCCCATGATGTTGCGGATCATGTGATGAAGAAAGGCGCTACCTTCGAACTCGAAGCGCCAATAGCCGCACTCCATCTCTCCATCGCGCATGGGGGCTAGACCTGCCGGTCGGTAACTCACGTCGATGCGATACAGGGTTTTGACAGGGCTTTTGGCCTGGCAGCCTGCGGCTCGAAATGAGGAGAAGTCATGCTCACCCAGCAGCAACTCTGCAGCAGAGCGCATGCGCTGCCCGTCCAGAGGCTGGAACACCCAGCCCACGCGACCGTGCTCTACGCTGGGGCGTACGGGGGACTGCAGCAGCACATAGGCATAACGACGCGCGGTGGCACAGGCGCGGGAATGAAAACCTTGGGGGCCGCTGGGCACCTCGACAGCCCACTGCACGGCAATGTCCTTGGGGAGGAAGGTGTTGGTGCCACGTACCCAGGAGTTGGGCGCACGCTGCAGCTCGGTGTCGAAGTGAACAACTTGCATCAGTCCGTGAACACCGGAGTCGGTGCGGCCAGCACAAATGGTGGACACCTCTTGAGCAGCAAAGCGGCCCAGGGCCGCTTCGAGTTTGTCTTGTACGGTGTGGCCATCGGGCTGACTTTGCCAGCCGCGATAAGCCTGACCGTTGTAGCTGACGCCCAGAGCTATGCGCATGGCATGGCTCCTGGCGCGGAGATTTCACACATCAAATTCAACCAATCTGAGAAAGCAGAGACTGAGCCTTGGCTTTGAGGTCACCACGGGCTTCGGCGATCACTTCTTCAATGAGTGTACGCGCTCCGTCACTATCGCCGATAGCATTGAACTCCTCTGCCAAAGCCAGCTTGGTAGCGATAGGATCTTCGGGCTCAGTGGGGGGGGCGACGGCATCAATTTGCGGTACTGTACCGGAGTTGCCCAGTTCCAGAGACAGGCCGCTCAGGTCAAAAGCTACCTCGGGCTGTGCCTGCTCGGGCGTGAGGGCGGAGATGTTGCGCTCGTGCTCGTCAATGGGCAGCTGCAAGGTCATGGCCTCGGTGCTGTGATCATCGGCTCCTGTTGCTGTGAAGTTCAAAGATGCTGCGTCCTGAGTGTTCTCCTGAGCGGACTGAGGCTGCAGTGGCAGGGTAAAGCTGTCGAGGTCGAACTCAAGCGTATTCAAGGAGGCCTGCTCTGCAGGCGCAGGAGCTGCTACTGGTGCAGGGGCTTGAGAGGCCGTTGTAGGCAGGCTGAACGATGCAAGGTCGTCGAGATCCAGATTCAGGCCATTGTCTGCAGCGTGAGATGCGGGTTTTGCAGGCGCTGTTGCGGGCGTCTCCCACTGAGCCAGTGCTGCGAAGTCCTGTTCGGAGGGCTGTGCAACCGGCTCAGAAGTCACAGGTTTGGCATTGGCTGAAGCCTCGGGAAGACCCAGATCCAGGTTGAAGTCCATGATGGAAGGTTCTGTAGGAGGACCTTCGCGGTTGACGGCTGTTTCGATGGCCTGAGCCGCCGCCAAAGCCGAACCAAAAGCTACTGCGGCACCTGCCCCGCCTTTTAGCGCTGTAGAGGGATCGGTTGGGCTGAAGGCACTGGACGCGGCTGCGCTCTTGGCTTGTGGCGATCCGCCGGGCTGGTAGAGCTGATTTTCCGGATCAAGGATGCGTCCTTGGTCTGCTAGGCGTTGCCACTCGGGTCCCTTGCCTTGAGTGAGGGCGTACAAGTTGCCTGCGACTGCAGCGTAGGCCATGCGGTCATGGCGCTTGGCGTAGATCTCCGCCAGCTTCTGGTGCAGTACCAGGCGGTTGGGGTCAGTGCGCAGGGCTTCCTTGAGAATCTCTTCGGCCTGGAGGTCTCGCCCATAGGCCAAGTAAACATCGGCTTCGGCCAGAGGATCGACATCGCCTGCATCCAACTGGCTGGGAGAGTACTGCATGGACTGGCCGGACATCTGACTGCTGGTGGTCGTGGTATCCACGCGCTGGCCACCGCTGGCGCCAAAGAATGAGTCGGCAGACAGCTGACTGTCGCCCAGTGTGCTATCGGCTTGAGCTGCAGCCGCAGCCTTGCGGCGCTGGGCTACGCGGTAACCGCCATATCCCAGTAACAAAGCCAACAGGGCAGCTCCGGCCAATGGAATGGTGGGGTCCTCCATCAGGCTGTCGATAAAGCTGGGTTCCTCTGGCACAGGGGCGGCGGGCGCTGCAGGCTTGGGAGGGGCAACCGGAGCAGGTGCAGGAGCAGGTGGCTCGACAGGTTCCGGTACAGGTGCTGCCTCACCTGCAGGCTCGGTAGCTGCTTCGAGCTTGCTCAGGTCTGTGCTCACGGCTCCGGGTTCGCTCACTGCTTCTGTGGGGGCGGCAGGCGTTGTGGTTGCTTCCGAACCTGTGGCAGGCACAGCAGCAGTCGCTGTCATAGCGGCTGGAACATTGACACCGGGGGCCGAAGGAGGCGTTGCCGCAGGCACTGCAGCTGTCGCAGCATCGCCTGCTGGCTTGGCTGCAGCGGCAATCTGGCTCAGTTCAGCCATGTTTCGCTTGAGCTCGTCTGCGCGAGCCGACTGTTCTGCTGCCTGCTTTTGCTGCGCCAGCTGCTCATCAGCCACAACTCCCTTGACGGCGCCCTTGGAGAGAGTCAGCTTGTCTGGTGCTGCTGTGCTGGGCTTGCCGTCTTCCACGTGGGCCTGGACCTGTCCGGAAGCACTGCGGGATGCAGCTTCCACAGGTGCGACAGGTGCGACACCCGCGAGCTGGCGGCGAAACTGGTTGAAGTCCTGAGACTGGGCCGCCATGATCTGGCGCGCTTCCTTGGCGGAGGTCGCCTGTGCAGCAGTCCGGTCGGGCAGCTGAATGACAGCGCCGCTGCGCATGCGGTTGACGTTGCCACCGATGAAAGCCTGGGGGTTGCTGCGCAGCATGGCTACCAGCATCTGATCCAGAGATACTCCTGCAGGCTTGTGGGCAGCGGCAATGCGGCCGGCCGTATCGCCCGTCTTGACTCGCAGCTCACCAGGGCTACGGGCCGGAGCCGCTGCACTGTCCGGGGTCTGGCGAGTGCGCTGAGGCTTGGAAGACGCAGTATCGAGGTCGCGATCATTGCGAAGGTCGCGGCCCGGGGCATTGATGGCGGCAATCGTTGGACGAGTGGCCGCAGCAGGGCGAGCAGGAGTGACTGCGGGCGTGGGAGCAGGTGCCGCTTGAGCCGCCGTGGTGGGGGCGGGAGCTGCACGGCGGGATGAAGGAGGGTCCAGCAGCAGGGTGTAGTTGCGCTGCAGCTTGCCCGATGCCCAGTTGGCATCGATCACCAGGTCTACAAAGGGATCGTTAACAGGCTGAAAGCTGCTGAGCTTGAGGATAGTGCTGCCGTTGGCGCGCTTTTGCACTTGCACGCGAACGGAGTTGGCTGTGCCCGTGTACTCCATGCCTTGAGCGCGGAATGCCGCCGGTGAAGCAATGGCTGCTTGCAGACTGTCGGCTTCCGCAGCGCTGAGCTGAGGAATTTCGACCTCGGCGCGCAAGGGCTCTCCCAGAGCCGACTGAACCGTGATGCGGCCCAGTGCCAATGCCCATGCATCGGTGGCCGAAAGGCTTGACAGTGCGAGGGTGGCTGCGGCGAGCGCAGAGAGTTTCCAGCGTTGCATAGGGCTCAAACTTGATTTGTGCAGCCTACAGCCCTTTTGTTTTTGATCGGGTTCGTGGCTGCGGTGCACATGAAAATTGAAAATTCGGCAGGTGACAAAGGTCTTGCTACCCGACTATTACAGCTTGCATTGTCAACGACGCTATTGCCTTGTGAGCAAAAGCCGCCTTGCCAAGGCGCGCAATTGTTGTCGATTGGCAACGAGATGAAACTTAATGTAGCTCACCTGAAACCTGTCTTCGTTCATTCGATTAGACAAACAATTGTCGCCCAGTGCGAGCCTTGGAGATGAAAAAGCGCCAGCCATCGCAAGGATGACTGGCGCTTTGCTGTGCTGGATCAAGCCCTTGGTGGGCTGATGCTGGCTGAATCAGTCAGCCAGCAGAATGCGCAGCATGCGGCGCAGGGGCTCGGCAGCGCCCCATAGCAGTTGGTCACCGATGACGAAGGCCGACAGGTACTCGGGGCCCATGTTCAGCTTGCGCACGCGTCCCACGGCGATGTCCAGGCCACCTGTGGTGGCTGCGGGGGTCAGTTGCTTGACGGTTTCGGCACGGTCGTTGGCCACGAACTTGACCCATGGGTTGCCACCCTTGATCAAGGCTTCGATCTCTTCAAGAGGCAGATCCTTCTTCAGCTTCAGCGTCAGCGCCAAGCTGTGGCAGCGCATGGCGCCGATGCGCACGCACAGGCCATCCACGGGGATGGTGGCTTCAGTGCCGAGGATCTTGTTGACTTCGGCCTGGCCCTTCCACTCTTCCTTGGACTGGCCGTTGGGCAGTTGCACATCGATCCAGGGGATCAGGCCGCCAGCCAAGGGGGCACCGAAAAATTCGGTGGGCACATCTTCGCGGATGGTCGTGGCTACCTTGCGGTCGATATCCAGAATGGCGGAAGCGGGAGTGGCCAGCTCGTCGGCCACGGCAGCATGCACCACGCCCATGCCCTTGAGCAGCTCGCGCATGTGGTTGGCGCCGCCGCCCGATGCGGCTTGATAAGTCATGGAGGAGACCCACTCCACCAGACCTGCCTTGAACAGGCCGCCCAGGCCCATCAGCAAGATGGAGTTGGTGCAGTTGCCGCCGATCCAGTTCTTGCCGCCTGCGGCCAGCTTGGCTTTGATCAGGTCGTCGTTGACGGGGTCCAGCACGATGACGGCGTCATCTTCCATGCGCAGCGACGAAGCTGCGTCGATCCAGTGGCCGGTCCAGCCGGCTGCGCGGATCTTGGGGAAGACTTCCTTGGTGTAGTCGCCTCCCTGGCAGGTGATGATGATGTCGCACTTGGACAGCTCGGCGATGTCGTTGGCATCCTTGAGCTGGGTATGCACCGTGGCCATCGCGGGGGCCTTGCCGCCGGCGTTGGAGGTGGAGAAGAAAACGGGCTCGATCAGGGCAAAGTCGCCCTCGGCCTGCATGCGATCCATCAGCACGGAGCCCACCATGCCACGCCAGCCCACCAAACCAACCAGTTGCTTGCTCATTTGAAATGCCCTTTCAGTTTTGAAAACCGTTGTTTTCGACTGCTTCCTCCGGCTCGTCTGAGCCGGATCAAGGGCGCACGACGAACCGGGCTGGGTCAGCCTGTAATCGTCTTAATAGTGATTGCGCGCACGTCCAGACCGGCAAGCAGTGCAGGTGTGGCGGTTTCAGTGTTGAAGGCTGGTGCGGCAAACATAAGAGCTCCATTCTAGCGACTGGAGAAAAAGCTTGAAGCTTTAAAAGTGATTGAATCAATGGTCAAAACGTCTAAATAAAAGATTTATTTTTGACGTTTTGATTTGTTTGCAGGCAGAAAACTCGCCAAACAAAAAAGCCACCGTTTTGAGGCGGTGGCTTTTGCTTCAGTACTTCATGGCTTTCAGACGCTGGCCAGCGCCTTGACCACGGCATCTCCCATCTGAGCGGTGCTGACCTTGGTCGTGCCTTCGCTGTAGATGTCGGGTGTGCGCAGACCGTCGGCCAGCACCTTTTGCACGGCGGCTTCGATCTTCTGGGCAGCGGCTTCCTGGTTCAGCGAGAAGCGCAGCATCATGGCGGCTGACAGGATGGTGGCCAGCGGGTTGGCAATGCCCTTGCCGGCGATGTCGGGAGCCGAGCCGTGGCTGGGCTCGTACAGACCTTGCTTCTTGTCGTTCAGGCTGGCGCTGGGCAGCATGCCGATGGAGCCGGTCAGCATGGAGGCTTCGTCGGAGAGGATGTCGCCGAACATATTGCCGGTCACCACCACGTCAAAGCGCTTGGGCTCCTTGACCAGCTGCATGGCGGCGTTGTCCACGTACATATGGTCCAGGGCCACGTCGGGGTACTGCTTGGCGACTTCGGTGACCACGTCCTTCCACAGCTGGAAGGTCTCCAGCACGTTGGACTTGTCCACACTGGTCACGCGCTTGTCGCGCTTTTGGGCGGCCTGGAAGGCCACGTGGGCGATGCGCTCGATCTCGGGGCGCGAGTAGCGCATGGTGTCGAAAGCTTCTTCGGCGCCGGGGAAGTGACCGTCCGCAGCCGTGCGGCGGCCGCGTGGCGAGCCAAAGTAGATGTCGCCCGTCAGCTCACGGATGATGAGGATATCGAGGCCCGCCACCAGCTCGGGCTTGAGGCTGGAGGCGTGGGTCAGTTCCTTGTAGCAGATGGCGGGACGGAAGTTGGCGAACAGGCCCATGGCCTTGCGCAGACCCAGAATGGCTTGCTCTGGACGCAGAGGGCGGTCCAGCGTGTCGTACTTCCAGTCGCCCACGGCGCCGAACAGGATGGCGTCGGCTTCCTGAGCCAGCTTCAGCGTGGCAGGAGGCAGAGGGTGGCCAGCGGCTTCGTAGCCCGCGCCGCCTACAGGTGCGGTTTCCATCTCCAGACCCAGGTTCAGGGCTTCCAGCACCTTGACGGCTTCTGCAACGATTTCGGGGCCAATGCCATCACCAGGCAAAACTGCAATCTTCATGATGTTCCTTTGATGAATTTGATAGCTGCTTGCGCTTGATATTCATAGATTTCAGATTGAATACTGTTTGAAATCTAATAAAGAAAAGCGCTAATAGCTCACTTCTTGATAGTTGTACTTGAGGCCAAAGTAACTGACATCCCTCAACTGAGTGAGACGAGCAATGCCAGTGTGGGGCATGGCCTAAGCTCTGGCGCGTCCCAAAAAAAGGGCATCGAGCAAGGGCCGTCCCGCAGCGAAGATGTCGTCCCCCTTCCGATGCAAAGCATCGAGAAAGGGGGAAGCCGCAAAGCGGCTCAGGGGGTTACTTCTGGATCAATGTATGAGCAAGCCAGGGCTTTTGCGCCAGACGCTCGGCTTCAAACGCCTTGATCTTGTCGGCATGGCGCATGGTCAGGCCGATGTCGTCAAAGCCGTTGAGCAGGCAGTACTTGCGGAAGGCGATGACGTCGAAGGCTATCTCTTCACCCTGGGGGCGAACAATGACCTGACGCTCCAGATCAATGGTCAGCTCGTAGCCGGGGGATGCTGCGACGTCGTTGAACAGCTGGTCTATCACGGACTCGGGCAGCACGATGGGCAGCAGGCCGTTCTTGAAGCTGTTGTTGAAGAAGATGTCGGCAAAGCTGGGTGCCAGGATGGCACGGAAGCCGTACTGGTCCAGCGCCCAGGGCGCGTGCTCGCGGCTGGAGCCGCAGCCGAAGTTCTTGCGCGCGATCAGGATGGAGGCACCCTTGTAACGTGGCTGGTTCAGAACGAAGTCGGGGTTGGGCTTGCGGTCGGCTTCGGGAACGCCGGGCTGGCCGGGTTGGTCCAGATAGCGCCATTCGTCAAACAGGTTTGGGCCGAAGCCGGTCTTCTTGATGGACTTGAGGAATTGCTTGGGAATGATGGCGTCGGTATCGACGTTCTCGCGGTCCATGGGGGCCACGAGACCCTTGTGCACGGTGAATTTCTGCATGGTGTGATTCCAGAATCTTGTGTCTTGGCCGCTTAAGCGAACTGGCGAATGTCAACGAAATGACCGTGGATGGCGGCCGCAGCTGCCATGGCGGGGCTCACAAGGTGGGTGCGGCCACCGGCGCCCTGGCGGCCTTCGAAGTTGCGGTTGCTGGTCGATGCGCAGCGCTCGCCGGGCTCCAGGCGGTCGGCATTCATCGCCAAGCACATGGAGCAGCCGGGTTCGCGCCATTCAAAGCCTGCAGCCACAAAGATTTTGTCCAGACCTTCGGCTTCGGCCTGCGCCTTCACCAGACCGGAGCCGGGCACGACCATGGCCAGCTTGATGTTCTTAGCGACCTTTTGGCCCAGGTTCTTGACGACGGCAGCGGCTTCGCGGATGTCTTCGATGCGGCTGTTGGTGCAGGAGCCGATGAACACTTTGTCGACAAAGATGTCGCTCAGAGGCTTGCCGGGTTGCAGATCCATATAGGCCAGCGCGCGCTCGATGGCGCCGCGCTTGTTGGCATCCTTTTCCTTATCGGGATCGGGCACCACGGCGTCCACGCCCAGCACCATTTCGGGCGAGGTGCCCCAGGTGACCTGCGGCACGATGTCGGCCGCATTCAGCTCCACCACGCGGTCGAATTGGGCGTCGGCGTCGGAGTGCAGCGTCTTCCAGTAGGCGACGGCGGCATCCCACTCGGCGCCAGTGGGGGCCAGAGGCCGGCCCTTCACATAGGCAATGGTCTTGTCGTCCACGGCCACCAGGCCGGCGCGTGCGCCACCTTCGATAGCCATGTTGCAGACGGTCATGCGGCCTTCCATGCTCAGGTCGCGAATGGCTTCGCCAGCAAATTCGATGGTGTAACCCGTTCCGCCCGCAGTGCCGATCTTGCCGATGATGGCCAGCACGATGTCCTTGGCGGTGATGCCAGGAGCTACCTTGCCGTTGACCTGCACCAGCATGTTCTTGGCCTTCTTGGCCAGCAGGGTCTGGGTGGCCATCACGTGCTCGACTTCGGAGGTGCCGATGCCGTGCGCCAGTGCGCCGAAAGCCCCGTGGGTGGAGGTGTGGCTGTCGCCGCAGACCACGGTCATGCCGGGCAGGGTGGCGCCTTGCTCTGGGCCCATGACGTGAACAATGCCCTGGCCTTTGTCCATGAAGGGGAAGAAGGCGGCCGAGCCGAACTCGGCGATATTGCTGTTCAGCGTGGTGATCTGCTCCTTGCTGATGGGGTCGGCAATGCCGTCATAGCCGCGCTCCCAGCCGTCGGTGGGGGTGTTGTGGTCGGCAGTCGCCACCACGGAGCTGACGCGCCACAGCTTGCGGCCCGCCATGCGCAGGCCTTCGAAGGCCTGGGGGCTGGTGACTTCGTGCACCAGATGGCGGTCGATGTAGAGGACGGAGGTGCCGTCTTCCTCGGTATGCACGACGTGTTCGTCAAAAATCTTGTCGTAGAGGGTGCGTCCCATGGTGCTTTGCTCTCGTGAGTTGGAGTTGTTGGGTGGTTTATTCGGTTTGGGCGTGAAGCGGCTGGCTTCAGGCCTTGATGCTGGTAGGGCACAAGTGGTCGACCAGCAGGCGCGTGGTGACGGGCAGGGCCTCAAAGTCGCGGGCGACTACACACAGTTCGCGGTGTGCCCAGTCATCCGTCAGTTGCACGGCACGCAACTGGCCCACGCCGTGCATCAGTTCAAAGGCGCGGTCGGGCACCAGGCCCAGACCCAGGCCGTTGTCGATCATGCGGCACATGGCGTCCAGGCTGGTGACCTGAATGCGCTGGTGCAGAGGGTGGCCGGCCTGGGCTGCAGCGGAGCGCATTGCCAGGCTGATGGACGAGCCTGCGTGCAGGCCCACGATGTCCCATTCCAGTACTTCGGAGAAGGCCACGCTCTCGCGAGCAGCCAGTGCGTGGCGCTCAGGCACGACCACCACCAGGCGGTCGGCGCGGTAAGGGCGGTATTGCAGCGTTACATTGCCTTGCGCCAGCTGTACGGTGGCCTGATTGCCTTCGCTGCTCTTGATATTGCCCAGAGTGCAGATGCCGATATCGGCCGTGCCTTCTGCCACGGCGCTCAGTACATCGGGGCTCAGGTGTTCCTGCAGGTCGATCTTGATCTGGCTGTGCTCACGGGCAAAGGCGCCCAGGTCCTCGGGCAGAAACTGGACAATGGCCGACATATTGGCGTGCATGCGCACATGGCCGCGTACGCCTTCTGCGTACTCGGAGAGTTCACCCTGCATGCGCTCCAGCCCATAGAGCACGTTGCGCGCATGGTGCAGCAGGCTCTCGCCGGCAGGGGTCAATGTCACGCCACGGCTGTGACGGTAGAGGAGGGCGGTGTCCACCGTCGCTTCCAGGTCGGACAGGCGCTTGCTCACGGCCGAGGCGGCAATGAACTCGCGTTCGGCTGCGCGGCCAATGCTGCCCAACTCGCACACGGCGACGAACAGTTGAAGCGAGGTGAGGTCGATGCGGCGCGCAAAACTGCGCTCTGAATTCTTCATGTGGAGGCTTAAGTCTTCTCGTTTCGAGAAGTTGAAGCCATTTTTACCGATTAATTTCGATAAATCCATCTTCTAATGAGATGTCGCATATGGAGATGGGTGAATTTTGACGATGGCTTGTTTCTTGATGGGCGATGGCTTGGGGGAAGCGGTCAATCAAGAAGAGACTTTTTGAAGCCAAACACTTGTATTTTGATAGCTGCAGCCCTAGATGCAGAGGGCATTTGAGCCCGAAAGGGCTTGAAGTCTCCTGAGAAGGCCTGCATGCACTCTTGGCTTGCCTGTTGCCAGGCATGGCGCCGCTTGTCATGTAGTCCCTCGTTTGCTGGCTAGGCGAGAGAGGCAAGTGCTGGATAGCCACAAAATATCCGTGTGTCGCCGTCGCGGCATTTTCAAAGTAAATCGTCAGTAAAGCAGCCGGCGTCTGGGCCATTCGCTGCAAAAATGAGAGTCATGACTGCTCCCAATCATCCGATGTCCGAAAGTGAACCTTCAGAACGGCCTGTCTCCACTATAGGTGGGCTTGCTTCTCGCCAATCCATGTATTGGGGGCAAGCCTGCCTGCTGGCCGCCGCCTTGGCGCTGGGCTCGGGAGTCACCTTGCCCGCCATGGCCAAAGGTAAGACCCAGGCCAAGTCCAGTGCAGCAGCACCTGCAAAATCCTCCAAGCAAGCCAAGGCCAAGGGTGCCAAGTCTTCGGCCAAGCCCGCCTCTCAATCTGGCAAAGTCGGTAAAAAATCACGTGCCGGCCGGGCGGCCGCGGTGGGAGCAGCAGCTGCTGCAGGAGCCGCTGCCGCAGCGCCGCTGGGGCGTGAGCACTGGACACCTGAGGCCAAGTCCGATCAGGCAGAAGATGCCAAGGAGCTGGCAACTATCCGTGCCGCCGCCCAGGAAGGAGATGCCAAGGCGCAATACCTGCTGGGCTCACGCTATCGTTTTGGCAAAGGGGTGAAGCAAGATCTGCCCCTGGCCGTGCAGTGGTATCGCAAGGCTGCTGATCAGGGCTATGCACCTGCACAGTCCGATTTGGGGGTGCTGTATGCCAATGGGCGAGGCGTGGCTCAGGATGAGGCGCAGGCTGTGCATTGGTACCGTAAGGCTGCGGATCAGGGCGATGGCATTGCGCAGAACAACCTGGGACTGATGTATGCCGAAGGTCGGGGGGCGCCACAAGATGATGCGCAGGCAGTGCAATGGTTTGAGCGCTCGGCCCAAAGCGGTGAAGCCTCCGGGCAGTACAGCCTGGGCGTGATGCTCTCCAGCGGCCGAGGCGTCAAGGAGGATGGGGTTGCTGCGTTGCATTGGTTTGACAAGGCTGCCGCCCAAGGCCATGCCGATGCCCAGTACAACGCCGGCATGATTTATGCCGTGGGCGCTTTGGTACCGCAAGACCTGACGCGTGCAGCGCAGTGGCTGGAAAAGTCTGCAAACCAGGGGAATCCGTCGGCACAGTCATCGCTGGGCTTTTTGTATGCCAATGGGCAGGGGGTGGCTCAGGATGCAGCCCAGGCTGCACGCTGGTTTGACCGGGCGGCCAAGCAGGGCTACACCTTGGCGCAATCCAATCTGGCAGCCATGTATGCCAGCGGCCTGGGCGTGCAAAAAGATTTGGGTAGAGCGTACTTCTGGCTCTCCGTGGCGCAGGCCAAAGATGCATCGCTGGGCAGCCGGCTACAGGCTGCCGAGCAAACGCTCAATCCAGCAGAGCGCGTGAAGGTGCAGCGTGAGGCGCGTAACTGGAAGCCGAGCAAGGAGTAATTTCTTGCTTATGAAAAAAGCCCATCAGGACATAGCTGATGGGCTTTTTTGTGGGGCTCGAACTTAGCTGAAAAAACTCTTGAGACGATCCGTCCAGCTTTCGCCACTGGGAGAGTGCTTGGAGCCGCCTTTTTTGAGCGATTCATCCAGGTCCTTCAGCAGCTTGCGCTGGTACTCGGTCAGCTTGACCGGTGTCTCCACCACGATGTGGCAGTACAGGTCACCGGGGTAGCTGGAGCGAATGCCCTTGATGCCCTTGCCGCGCAGGCGAAACTGCTTGCCGGCTTGCGTGCCTTCGGGAATGTCGATCGCAGCCTTGCCTTGCAGTGTCGGCACTTCGATCTCGCCACCCAGCGCTGCCGTGATGAAGCTCACGGGCACATCGCAATGCAGGTCGTCGCCATCGCGCTCGAAGATGTCGTGGTCTTTGACGCGAATCTCGATATAAAGATCGCCTGCAGGGCCGCCATTGGTGCCGGGCTCGCCGTTGCCAGCCGAGCGAATGCGCATGCCGTCGTCGATGCCGGCTGGAATCTTCACTTCCAGCGTCTTTTGGCGCTTGACCTTGCCTTGGCCGCCGCAGGATGTGCAGGGCTCGGGAATGATCTTGCCTGTGCCACGGCAGTGCGGGCAGGTCTGCTGGACGCTGAAGAAGCCCTGGCGCATCTGCACCGTGCCCATGCCGTTACAGGTAGAGCAGGTCTTGATACTGGTGCCGGGCTTGGCGCCGCTGCCGCTGCAGGTGTCGCAGTTATCCCAGCTGGGTATGCGGATTTGCGCATCCTTGCCCTTGGCGGCTTCTTCCAGGGTGATTTCCATGGAATAGCTGAGGTCGTTACCGCGATAGACTTGGCGGCCACCACGACCGCCACGGCCTTGGTTGAACATGTCGCCAAAGATATCGCCAAAGGCTTCGGCAAAACCGCCAAAGCCTTCGCCGCCGCCCATGCCACGGTTGGGGTCCACGCCAGCGTGGCCGTACTGGTCATACGCCGCACGCTTTTGGCCGTCGGAAAGCATCTCGTAGGCCTCTTTGACCTCCTTGAATTTTTCCTCGGCTTCCTTGGCGGCATCACCCTGATTGCGGTCAGGGTGGTACTTCATCGCCAGCTTGCGATAGGCCTTTTTGATTTCATCGTCCGAGGCGCTTTTGGCAACGCCCAGAACTTCGTAATAGTCACGTTTGGACATGTTGATTTCCGGTCAGATAGAACAGCAACGCCGCGCCAGCCCTTGGCAGAGCATGGCGCGGCGGCAAGCGGTCAGTGGTTTGAGGCCAGGACCTGCCCGCGCTTAGTCCTTCTTGACTTCCTTGACTTCAGCATCAACGACGTTGTCGTCGGAGGCTGCGGCGGATGCACTGGCTCCGGCAGCACCAGCTGCAGCAGCGGCTTCGGCGCCACCTGCGGCCTGTGCGTCGGCGTACATCTTCTCGCCCAGCTTCTGCGCGGCAGTCATCAGCGCTGTGGTCTTGGCGTCAATGGCGTCCTTGTCCTCGCCCTTCAGAGCCTCTTCCAGCTCCTTGACGGCGGCTTCGATAGCGCTCTTTTCAGCGGCGTCCAGCTTGTCACCGTGCTCAGACAGGCTCTTGTTGACGCTGTGAACTGCGGCTTCACCCTGGTTCTTGGCAGTCACCAGCTCCAGCTTCTTCTTGTCGTCGGCTGCATTAAGTTCAGCATCCTTGACCATTTGCTGGATCTCTTCGTCCGACAGACCGGAGTTGGCCTTGATGGTGATCTTGTTTTCCTTGCCGGAAGCCTTGTCCTTGGCAGAGACGTTCAAGATGCCGTTGGCGTCGATGTCGAAGGTCACTTCAATCTGAGGCACGCCACGACCAGCGGGCGGGATGCCTTCCAGGTTGAATTCGCCCAGCATCTTGTTGGCGCTGGCGATTTCACGCTCACCCTGGAACACCTTGATGGTCACGGCAGGCTGGTTGTCTTCAGCAGTGGAGAAAGTCTGCGCGAACTTGGTGGGGATGGTCGTGTTCTTGGTGATCATCTTGGTCATGACGCCGCCCAGGGTTTCGATACCCAGGGACAGAGGAGTCACGTCCAGCAGCAGCACGTCGGAACGCTCGCCACCCAGCACCTGGCCTTGAACGGCAGCGCCCACGGCCACGGCTTCGTCAGGGTTCACGTCCTTGCGGGGATCCTTGCCGAAGAATTCCTTGACCTTTTCCTGCACCTTGGGCATGCGGCTCATACCGCCGACCAGGATGATGTCATCGATGTCGGACACGGAGATGCCGGCATCCTTGATGGCGGTGCGGCAAGGAGCGATGGTGCGCTCGATCAGGTCGTCCACCAGCGACTCCAGCTTGGCACGGGTCAGCTTGATGTTCAGGTGCTTGGGGCCTGTGGCATCGGCAGTGATATAGGGCAGGTTGATATCGGTCTGTGCGGAGTTCGACAGCTCGATCTTGGCCTTTTCAGCGGCTTCCTTCAGACGCTGCAGAGCCAGTACGTCCTTGGACAGATCAACGCCTTGCTCTTTCTTGAACTCGTCGATGATGTAGTTGATGATGCGCTGGTCAAAGTCTTCACCGCCCAGGAAGGTGTCGCCGTTGGTCGACAGCACTTCGAACTGCTTTTCGCCGTCCACGTCGGCGATTTCGATGATGGACACGTCGAAAGTACCGCCGCCCAGGTCATACACGGCCACCTTGCGGTCGGCCTTGCCCGCCTTGTCCAGGCCAAAGGCCAGGGCAGCAGCGGTAGGCTCGTTGATGATGCGCTTGACTTCCAGGCCGGCGATACGGCCAGCGTCCTTGGTGGCCTGGCGCTGAGCGTCGTTGAAGTAGGCGGGCACGGTGATGACGGCCTCGGTCACGGGTTCGCCCAGGAAGTCTTCGGCAGTCTTCTTCATCTTGCGCAGCACTTCTGCGGAGATCTGAGGAGGAGCCAGCTTCTGGTCACGCACTTGCACCCAGGCGTCGCCATTGTCGGCCTTGACGATCTGGAAAGGCATCAGGTCAATGTCCTTTTGCACTTCAGCTTCGTCGAACTTGCGGCCGATCAGGCGCTTGGCGGCGTAGATGGTGTTCTTGGGGTTGGTCACAGCTTGGCGCTTGGCAGAAGCGCCCACCAGGATTTCGCCGTCTTCTTGATACGCAATGATCGAAGGCGTGGTGCGTGCGCCTTCGCTGTTTTCGATCACGCGGGTGTTGTTGCCTTCCATGATGGACACGCAGCTGTTGGTGGTGCCCAGGTCAATACCGATGATTTTTCCCATAATTCTCTCCGTAATCTGTGAATGTTTGCTTGATCGTCACTTGTGGGCGGTGGGGCAGGCTTCAAGAGCCTTTAATCACAATTTTTGCCCGTGACGGTAATTGCTTAGCCTTGAGCGACGGTCACTAGCGCAGGGCGCAGGATGCGATCGGCAATCACATAGCCCTTTTGCAGCACGGTCACTACGGTGTTGGCGGGCTGGTCTGCGGCAACCATGGAGATGGCTTGGTGGTGGTGAGGATCGAACTTCTCGCCTACGGCGGGGTTGATGGCCAAGACCTTGTTGCGTTCCAGGGCGGAGATCAGCTGGCGCAGGGTGGCGTCCGAACCTTCGCGCAGCTGCTCTGGGGTGGCGTTCTGGATGGCCAGCGCGGCATCTAGGCTATCAATCACGGGCAACAGGCTTTCAGCGAAGCTCTCAATGCCGAACTTGCGTGCCTTGGAGACTTCTTCTTCGGCGCGGCGGCGCATATTTTCGGCTTCGGCCTTAGCGCGCAGGTATTGGTCTGCCAGATCGGTGCTTTTGGCCTTGAGCTCTTCCAGTTCAGCCTGCAGACGACCCAGTTCGTCCGACGCATTGGCTGCCATTGCGGCTTCCAGCTCTTCTGGGCTGGCGTCGTTGATGGTGTTGGGGGTATTGTTCTCGGTCATAGGTGATGAAGGTTTCTCAAAACTGAAGACAAGCTATTTCTAGCTAGATGTGCGCCTGCGGGAAGATTTCAAGACTTGAATTCATGAATATTCATTCCATGAGCGAGCACAAAGGCGCCAGCAGCCTTTGCAGGCAATAAATTGAATGCGAGCGCCTGCACTTTCCAGGCCGCTTGCCTAGATTGACCAATGGTAACTGCAGGTTTATAGGGCTGAAAGTGTATGGAAAGTCTGTGGCTGAGCTACAATCTCACGTTTTGCCTTGCCGCACCGCTACAGACGCAGTGGGCGGCGTTTACCCAAAAGGAGTCGTTATGCGTCATTACGAAATCATTTTGTTGATCCATCCGGATCAAAGCGAGCAAGTTCCCGCGATGCTGGAGCGCTACAAGGGCATGATCGCCGCTGGTGGCGGTAAGGTGCACCGCGAAGAAGACTGGGGCCGTCGTCAGCTGGCTTACATGATCAACAAGCTCGCCAAGGCTCACTACCTGTGCCTGAACATCGAAGCCGACCAGGCTGTGATGGCTGAACTGGAACACGCCTTCAAGTTCAACGATGCTGTGCTGCGTCACCTGACTGTGCAGAAGAAGAAGGCTGATACAGCTCCTTCCGCCATGATGAAGAGCGTGGAGCGCGAAGAAGCTCGCAAGGCCAACCAGGCTGAGCACGCTTAAGCTCTCGCTTTCGGCATTCAGATACTGAAGGAGTGGAAAACCGCGTTGTGTTAACGGGATGCCTCGCAGAGCAAGCTGCTTTGCGCTACACCCCCGCCGGATTGCCTGCGCTGGACTTGCGAATTGAACACAGTTCGCAGCAGCAAGAGCTGGGCAATGTGCGCAACGTCACTGCATCTGTCAAAGCTGTTGCCTTTGGTGCCCTGGCTGAAAAGCTGGCACGCCAAGAGCCTGGTAGTCAATGGACCTTTCAAGGTTTTCTGGCCACGCCACGCAACAGCAAGATGGTGGTTTTGCACATTCAGGATATTCAACAAAATTAATTTTCAAGAGGTCCAGTAATGGCCACGTTCAAGAAATTCAACAAGGACAAGCGTCCTAAGCGCAACACCCAGTCGCTGCTGTTCAAGCGCAAGCGCTTTTGCCGCTTCACCGTCGCCGGCGTCGAAGAAATCGACTACAAGGATGTGGACACACTGCGTGACTTCATCGCTGAAAACGGCAAGATCGTGCCCGCTCGCCTGACCGGCACGCGCGCTATCTACCAGCGTCAGCTGAACACAGCCATCAAGCGCGCTCGCTTCCTGGCCATGCTGCCCTACTCTGACCAGCACAAGATCTAAGGAGCCGAACCATGCAAATCATTCTGCTCGACAAGGTTGTGAACCTGGGTAACCTGGGCGATATCGTCAAGGTCAAGGACGGCTACGCACGTAACTTCCTGATCCCCACCGGCGCTGCTCGCCGCGCTACTGCTGCTGCCAAGGCTGAATTCGAAGCCAAGCGCGCTGATCTGGAAAAGGCTGCTGCTGAGAAGCTGGCTGCTGCTCAAGAACTGGGCGAAAAGCTGAACGGCGTTTCCGTGAAGATCACTCAAAAGGCGGGCGTTGACGGCCGTCTGTTTGGTTCCATCACCAATGCTGATATCGCTGAAGAGCTGACCAAGGCCGGCTTCGCAGTGCACAAGGCACAGGTTCGCATGCCCAACGGTCCTATCAAGATGGTTGGTGACGCTACTGTGGTTGTGACTCTGCACACAGACGTGTCTGCTGAAGTGTCTGTCTCCGTGTTCGGCGACCACTCCTAATCCAGACTCTGTTCTGAATTGGCAAGAAGCCGCCCTCGGGCGGTTTTTTGCTTTTTGGCAAAGCACAAAGCCTAATTGGTGTTTTATTGATTGCGTCGTGACGTTGTGCTCGCCTCAGGCTACGATGGCGAGCTTGTCTCTAGGAGTCTCATGTCGTCTGTTATGCCCCCGCTTGATCTGGAAGATGATGCTTTCGCGCCGGCTCCGTCCGCGGATCCGCAAGTGGCGCAGCTGCGTGTTCCTCCGCACTCCATGGAGTCGGAGTCTTCGGTGTTGGGTGGTCTGCTGCTGGATAACAATGCCTGGGACCGCGTGGGTGACTTGCTCGGTGAAGGCGACTTTTATCGCCATGAGCACAAGCTGATTTTTGAGGCGATCAGCAAACTGATCAACGCCAGCAAGCCGGCTGACGTGATCACGGTGTACGAGCACTTGCAGGGCATGGGCAAGGCCGAGGAAATCGGTGGCCTGATGTACCTGAACCAGCTGGCGCAATATGTGCCCAGTGCCAGCAATATCCGCCGCTATGCGGAAATCGTGCGCGAGCGTGCCATCTTGCGCAAGCTGGTCACGGCCAGCGATGAAATTGCCACCAACGCCTTCAATCCGCAGGGTAAGACGGTGGAGCGCGTGCTCGACGAGGCCGAGCAAAAAATCATGGCCATCGGCGAAGAAGGTGCGCGCAACAAGCAGGGCTTTCAGTCGCTGGACTCTCTGGTGGTGGACCTGCTGGACCGCGTTCAGGAGATGGCCGACAACCCCATGGACGTGACGGGCGTTCCCACGGGTTTTGTTGATCTCGATCGCATGACCTCGGGCTTGCAGGCCGGCGATATGGTGGTGCTGGCGGCCCGCCCCTCCATGGGCAAGACCTCGTTTGCCGTGAATATTGCCGAACATGTGGCGCTCAACGAAGGTTTGCCCGTTGCCATCTTCTCCATGGAAATGGGCGCGGCCCAGCTGGCGGTTCGTATCGTCGGCTCGATTGGCCGCGTCAATCAGGGCAATCTGCGCACCGGCAAGCTCAGCGATGATGAATGGCCGCGTCTGACGGAGGCGATCGAGCGTCTGCGCACTGTGAGTCTGCATATTGATGAAACACCGGGCTTGTCGCCCACCGAGCTGCGTGCCAACGCCCGCC
This sequence comes from Comamonas sp. FUJ_7, assembly GCF_057369555.1. NCBI lineage: Bacteria > Pseudomonadati > Pseudomonadota > Betaproteobacteria > Burkholderiales > Comamonadaceae > Comamonas > Comamonas sp. FUJ_7. The sequence goes on from NZ_JBXXZI010000002.1 coordinate 184,421, forward strand.
GTCTGGCGCGCCAGTGCGGCAAGCTGGGCCTGATCGTGGTGGACTATTTGCAGCTGATGAGTGGCTCCGGCGGCGGCTCCAGCAGTGACAACCGGGCGACCGAGCTGGGTGAAATCTCCCGGGGTTTGAAGATGCTGGCCAAGGAGCTGCAGTGCCCGGTGATTGCACTGTCTCAGCTCAACCGTTCGGTGGAGCAGCGCACCGACAAGCGCCCCATGATGTCCGACCTGCGTGAATCGGGAGCCATTGAGCAGGACGCTGACATCATCATGTTCATCTACCGCGACGACTACTACAACAAAGAGAGCAAAGAGCCCAATATTGCCGAAGTCATCATCGGCAAGCAGCGTAACGGGCCCACGGGTACGGTGAAGCTGTTTTTCCAGAAGAACCAGACGCGCTTCGAGAATCTGGCGCAAGGCTACGGCACCGACGAATATTAAAAATCATAGCTGCCAGCGCACGTAGGGTCTCAAATTCTTATATCTATGAATATGAATTTGAGGCAGTACATGCGCAGCAAGCTATCAAATTGTTTTTGACCATTAAAAAGCCCGCAGGCCATAGGCTGTGCGGGCTTTGATGTGAATGACGGCTTTGGCCGCTTTGCTGGCGCTTTCAGAGTCTGAAAACGTAAATAGTGAGACCAATCAGGCAGACGCCCAGAATGCCGCAGGCCCATGCCAGGCGCTGGGCACCTGTACGCAGCGCGCCTACAGTGGCGACGATCTGGGTGTTCTGCTGGGCCAGCTTTTCGATAATCTCCAGCGACTGACGCTGGGCTTGCTCCAGCTGGGCGATGCGCTCTTCCTGCTGCTGGATCAGCAGCAAGGCCTGTTCGCCTGCAGAGCTGGGGGCTGAGATGCGCTGAGATGCACCGCCTGTACCGGCTTGCTGCTCGCGTGCTTCCTCCTGGGCATCTGTTTTCTTGAGCATGCTTTGCGCGGCCTTTACCACCTGGGGCGTGGCCTTAATGACCTCGCTCCAGGGGACCAGCTTAAGCGCTGTGATCCAGCCTGCCACTTACAGTACCTCGCTGGCGAAGTCCGCCAGGCGCGAACGCTCGCCGCGTGCCAGCGTGATGTGGCCGCTGTGAGGCCAGCCCTTGAAGCGGTCCACCACATAGGTCAGGCCCGAGCTGCCTTCGGTCAGATACGGCGTATCGATCTGCGCCAGATTGCCCATGCAGATGATCTTGGTGCCGGGGCCGGCACGCGTGATCAGGGTCTTCATCTGCTTGGGTGTCAGGTTCTGGGCCTCGTCGATGATGACGTACTTGTTCAGGAAAGTGCGGCCGCGCATGAAGTTCATGCTCTTGATCTTGATGCGGCTGCGAATCAGCTCGTTGGTGGCAGCGCGCCCCCATTCGCCGGCATTGCCGCCGTCGCCCTTGGCCAGAAACTCCAGGTTGTCGTCCAGCGCGCCCATCCAGGGGCCCATTTTTTCCTCTTCGGTGCCGGGCAGAAAGCCAATGTCCTCGCCCACGCTCACTGTTGCGCGGGTCATGATGATCTCGGTGTAGCGGCGCTCATCCAGAACCTGGGCCAGGCCGGCGGCCAGGGCCAGCAAGGTCTTGCCGGTGCCGGCGGTGCCTGTCAGCGTGACAAAGTCCACCTCGGGATTGACCAGCAGATTCATGGCGAAGTTCTGCTCGCGATTGCGGGTGGACACACCCCAGACGGCATTCTTGGGGTTGCCGAAGTCGCGCAATGTCTTGAGAACTGCCGTTCTGTCGCGGATCTCGGTCACGCGCATGTAAAGGCTAGGCTCGCCGGGGGCTTCGTAGTAGACGAACTGATTGATCATCAGCGAGTCCACCACGGCACCGCTGACGCGGTAGAAGGTAATGGAGCCTTCCTGCCAGCTCTCCACATTCTTGCCGGCCTTGCTCCAGAAGTCTGCGGGCAGGGCCAGAGCGCCGGAGTACAGCAGATCGCCGTCTTCCAGCACCTTGTCGTTTTGGTAGTCCTCGGCGGCCAGGCCCAATGCGCGCGCCTTGACGCGCATATTGATGTCCTTGGACACCAGCACCACTTCGCGGTCTTTATGCTGTTCGCGCAGGGCGGCGACCACGCCCAGAATCTGATTGTCGGCTTTGCCTTGGGGGAGGCTGTCGGGCAGGGCGGCATCCAGCGGGTTGGTCTGGAAGTACAGTGTTCCCGTGGCGCTCTTCTGGCCGGTGGCGTTCAGCGGCAGGCCTTTTTCCAGGCCATCGTCTGCTTGGGAGGCAACCAGCGAATCCAGAGTGCGGCTGACTTGGCGGCCATTGCGCGCCACTTCGGTCATGCCCTTTTTGTGGTTGTCCAGCTCTTCCAGCACCACCATGGGCAGGAAGATGTCGTGCTCTTCAAAGCGGAACAGGCTGCTGGGGTCGTGCAGCAGCACATTGGTGTCCAGCACGAACAAGGTGGTTGGCCCGCTGCGCGCATTGCGCGTGCGACGCACAGGCTTGGCTGCCTTGCTGGGGCTGGCTTTGGCGCTGGTCTTGGTTGTGGCTGTGCTGGCGCGCGCAGGGGATTCCTGCTTGGCAAGCGTGGTTGCCTTGCTGCGACGGGGTTTTGTGCTGGTCGTGGTGGCAATGGCAGTGCTTGCGCCGGATAGAGGAGTTGCGGTGTCGATGGTTCTGGAGAGGCTTAGATCATCATCAGGCGAAGCGGTTTTCTTGGCTGTTTTGCGGCTGGATGAAAAGGCTTCTGCGGGGAGCTTGGCGGCGCGGTGGCCAGGGGCGGGAGGCAGGGGCATAGTAGGCGAGCCGTTTCTCAACAAGATTCAAAAAGCACAAAGCCGCCAGGAAACCCGGGCGGCTTTGGGAGGGTGAACAGAAATGCTGCGTTGCACTGAGGCATGAAGCCATTATGCATAGCCTGAGGGGCTGTAACGCGGTATTTGCTGTGATGCTTTGTTTAAAGACCTTGAAATACTAGGCTGCTATGAAGCGGCACAGAATCCGGGTCAAAGCAGGAGGCTTAGGCAACCTTCTTGTCTTGTGCCTTCAGAGCCTTGACGGCCTTGAGCACTTCATCCACGTGACCGGGAACCTTCAGGCCGCGCCACTCTTGTGCCAGGATGCCGTCTGCGCCGACCAGGAAGGTAGAGCGCTCAATGCCCTTGACCTTCTTGCCGTACATGATCTTGTTCTTGACCACGCCAAACATGTGGCACATCTTCTCTTCGGTGTCTGCAATCAGCTCAAAAGGCAGTTCCAGCTTTTCCTTGAAGTCGTTGTGCGAGTTCATGTTGTCACGGGACACGCCAAACACCGTCGCGCCAGCCTTGACAAAATCTTTGTACTTGTCGCGGAATTGCATAGCTTCCGTGGTACAACCGGGCGTATTGTCTTTGGGGTAGAAATACAGGATCAGAATTTGGCCATTGTGCGAGGTGTTGGACACCTTGATGCCGCCGGTCGCGTTGGCTTCAAATTCTGGGAGGGGTTTGTTGACAACGATCGCCATGCGCTTGTATCTCTCGGGTGTGTTCGTTGAAATGCCGAGGGCGTCGGTGGTATTTTTGTTTTTATCAATCGATCGCCCCCAACCGCAACCTGCGATTTTACCCTGAAATACGTATTTTTCTCAATAGATGCGTACAAGTCTATGCTAGCAGCAGGGCTGCAACCACGTTTCTCCCCTCGCTTGCCAGTACGTTGTACGTGCGACACGCGGACGCGGTGTCCATTGATTCCAGTCCAATTCGCTTGGACATCAAGGGCTTGAGCCAGGCTACGGGCGGAAAGCGGTTCTTGCTACCGCTGCCAAAGAGCACAACTTCCACATCCAGCTTGGCAAGCTCTTCGAAGTGCTCAGCCGTCAGGTCTTCGAAGCGGGTGCAGTTCCATGGCGTCAGCAGACCACGTGAGCCCACCAGCAAACTGGTCTCATGGTTATGCTTGTCGACGGCAATCCAGCCCGGGCCATAGGCGGTGATGGTCTGCGCATCGGATTTGTCAGTCTGGAATTTCATGGTCAAGAGTGTGCGCAATCGGCGCGCAGGAGAGGGGCGATGGCTGCTGTCTCCATACGGCGAGGGTGGGGGACATTGCTGCAGCGCGGAACTGTGTTCAAATTATAGGTTTCACCATGGCGTTTGCTGCGTCATGGCGTGCCTGAAATCCTTTTGCATAGATTCGCATGAAAACCGTTCTCAAATCCGCCAAATTAGCAAACGTCTGTTACGACATCCGCGGGCCGATCATGGACGCGGCGAAGAAGATGGAGGACGACGGCCAGAAGATCATCAAGCTCAACATCGGCAATCTGGCCGTGTTCGGCTTCGATGCCCCTGAAGAAGTCCAGCAGGACATGATCCGCAACCTGCCCAACTCGGCAGGCTATTCGGATAGTAAGGGTATCTTCGCCGCCCGCAAGGCCGTGATGCACGAGACGCAGCATCAGGGTATCAAGGGCGTGACGCTGGATGACATCTATCTGGGCAATGGTGCATCCGAGCTGATCAGCCTGGCGACCAATGCGCTGCTGGACAACGGTGACGAGATGCTGTTGCCCGCACCCGACTATCCGCTGTGGACGGCTGCAACCAGCCTGTCGGGTGGCACACCCGTGCATTACATGTGCGATGAGGCCAATGGTTGGATGCCCAATATGGCGGACATCCGCTCCAAGATCACGCCGCGCACCAAGGGTATCGTCGTCATCAACCCCAACAACCCGACAGGCGCGCTGTACAGCAAAGAGCTGCTGCTGGAAATTGTCGAGCTGGCGCGCGAGCACGGTCTGGTGATCTTCGCCGATGAGGTCTATGACAAGGTGCTGTACGACGATGTGGTGCACACCCCGCTGGCTAGCCTGTCCACCGATGTGCTGACCATTACCTTCAATTCCCTGTCCAAGGCTTACCGTAGCTGCGGTTACCGCGCGGGCTGGATGGTGATCTCTGGCGACAAAAAGCCTGCCAAGGATTACATCGAAGGCCTGAACATGCTCTCCAACATGCGCCTGTGCGCCAACGTGCCCGGCCAATGGGCCGTGCAGACGGCATTGGGCGGTCATCAAAGCATCGATGCTTTGGTGCAGGAGGGCGGTCGCCTGCGTGTGCAGCGCGATCTGGCCTGGGAGCTGATTAACGCCATTCCCGGCGTGTCCTGCGTCAAGCCTCAGGGCGCTCTGTACATGTTCCCGCGCCTGGACCCCGAGGTCTATCCGATCAAGGATGACCAGGAATTCTTCCTTGAGGTGCTGCAGGACACCAAGGTCATGCTGGTGCAGGGCACGGGTTTTAACTGGCCCAATCCCGATCACTTCCGCATTGTCTTCTTGCCGCATGAGGCCGACCTGCGTGAAGCCATCAACCGTCTGGCGGCCTTCCTAGAGAAGTACCGCAAGCGCCATGGCACGGATAAGCCCAAGGTGGTTCCTGCAGAGAAGCTGGCCAAGCCAGCCAAGGCAGAGAAAGCCGCATAAAACTTTCTTTTTGATAGCTGGTGGCGCTTGATAATCAAGCGCTTCAGCGCTTTTTTGACCTTAGAACTTATGAAACCCATCCAAGTAGGCCTGTTGGGCATTGGCACCGTAGGTAGCGGTACTTTCAATGTGCTGGAACGCAACCAAGACGAGATTCGCCGTCGTGCGGGTCGTGGCATTGAAATTACCATGGTGGCCGACTTGGATACCGAACGCGCCAAGAGCGTGGTGGGTGACAAGGCCAAGGTCGTCGGTGATGCCCGTGAAATCATCGCCAACCCCGATATCGACGTGGTGGTTGAGCTGATTGGCGGCTACGGCATTGCCAAGGCCCTGGTGCTGGAAGCCATTGCCGCCGGCAAGCATGTGGTGACCGCCAACAAGGCGCTGCTGGCCGTGCATGGCACGGAAATCTTCAAGGCTGCCGCCGAGAAGGGTGTGATCGTGGCCTATGAAGCGGCCGTGGCCGGTGGCATTCCCATCATCAAGGCACTGCGCGAAGGCCTGACGGCCAACTCCATCCAGTGGGTGGCCGGCATCATCAACGGCACGACCAACTTCATCCTGTCCGAAATGCGCGACAAGGGCCTGGACTTCGACGTGGTGCTGAAAGAAGCCCAGCGTCTGGGTTACGCTGAAGCCGACCCCACCTTCGACATCGAAGGTGTGGACGCTGCCCACAAGGCCACGCTGATGAGCGCGATTGCCTTCGGTATTCCCGTGCAGTTCGACAAGGCCTATGTGGAAGGCATCACAAAATTAGCCGGTGCCGACATCAAGTACGCCGAACAACTAGGCTACCGCATCAAGCTGCTGGGCATCACCAAGCGCACCGACAAGGGTGTTGAGCTGCGCGTTCACCCCTCGCTCGTGCCTTCCAAGCGCCTGATTGCCAATGTGGAAGGCGCGATGAACGCCGTGGTTGTGAACGGTGACGCCGTGGGCACCACGCTGTACTACGGCAAGGGTGCGGGTTCCGAGCCTACGGCTTCTGCTGTGATCGCTGACCTGGTGGACATTGCCCGCCTGCACGGCGCTGACCCTGCGCACAGCGTGCCTGCGCTGGCCTTCCAGTCCAACACCCTGGCTGCCGCAGGCAATGAGTTGCCCGTTTTGCCCATGGCCGAAGTCATCACCAGCTACTACCTGCGCATCCGCGTGGCCGATGAAGCCGGTGTACTGGCCAAGATCACCGGCCTGCTGGCGGGGGCGGGTATCAGCATCGACGCCGTGCTGCAGCGCGAAGCTGATGAAGTGGGTGGCGAGGGGTCGACCCAGACCGATCTGATCATCCTGACCCACGAAACACGCGAAGGCGATATGGACAAGGCTTTGGCCGAAATCCAGAGCCTGCCTACGGTGCTGGCTCCCATTACTCGCATCCGCAAAGAAGAGCTGAACTGAGTTCACCTCCTGAGGCGCTTTGCGCCTTCCCCCTCTCTGGTGCTACGCACCGGAGGAGGACGACACCAGCGCGGCGGGGCGGCCCTTGCGCGGTGTCTCTGGCGAAAGCCGCCCTGGTGCAGATGCTGTGCCAGTCCCTGAATATTGACGAGGAAGCACCATGCTTTATCTGTCCACCCGCGGTCACGCTGACCGCAAGCGTTTTTGTGACATCCTGCTCGAAGGCCTGGCGCCTGATGGCGGCCTGTACCTGCCGGTTGAGTACCCCCAGATCAGCGATGACAAGCTGACCCAGCTGCGCACCACGCTGGCAACCAAGGGCTACGCCGCGCTGGCGTTCGAGATTCTGTCGCTGTACATCGACGACATTCCCGCAGCCGATCTGCAGTCCCTGTGCGCTAAGACATACACCAAGGAAGTGTTCGGCACGGATGCCATCGTGCCCGTGCGTCAGCTCGATGGCGTGCTGCACATCGAAGCCCTGTCCAACGGCCCCACGCTGGCCTTCAAGGACATGGCCATGCAACTGCTGGGCAATCTGTTCGAGTACGAACTGGCCCGCCGCAATGAAGAGCTGAACATTCTGGGCGCCACATCTGGCGATACAGGCAGCGCGGCCGAATACGCCATGCGCGGCAAAAAAGGCGTGCGCGTCTTCATGACCAGCCCGCATGGCCGCATGAGCCCCTTCCAGCAGGCGCAGATGTTCAGCCTGCAGGACGAGAACATCCACAACATCGCCATCGAAGGCGTGTTTGACGACTGCCAGGACATCGTCAAGGCCGTTAGCAACGACCACGCGTTCAAGGCGCAGTACAAGATTGGCACCGTCAACTCCATCAACTGGGCACGTCTGCTGGCCCAAGTGGTGTACTACTTTGCCGGCTACCTGCAAGCCACCCAGAGCAACGACCAGAAGGTCAGCTTCACCGTGCCATCGGGTAACTTTGGCAATATCTGCGCTGGCCATGTGGCACGCCAGATGGGGCTGCCGATTGCCAAGCTGGTGGTGGCCACCAACGAAAACGATGTGCTGGACGAGTTTTTCCGCACCGGCGTCTATCAGGTGCGTGGTTCGGCCAACACTTACGAAACATCGAGCCCCTCGATGGACATCAGCAAGGCCAGCAACTTTGAGCGCTTTGTGTTCGACTTGGTCGGCCGTGACGGTGCACGCACCAAGCAGCTGTTTGCCGAAGGCGTGGCGAAGGCGGGCAAGTTCGATCTGAGTGCCGATCCAGCCTTCAAGGATGCTGCCGCCAAGTACGGTTTTGTGAGTGGCAAGAGCACGCACGCCGACCGCCTTGCCACCATCAAGGACACCTACGAGCGCTTTGGCCAGATGATCGACACCCACACCGCCGACGGTGTGAAGGTGGCACGCGAGCATTTGGGTGCAGAGCCCATGCTGGTGCTGGAAACCGCTTTGCCCATCAAGTTTGCGGCCACCATCGAAGAGGCCCTGGGCCGCTTGCCCGATCGTCCCGCCAAGTTCAATGGCATTGAAGACCTGCCCAAGCGCGTTGTCGTTATGGCTTCCGATGTGAATCAGGTCAAGGCCTTTATTGAAGCCAACTGCAAGTGAAATGACTTTCCCCCTGAGGCGCTTTGCGCCATCCCGCAGGGGACGGCAGCCTCGCCGCAGGGCGGCCTTTGCTCGCTGCCTCTGTCCTTGGGCAGCGCCCATGGCCACTGATGCGGTTTTCGGTTGAGGTCAAAATACATGCCGGCGCTTGGCTACCAAGCGCCGGTTGCTATTTGGAAGAGAGCAAAACGTATATGAAGGTCATAGGCTTTGCCGGGTATTCGGGCGCAGGCAAGACCACTCTGGTCGAGGCTCTGGTGGCGCTGATGAAGCAGCAAGGCCTCAAGGTCTCGGTCATCAAGCATGCCCATCATCACTTTGATGTGGACCGCGAAGGCAAGGACAGCTGGCGCCACCGCAAGGCTGGAGCTTACGAGGTGCTACTGGCGTCTGACCAGCGCATGGCGCTGATGCGTGAATATGAGCAGCCGACTGAGTTCAGCGTGCATGACATGCTGGCGCAGCTGGACGCGAGCGTGGACTGGGTGCTGGTCGAAGGCTTCAAGCACGGCGATTTGCCCAAGGTCGAGGTCTGGCGGCAGCAGCAAGACCGCCTGGACAAGGGCAAGAGCATCGAGCCCCTGTATCCACATGACGCCAGGGTGCTGGCCGTGGCCACCGATGCTGTCCATGCTCTGCCGCAAACACCCACCCAGCCAGTGCTGGACTTGAACCAGCCGCAGCTTGTGCTGCAATGGCTGATCGCTCACGCGGACTCTCTGCAATACAAGAACGAAGGAAAGACATCGCAATGCAAGCACCCCACACCAATCGCAAGCCATTGAAGCCGCTGGACGATGCACTGCAGGAGCTGCTGGCCCATGCCCAACCCATGGCGGGCAGCCAGATGGTGGACACCTTTGACGCCGATGGTCGGGTGCTGCTGCAAGACGCGATTTCGCCGCTTCAGGTGCCGCCCCAGGACAACTCGGCCATGGATGGCTATGCCGTGCGTGCCGCTGAATGCGCGAGTAGTGATGCCGTGCTGTTCGTGTCCCAGCGCATTCCAGCAGGCACTGCGCCTGATGCTTTGGCTGCCGGTTCTGTAGCCCGCATCTTTACCGGCGCGCCCGTGCCCGCGGGTGCGGATGCCATCGTCATGCAGGAAGACTGCGAAGTGCTGGAAGATGGCCGCGTGCGCATCAAGGCCCAGCCTGTAGCGGGTCAGTGGATTCGCCGTTCGGGTGAAGACATTCGCCAGGGCGCGACGGTGATCGAGGCAGGAACTCGCCTCACACCCGCCCACCTGGGCCTGGCGGCCAGCATGGGCTTTGCCCAGTTGAATGTTGCGCGCAAGCCGCGCGTGGCGCTGTTCTCTACCGGCGATGAGCTGGTCATGCCAGGCACCGTGGCGCCGCAGGACATGAAGCCCGGCAGCATCTACAACAGCAACCGCTTTTTCCTGCGGGCCTTGCTGCTGCGCATGGGCTGCGAGGTGACGGATCTGGGCATTGTTCCCGATGACCGCGAAGCCACGATGGCCGCGTTGGCCGATGCGGCCATGGATCACGATGTGATCGTCACCAGCGGCGGCGTGTCCGTGGGTGAGGAAGACCATATCAAGCCTGCCGTGCAGGAGCTGGGTCAGCTCGACCTCTGGCAGATCAACATCAAGCCCGGCAAGCCGTTTGCCTACGGCCGCGTCAATCGCGAGTCCGGCACAGGCTTTGCGCACTTTATCGGTCTGCCCGGTAATCCCGTGTCCAGCTTTGTGACTTTCCAGGTGCTGGTGCGTCCCTTCCTGCTGCGTTTGCAGGGCGTACAGAACGTGCTGCCGCGCGCCATCGATGCGCGGGCCGATTTTGTTTGGCCCAAGGGCGACAAGCGCCGCGAATTCCTGCGCGTGCGCTACAACGAGCGTGGCGGGCTGGAGCTGTTCAAGAACCAAAGCTCGGGCGTGCTGACTTCCACGGCCTGGGGTGATGGTGTAGTGGACAACCCCGCAGGAACCACCATTGCCCAGGGCGACAGCGTGCGCTTTGTCCCGTTTTCCGAACTCATGGCCTGAAGGAGTAATGAGATGAACCAGATTACCGTGCGTTATTTCGCATCCATCCGTGAAGCCATGGGTACGGGCAGCCAAAGTCTGCAGAGTGCAGCGCCGACGGTTGGGGCACTGCGTGCAGAGCTGATGGGCCAGAGCGAAGCTGCAGCCCAGGTGCTGGCAGAAGGCCGTGCGGTGCGTATGGCGCTGAATCAAGACATATGCGCTGATGATGCAGTGCTGAAAAGCGGCGACGAAGTGGCCTTCTTCCCCCCAGTCACCGGTGGCTGACAGCGGAGAGAAATTTAGCTTCTCTTCCCCAAAGGCCTCCACGGTCGCCTGTGCAGGCTTTTTTGTGCCCGCAGGTAGGTGACAGCCGCAATGGTGAGATTGCTTACTAGGGTTTTCATGGGTGAGTTTTCATGAATCTGACGAGATTCATTTTGGACAATCCGCGCTTTCTACAAGAGAGACAGAAAGCGCTTACTCATGACAACTCACGTCAATATGGAGGAAACCCGCTCTGCGCGCTTTGCCATGCGCTGCGCCAGCTGGGCGGAAAAGTGGTTCCCGGATTCCTGGGTGTTTGCTGCCGTTGGCATCTTTATCGTGGTGCTGGCCGCCTTTGCTATTGGCGCGCCTGCGGCTGAAACCAGCAAGGCCTTTGGCAAAGGCTTCTGGAGCCTGATTCCCTTCACCATGCAGATGGCGTTTGTGGTGATTGGTGGCTATGTGGTGGCCAGCTCCAAGCCCGCCTCCAAGCTGATCCATTCCCTGGCCCTCGTGCCCAAGACCGGTCGTGGCGCCGTGGCTTGGGTGGCTTTCGTGTCGCTGACCGCATCGTTGCTGAACTGGGGTCTGAGCCTGGTGTTTGGCGGCCTGCTGGTCAAGGCGCTGGCGCGTCGCACCGACATCAAGATGGACTACCGCGCTGCGGGCGCAGCCGTCTATCTGGGCCTGGGGGCTGTGTGGGCGCTGGGCATTTCGTCGTCAGCCGCACAGCTGCAGGCCAACCCGGCCAGCTTGCCTCCTGGAATCCTGGCCATTACCGGTGTGATTCCGTTTACCGAGACCATTTTCTTGTGGCAGTCTGGCGTGATGCTGGCCGTGCTGATGATCATCTCCATCGTCGTGGCTTACATGACAGCCCCCGGTGAAAAGTCGGCGCGTGATGCTGCTCAGTGCCAGGTTGATCTGGCCGAAGAAGTGGTACAGGAAGTCAAAAAGCCCAGCCGCCCCGGTGAATGGCTGGAGTACAGCCCCATTCTCATCATCATGATGGTGGCGCTGACGGTGGGCTGGATGGTGGAGGAGTTCTCAAGCAAGCCTTTCATTCAGGCGATTTCGGGTCTGAACACCTACAACCTGCTGTTCCTCATGGCTGGTGCGCTGCTGCACTGGCGTCCGCGCAGCTTCCTCGATGCCGTGGCGCGTGCCGTGCCTACTACGACCGGTGTGCTGATTCAGTTCCCGCTGTATGGTGCTATTGCAGCCATCATGACGGACGTCAAGGGCGTGGACGGTGCCAGCATTGCCCACCATATCTCCACCTTCTTCACCAGCTTTGCCACGCATGACACCTATGCGCTGCTGATGGGCACTTACTCTGCCGTGCTGGGCTTCTTCCTGCCTTCGGGCGGTGGCAAGTGGATTGTGGAAGCGCCTTACGTCATGCAAGTGGCCAATGACCTGCAGTACCACCTGGGCTGGGCCGTGCAGATCTATAACGCCGCTGAGGCTCTGCCCAATCTGATCAATCCCTTCTACATGCTGCCGCTGCTGGGCGTGCTGGGCTTGAAGGCGCGTGACCTGATTGGCTACAACTTTGTGCAGTTGCTGGTTCATGCGCCGGTGGTGCTGTTCCTGTTATGGTTCCTGGGTCAGACCCTGAGCTATACCCCTCCTGTAATGCCATGACCTCAATTGCCGATTTGCCATCTACCGAAGTGAACCCGGATATCAGCGCCCGTACCCGCAAGGCGCTGGCCGAAGCGCGCGAGCGCGGGATGAAACTGGGAACCGCGGGGGCGGCCAATATCCGCGCCACGGTGGAAAAACGCAAATCGGCTGCCGATGCCTTTGCCAAGCAGCACGAAGCGCTGTTTGCGCAGTTGCAGGAAAAAGGCCTGACCCACCGTGCTATGGCAGCTGAACTCAATGCCCGAGGCATTGCTGCGGCCAAGGGCGGAGAGTGGACCCATGGTCAGGTGCAGCGCATTCTGAACCGCTACGCAGACTGGAAGGCGAAGGGCTCAGCAGAGACCTGATGGCGGTGAGCTCATTAAAAAAGCCGTGCGCTGAACTGCACGGCTTTTTGTTTTGATAGCTGCCAGCGCTTTGTGGGTAAGCGCTGGAGGCTGATTTGACGCTTATTCTGAAGTGGTGGCTGGCAATTGCGGCGAACGCCATTCCAGCAATTCGGCCAGGCGCTGAACAATCCAGCCTGCTTCGGCTGCAGTGACGACGGAGCCTTCCATGGCCAGTCCGCTATGCATGCCCAGCAGTACCTGCTCTTCGGAAGAGTTGCCCGAGTGATAGAGCGTCTGGGCCTGCTCCGTCAAATGGCTGGCAAGGTCTTCGCAGAGTTCATAGCGGGCTACGACCTCGGCAATGGAGGCTGAGAGCTTGCCGCTGCGTGTGCGAAACAGTTCCGCAAAGCTGGGGGGCGGCTGTATCTGGCTGGTTTCGTCCATGAAGCGATCCCTTAGCTTGGCTCGAACAAGCGCTCGAAGCGCTCGATATCCGCCGAGAACTCGCAGGTGATGAGCTGCCCTGACTTGTTGTCGCGCTTGCGATGGGCAGCAAACAGCGTGGCCTTGCCCTTGAAGTTGTAGTCGGGCAGGTGGATCAGCTCATAGGGATAGGGCACAAAGAGCTGGAACTCGAAAATCATCCGGTGCTCATTGCGTGGAGAGGGGTACAGCGTGTACTCCGGCAGGTTGATGGTTTGTGTGGCCATGGTGCAATGCTAATGCGCAGCTCATGCCTATGTCAGGGCCTGCACGCATAACCCTCGCTGTCGCGCAAGCCATGCAGGGTGTGGTGCCTTGAGCATCTGAGGTGTTGCGGCCTTTTGCAAGCCAGCCGCTTTGCGGCGAGCCTGCGACAATGCAGGTATGACTGCTGCACGTGTTTTCATTCAGACCCAGGACTTTGACCTTTCGGCCGAGATTGCCGCCTTGCGCGCTGGCGATGCGCGCGTGGGCGCGGTCTGCAGCTTTGTCGGTACGGTGCGTGACCGCAACGAGGGCGATGCGGTCTCCAGCATGGAGTTGGAGCACTACCCGGGCATGACCGAAAAATCCATCGAAGCCATCCTCGACAAGGCCGTGGAGCGGTTTGGCATCTTTGGTGCGCGCGTGATCCATCGTATCGGCCTGCTGCAGCCCATGGATCAGATTGTTCTGGTGGCTGTAACCAGTGCCCACCGCGGCAAGTCGTTTGAGGCCTGCGAATACATCATGGATTACCTGAAGTCCGAAGCCCCGTTCTGGAAAAAAGAGCAGACCGGGCAGGGCGCACGCTGGGTGGATGCGCGGGTCAGCGACGAGCAAGCTCTGGCGCGCTGGGTGGCCTGACTTTTCGAGTGATTGGCTGGTACTCGATACAGTGAAGCCCTTGGCACTTGCGCATGAATTCTATGAATGAAAAAGCACGCTAGTGCTTATGTATCAGGCGTTGATAGCTATCTTTTTGAGAGTTTTGCGCTATTTAGGAAGTTTTAGTGATGGCATGCTCCGGAAGTGCGGTGCTTTGAGGACTTGCTCCTACATGGCGTGAGTTCGCCTCGCGCCATGCTCGAATGGCCCCAGGGAGCGCAGCCTCTTTGATCTTGCTCAAATTGTCGGCTTACTGCGGTCTTTGCATTGTTTTATTGCCATTTCGATCTTGAAATTCATCATCGGGCTATCAGATAAATCAGCAATGAATCTGATTGAAGCGAAAGCGACACACCATGCGAATTGACAAACTGACGACCAAATTCCAAGAAGCCTTGGCCGATGCGCAGTCTCTGGCGCTCGGTGCGGATCAATCCACCATCGACCCTCTGCACCTGCTGGTGGCCATGCTGCGCCAAGACGATGGCCCGCGAGCCTTGCTGCAGCGTGCCGGTGGCAATGTGCAGCAACTGAAAAATCTGGCCGAGCAGGCCATGGGTGACTTGCCGCGTGTGCAGCAGCAAGGCGATGTACAGGTGGGCTCTGAGCTGGCCCGCCTGCTGCAGGCGACCGAAAAGGAAGCGCTCAAGCGTGGCGACCAGTTCATTGCCAGCGAGCTGTTTTTGCTGGCGCTGGCCGATGCAGCAGGATCGGCCACGCGTGCCGGAGCCTTGCTCAAGCAAAGCGGCGTGAGCAAATCCAGCCTGGAAGCAGCCATCAATGCGGTGCGAGGAGGACAGAACGTGGACAGTGCAGAAGCCGAAGGTCAGCGCGAAGCGCTGAAAAAATACACCATGGACCTGACCGAGCGCGCCCGCATCGGCAAGCTCGATCCGGTGATTGGCCGCGACGATGAAATCCGCCGTGCCATCCAGGTGCTGCAGCGTCGCAGCAAGAACAACCCCGTGCTCATTGGCGAGCCTGGCGTGGGCAAGACCGCAATTGTTGAAGGTCTGGCCCAGCGCATTGTGGCTGGCGAAGTGCCCGAGAGCCTGCAGAACAAGCGCGTTCTGTCGCTGGACATGGCCGGTTTGCTGGCCGGTGCCAAGTACCGTGGCGACTTCGAGGAGCGCCTGAAATCCGTGCTCAAGGAGCTGGCACAGGAGGAAGGGCGCGTCATCCTGTTCATCGACGAAATCCACACCATGGTGGGCGCCGGCAAGGCCGATGGCGCCATGGATGCCGGCAATATGCTCAAGCCCGCGCTGGCGCGCGGCGAGCTGCACTGCGTGGGTGCAACCACGCTCGATGAATACCGCAAGTACATCGAAAAGGACGCAGCGCTGGAGCGGCGCTTTCAGAAGGTGATGGTCGACGAGCCCTCGGTGGAAGACACCATCGCCATTTTGCGTGGGCTGCAGGTCAAGTACGAAGCGCACCACAACGTCGATATCACCGACCCTGCCATCGTTGCCGCAGCAGAGCTGAGCCATCGCTACATCACCGACCGCTTCTTGCCCGACAAGGCGATTGACCTGATCGACGAGGCTGCGGCCAAGATCAAGATCGAGATGGACTCCAAGCCCGAGGTGATGGACAAGCTCGAGCGCCGCATGATTCAGCTCAAGATCGAGCGCGAAGCCATGAAGCGCGAAAAGGACGAGGCTTCGCAAAAACGTCTGCAACTGATCGAGGAAGAGCTGGAGAGCCTGGAGCGCGAATACGCCGACCTCGAGGAGATCTGGAAGGCTGAAAAGGCCAGCGCCTTGGGCTCGGAGCAGATCCGCAAGGAAGTGGATCAGTTGCGCATCCAGATCGAAGAGTTCAAGCGCAAAGGCGACTTCAACAAGGTGGCCGAGCTGCAGTATGGCAAGCTGCCAGCACTCGAAAAGCAGCTGCATGAAGCCCAGGCCAAGGAAGAAGGCCAGGATGGAGAGACGGCGCATAAGCTGCTGCGTACACAAGTGGGTGCCGAAGAGATCGCCGAGGTGGTCAGCCGTGCCACGGGTATTCCTGTGGCCAAGATGATGCAGGGCGAGAAAGACAAGCTGCTGCACATGGAGGCCAAGCTGCACGAGCGTGTGGTGGGTCAGGAAGAGGCGATTGCTGCTGTGGCCAATGCCATCCGGCGTTCGCGCTCGGGCCTGTCCGATCCGAATCGTCCCACCGGTTCCTTCCTGTTCCTGGGCCCCACGGGTGTGGGCAAGACCGAACTGTGCAAGGCGCTGGCAGGTTTCCTGTTCGACAGCGAAGAGCACTTGGTGCGCATTGACATGAGTGAGTTCATGGAAAAGCATTCTGTGGCACGCTTGATCGGAGCCCCCCCCGGTTATGTAGGCTATGAAGAAGGCGGTTACCTGACGGAAGCCGTGCGTCGTAAGCCCTATAGTGTGTTGCTGCTGGACGAGGTGGAAAAAGCCCACCCCGATGTCTTCAATGTGTTGCTGCAGGTGCTGGATGATGGCCGTCTGACCGATGGTCAGGGGCGTACGGTGGACTTCAAGAACACTGTCATTGTCATGACCAGCAACATTGGTTCACATTTGATTCAAGCCATGGTGGGTGAGGATGCCAATGATGTGAAGGAAGCGGTCTGGGGGGAACTTAAAAACCATTTCCGACCCGAATTCTTGAACCGTATCGATGAAACCGTGGTCTTCCATGCCCTGGATGCCAAGAATATCGAGGCGATTGCCAAGATTCAGTTGAAGTTGCTGGAGAGCCGTCTGCAGAAGATGGAGCTGAGCATGCAGGTGTCCGAACAAGCCCTGGCCGAGTTGGCCAAGGTAGGCTTCGATCCTGTGTTCGGTGCCCGTCCGCTCAAGCGCGCAATTCAGCAGCGTATTGAAAACCCGCTGTCCAAGTTGTTGCTTGAAGGCAAGTTCCCGCCCAAGAGTACGATTGCCGTGAAAGTAGACCCGGTGAATGATCCCGGGGTATTCCGGTTCGAATCCGCAGGTATCGCCTGAGGTTTTGAACCCTAGAAAGAGGTATTGCTTTGAACGATTTCGCCACGACCGCAACCCGTTGGGCTGTCCGCATCATGCTGATGCTGGTGGGCCTGGTGTTCTTTCTGTGCCTGCTGGCAGTGGCTGCCTTGATCGCTGCGGCCTGGGGTTTGCGTGCCCTGTGGGCCAAGCTCACAGGTCAACCCGTCGTGCCAATGAGCTTTGGCTCCATGAGCCCGTCTGCAGGCTGGCAGACGGTGTATCGCTCGGGTGCAGAGTGGATGGCGCAATCGTCAGGCAATGCAGACGCCAAAAAAGAGGCCCGTGGTGAGACCCGCTCTCGCCGTGGTGTCTTGCCAGGTTCTGGCGAGGTCACCGATGTGCAGCCGCGAGAAGTGCAGGAGTCATAAGAACGTGTTGGCGATCTCTCCGCAGCCGTGGCGCGAGGAGATCGTCGGCACGTTCTAAATCCAGCTGGGGCGCTTGGCTCATGCGTTGAGTCCCGTCTGCCAATCCACAGGTCGCAGCTTCGCGCAGCGGTCAAAACTCAAGAGCCTGTGCAGTGTTGCAGGCTCTTTTTTTACGCGGTGTTTACGCAGTCTCGCGGTATGGTCGAGATTGTGATCTTGGGTTTTTTAGACAGGCATGAATAACATGGACTTGCACCGTATCTTTGACTTGCAGTATCAAGCCAGCCGGGCGCAGGTTGATGTGCCTTTGCTGGTGCGGCGTGAAAGGCTGCTGCGCTTGCAGAAGATGCTGGAGCAAAACGGCTCGGCACTGTGCGCTGCGGTAGAGCAGGACTTTGGTGTCCGCTCTGAGCGCTGGACCGAGATGCTGGATCTGATGCTGGTGCGAAATATGCTCAGGCATACGCTCAAGCATCTGCCGAAATGGAGCAAGCGGCAACGTGTGCGCACGCCGCTCATGCTGCAGCCAGGCAAGGCCTGGGTAGAGCGCCAGCCCATTGGGGTCGTGGGCATCATCTCGCCCTGGAACTATCCGTTGCAGCTATCACTGGCTCCCGCCATCACAGCGCTGGCAGCGGGCAATCGCGTGATGCTCAAGCCTAGCGAAATGACGCCTCATACCTCAGCCAAGATGGCGGAGTTGGTAGCGCAGTACTTCGCTCCTGAAGAGTTTTCTGTCATCGAAGGGGATGTGGGCGTCGCCACACAGTTCTCAGGCCTGCAGTTCGACCATCTGTTTTTTACGGGCTCTACCGCGGTGGGGCGCAGAGTGGCCCAGGCTGCAGCTGTGCACCTGACGCCAACCACGCTGGAGCTGGGAGGCAAGTCGCCCTGCATCGTCGCGCAGGACTGTGACGTGCAGGCCGTGGCGCTCAAAGTCGCTTATGGCAAGCTGGTCAATGCCGGGCAGACCTGCATTGCTCCCGACTATGTGTTGCTGCCGCGTGGGCGTGAGCAGGAGTTTGCAGATGCCTACCAAGCGGCAGTTCAGCAGTTGTATCCACGTATCTCTGGCAATCCCGACTACACGGCCATCATTAGCAAGCGCCATCTGGCACGACTCAAGCAGATGCTGCGACAAGCGGAAAGCCTGGGGGCGCAGGTTCATTGGATGCATGAGGCAGTGGCTCCTGCTTCCGATGGGGATGCCACAGCCTGGGGGGAGGCCGTGGAGCGGCAGCTTGCGCCAGCACTGGTGTTTGGCGTGACAGGCGAAATGCAGCTCATGCAGGAGGAGATCTTCGGCCCTATCCTGCCTGTGATCTCTTATGAACGTATTGAAGATGTGATTCATGCCATCAATGCCAGCCCCAGGCCATTGGCGCTGTACTGGTTTGGCAATGATGAGTCTGAGCGCGATGCGGTGCTGATGCGCACCGTCAGCGGCGGTGTCTGCGTGAATGACACTTTGCTGCATGTCGCCCATGAAAACCTGCCGTTTGGCGGTGTGGGGGAGAGCGGCTGGGGCGCCTATCACGCAGAGCAGGGTTTTTTGCGCTTTGTGCATCAGAAGGCGGTTTTCGTGCAGTCGCGCTGGGCAGCGACTGCACTCCTTTATCCGCCGTTCGGAGACAAATTCGATCGTGTGATGGAGTTCATGCGACGCTGGCTGTGAGCTTTCGGCAGCTTTTATGGTCGCATAAGCAGGGGGTGTGACATCAAGTCTTGGCGCTAAATGTCATCAAATGTGAGGCAAAGCCTTGATGGGTAAAGGCTTGCTGCTCTGCTTAGGGGAGCGCATAGCACATAGATTGCGGCATAGCAAGGAATTGCAAACAGCCGCAGTTGAGCAAATGGCTAACAACCATGATGCGTGCCAAAACTTTGAATTTGTAGACAATTACGCCCTTCTATTCTTACATGTTTCCGTCCCGGTTTTTCCATGTCTAGTATCCAGGTCCGTCCCGCTACTCTTCGCGATGCAAAAGCGATTGCCCAGATCCATACTGCTTCCGCACTGGAGGCTTATCGAGGTCTGGTTCCCGATGATCAACTGAAGGCCATGTCCTCGGTTGAAAAGCGTCAGGCTTACTGGCGCGAAGCTATTGAATACTGTGAGCCTCAGGTTCAGGTCGCCATCGATGGCGACAAAATCGTGGGCTTTGTCGGTTTTGACCGCTCCCGTGATGAAAAATCTCGTCAGACTACTGGTGAGATTTGGGCCATCTATGCCGCACCTTCTCACTGGAACCAAGGCGTTGGCGTTGCCCTGTGGGATGCCGCACGCGATGGTTTGCTGGAAGAAGGCTGCACCAATGTGACAGCCTGGATTCCTCTGCGCAACGAGCGTGCCCTGCGTTTCCATGAGATGGCAGGCTTCAAGCGCGAGATGTCCACGGCCAAGACGGCTGTGATTGGCAGCATCAAGATTGAAGAAGTGCGCGTCAAGCGCCCTCTGAACGGCTGATCGCCGTTGCTTTGAAAGACAGGCCGTGAAGACCCCCAAGAACAATGTCGCGGCCTCAGTCACCGCTCCCGCAACTGCTTTCGAACTGCTGCAATGGCAGAACGAAGACAAGGCCGAACAAGCCTTGTGGCGCACCGAAAGCAGCTTGCCCAAACCTCGCCGCATAGAGCTTGCCGACGACACCATGCCCGCTGATACGGCGTTTCGCCATATCAGCGAAGGTGCGTCGCTGCTGTGGCGAGGCGACTTCCAGAATGCCCGTCAACTGCTGCTGGCGCTGGGTCGTCGTCTGGACAAGAAATCCCAGCGCAAAAGTGGCAAAGCCAGCAAATCTGGCACTGTGCCGGCAGGCTTTCCTCACGCATTCCATCTGTATCGACAGTCCCAGGCCCAGCGTGCGCGCATGCTGGGCAGTATTCTGATTGAGCTGGATGCCCAGTGGCATTGCGTCTTGCGCCGTGCGCCGGACTGGAGTCAGGCCTGCCTTGAAGCATGGGGCGCAGTTCCAGCTGAAGCACATGCGCAATCCGTTCTGGTGCCGCTGCGCGATCTGCTGGGTGTGCTTGGTTCTCACGAATGGCGCAAGAAGGGCGTGGAGATCGCTGCGCTGGATGGCGCCCGCATTCATGCGCATTACGGCGTTTTCTCGC
Source organism: Comamonas sp. FUJ_7 (assembly GCF_057369555.1). Lineage (NCBI taxonomy): Bacteria > Pseudomonadati > Pseudomonadota > Betaproteobacteria > Burkholderiales > Comamonadaceae > Comamonas > Comamonas sp. FUJ_7. The sequence continues at coordinate 204,888 of NZ_JBXXZI010000002.1, forward strand.
CCGTGCGTGGCGAGTACCTTGATCTGGTAGCGCGTACCCCGATTCCGGCGGCCGGTATGGCTCAGGCCTGGGATATCGGTGTCGGCACGGGGGTGCTCACGGCCCTGTTGCTCAAGCGCGGTGTGAAGTTGGTGGTTGCCACTGATATGAGCGAGCGCGCTCTGGGCTGCGCCGCTGAAAATCTGCAGCGCTTGGGTCAAGCCTCCAAGGTGGAGCTCCTGCGTGCCGATCTGTTCCCCGAGGGAAAGGCCGGCCTGATTGTCTGCAATCCGCCCTGGCTGCCGGGCAAGGCAGCCTCGTTGCTGGACCAGGCCATCTATGACGAAGACAGTCGCATGCTGCGCGGTTTTTTGCAGGGCTTGGCGGCACATCTGCTGCCCGGCGGAGAAGGCTGGCTCATCATTTCCGACCTGGCCGAGCACTTGAAGTTGCGCACCCGTGAAGAGTTACAGGCCTGGATTGAGGCAGCTGGCCTCAAGGTGCTGGGGCGCGAAGATATTCGACCTCAGCATGGCAAGGCGCAGGACAAGGAAGACCCATTGCACGTGGCCAGAGCAGCCGAAGTGACTTCGCTCTGGCGTTTGGCTGCGGCCTAACCGGGCTGATATGGCTTACGTCGTAGCGCTTTCAAGGGCTGTGGCAGCCACCTCGTCAGCTTCCTCATAAGACAGCAGGGCAGCCAGTCGCTCGCGCAGCGACTGGGCGCGCTCCTCTCCCGCGTACTCCTGCACGGCAGTCAGCAGACTGATGCCTGCGCTGCGCAAGCTGCTCAAGTCTCTGGCTTCGCGCAGCTGGGTACGCAAGGACTGGGCCAGAGCCTCGTGGCGGTTGGCAAACAGACGCTCGCACATGTCAAACAGATACATGCGGGTTCCGGCCATGTTGATGGCAGGAGGCGAAGATGCTGCTGTCTGGTCGGGGACTGGAGCGGGAGTGGCCGCGACTTTGGCAAGAGAGGCAGCCGGGTGAATGGCTGGGTTGCGCTTTTTGGTGGTGCAGGCAGAAACCAGTTGAAGATATCCCTGCTCCACCAGTTGCTGGGTCAGTGCTGCATGATCGCTGCCCAGCATGGCCTCAATCTCCTCAAGGCGTTTTCCACCAGCCAGCAGCAGTAAGGATCGTGCACGCTGAGGTAGCTGGCGCGAACCAGGCTGAAGCTCCTCCTGGGCCTTGGCGGTTTTTTGCAAAATCATGGTTTTTGTTGTCTGACGCAATACAAGTTCTGATGCGCTATTGCATGTGCAGACCATGACAGCGGTGTGAATTGGAGCCAATTCGCAGTGCATCTGTCTGCTATTGCAGTTCATCTTGCTGCCTGCTTTTGAATTGATAGCTGTAAGCGCTTGCTGGATAAGCCCTATAGCCATATTTTTGACATTGAAATGAAACTGCTGCTTGCCCCCATGGAGGGGTTACTGGATTTTGTGCTCCGCGATGTGCTGACCCGCGTGGGCGGTGCTGACCGCTGCGTCTCGGAGTTCATCCGCATCAGCGGTACCTTGCTGCCCGACAAGGTCTATCTGCGCACCATGCCGGAGCTGCGCAATGGCAGCAAGACGCTGGCAGGAGTGCCCGTGCGAGCACAGCTGTTGGGCTCCGATCCCGTCAGCATGGCTGAGAACGCTGCCAACCTGGCACGCCTGGGGCCTGAGGGCATTGACTTGAACTTTGGCTGTCCGGCCAAGGTCGTCAACCGTCACGGCGGTGGCGCATCCTTGTTGCAGGATCCTGAGCAGATCGTGCGGGTGGTGGAGGCTGTGCGCAAGGCGGTGCCTGAGCACCTGCCCGTCTCGGCCAAGATGCGCCTTGGCTTCAATGATCGCCTGCTGATGACAGAGTGCGCCCAGGCCATGGAAAGCGGCGGAGCTTGCGAAATTGTGGTTCATGCCAGAACCAAGCTGGACGGCTATCGACCTCCGGCGTATTGGGAGGAGATTCCGCGCATTCGCGAGGCGGTGCGTGTGAATGTGGTGGCCAATGGCGAGATCTGGACGGTGGAAGAGGCCTTGCGTTGTCGTGAGCTCTCTGGCTGCGACGACTTGATGCTGGGACGCGGTATTGTGGCGGACCCTGGCCTGGCGCTGGCGGTGCGCCGGGCTGTAGAGCAGGGCGGAGTCACTACAGCGGCAGGCATTGACTGGCAGGAGCTGGTGCCGCAGGTGCAGCGGTTTTGGGAGATGGTGTGTGAAGGGCTGGAGCCGCGTCAGCGGGCGGGGCGTCTCAAGCAGTGGCTGAACCTGATGCGCAGACGCTTTCCCGAGGCCGAGCAGGCCTATCAGGAAGTGCGCACGCAGACCGATCAATCGGCCATCAGTGACTGGGTGGAGGCGTTGTTGACGCGCGACTTGGAGCAAGAATGGGTCTGGCCGCAGCTGCAATCTACAGCAGGCTGTCTGGAGCCAGTGGTCCCAGTAGCCACAGCATCAGACGCAGTCCCAAGCTGGCATCGGGCTCCGAATGGGCGTCACTGAGCCCGCTGTCCACAGGGGCGCGCCAGATCAGCTGACCATTCTGATCGAGTTGAACCTTCCAGCTGTTCTCGGGCAGGCTGTCATCAATGCTGTCGCTGGCCAGCTGACTGAATTGGCGGCTTGCAACCAGTATGGCAATTTCCGTGTTCTGCAAGCGTGAGCGCATGTCCAGATTCATGGAACCTACGGCAACCAGTCGGCCATCAATGACTAGCAGCTTGGAGTGCAGCATGGCACGCGAAGCCCCAGGGCTGCTGCCGGAGCTTGAGCCTGTGCCACCGGCGCGCATGGCGGAGCGCAGATTGGCTGCTTCACTGCGCATCTCGTGCAGCTCAATGCCCATCTCCAGCAAAGCTTTGCGATGACGCGCGTAGCCCGCATGTGCCAATGGGGCGTCGTTGGATGCCAGTGAGTTGGTTAGCACCCGGATGCGCACCCCTTTGCTGCGGGCGCTGGCAAAGGCATCCATGATTTCAGGGCCTGGCACAAAGTACGGAGAGACCACCAGCAGGTTTTGCTTGGCGGAGCGAATCAAGGCCAGCAGGCCATCGACCACGGTCTCTGCATGCAAAGCAGGCACCGCAGCGAGTGGTGGGGTGTTGGTGCTGCCTTTGGATGTGGGCTCCAGAAGGGGCGTTGCATGAGCCTCTTCCTGGTTTTCCGTGGGGATCTTGGCAGGGCTGTCTGCCAGTACCAGCGCCTGGGCCCAGATCCATGGAATTTTCTGAAGATTGAGGGGCGGCTCTTCCTGCGGGTGAGGGGAAGCGTTTGAGGATGAAGAAGAGGTCTCCGGTTCTGTCTGGGAGTCTTCCTGGGCAAACTGCTGCCTGAGCTTGATCAGCTCCTGCTCGCTGATCAGTGATTGCACCGGGTAGGCGCGAACATTGTTCCAGTAGCGGTCAAAGCTGTGCGAGAGCTCCTTGACCACAGGGCCGCCGGTCAGCACATCCAGGTCGATGAAGTTGCCGTCGTTGGACGCATCAAAGTAGGCATCGCCCAGATTGCGCCCGCCAATGACGGCCATGGTGTTGTCGGCGATGAAGAGCTTGTTGTGCATGCGCTGCTGAGCGCGCTGAAAGTCGGTCAGCAAGGTCCAGGCGCGGCCCAGCGACGAGGCGCGTGAACCAGCCAGAGGGTTGAACATGCGCATTTCCACATTGGGCACAAACGCCAGACGCATGACTTGTGCATTGGCACCGGTGCTGTGGAAGTCATCCAGCAGCACACGCACGCGCACGCCGCGCTTTGCGGCTTGAACCACAGCGCGCAGCAGTCGCTCGGTGCTTTGGTCGGCGTGAATGGCGTAGTACTGCAGATCCAGGGTTTTTTGAGCGTTCTCCACCAGCGCCATGCGACTGCTGAGGGCATGCTTGGGACCAGAGATCAGCGTGAATGCCGATGTGTCAGGCTTGGATTTTGACGGGCGACTTTGCGCAATCAAGAGACCCAGGCGCGTGCTCTGGGGCTGGCTGAGAGCGGTACTGACAGGGCGCTGAACCTCTTTGGGCAAAGAGGTGCTGCAGCCGGACAGCAGTACGGCCGCCGCAGTGCAGGCAAGCAGCATCCAGCATTTCAAAAGTGAGAGGCGGGGGTAAGAGGTCAATGGAGCAGCCATGGCTGCGTTGTAACCGATGGTGGACGGTTTCGTGTGTCGGACGCAGGCGGTGCTAGAACTGATCTCGTCCTTGAACTCTGGCGATGATGCGCAGGTCAGGACCCAGGCGTGTGATGTCATGAAACTCCAGATCAACCCCTTGGATCAGCGCATCGAGTGGACCAAAGTTGGCGATGCCCATGGCCCCGGTTCCTAGAAGCTTCGGGGCCTGGTAGAACAGAAACTCATCCACCAGACCTTCACGAATGAATGAGCCATTGAGTTTGAAACCAGCCTCGACATGCAGCTCATTGGTGCCGCGTTGAGCCAGATCACGCAGCATGGCCGCCAGGTCAACCTTGCCTGCAGCATTGGGCATATCAATAACTGTAGCGCCTAGCGCTTGCAGAACCTTAATTTTGGATTGATCTTGGCTTGAAGTGTAGATAAGGCAACCGCTAGGTGCTTTTAAAACATGAGCATCCAGTGGCATGTCCAATTTGCTGTCCACCACGGCAATGCGTGGCTGGCGCAGTGTTTCCACCTCGCGTACGTTCAGGCGCGGGTTGTCTTCAAGCACAGTGCCAATGCCCGTCAGAATGGTGCAGGCGCGTGCTCGCCAGGCATGGCCATCGGCGCGCGCTGGCGCAGAGGTAATCCACTGGCTGGTGCCGTTGTGCAATGCCGTCACGCCGTCCAGCGAGCTGGCTGCTTTCATGCGTACCCAGGGCGTGCTGCGGATCATGCGGCTGAAAAATCCCAGATTGAGCTCGCGAGACTCAGCTGCGCCGATGCCCACTTCGACCTCCACGCCGGCTGCACGCAGCCGCTCGAAGCCGCGTCCTGCGACTTGTGGGTTGGGGTCGGTCAGCGCACCCACGACCTTGCCAATGCCAGCGGCAACCAGCGCATCGCAGCAAGGCCCCGTGCGTCCCTGGTGCGAGCAGGGCTCCAGCGTCACATAAGCCGTAGCACCGTGCACATCATTGCCTCTGGCCGCGGCATCGCGCAGTGCCATGACTTCCGCGTGAGGACCGCCTGCCTGCTGGGTAAAGCCCTGGCCGACGACTTGGCCACCGTTATCGACGATCACGCAGCCAACGCGCGGGTTGGGAGAGGAAAGAAAAAGCGCCTGGGCAGCCTGCTCAAGCGCTTTGTTCATGAAGTGGGCAGAGGGTGTCATGCCCGTGATGGTAATGCACAGGGCAGGGCTTACTTGCCCCAGCAGTCGGCGTCGTATCCCTGGTCTCCTTGCTGCTTTCCGGCTGCACCGCGTAGCCCGGTGTTGGTTAGGGTGTAAGTGCCGCATTTGTCGGAGGCTTGCGGGCCGGGATTTTTGGGCATGGCTGTCAAGGTGAATGCCGCATTGGTATTGCCTGCAGCAAGACCTATGGTGTAGCGCTTGCTGGTATCAGCAGACCAAGTCAGCGTGTCAGGAAGGGTGGTGGGATAGACCCCGGTTGCAGTGGCTGCTCGCTCCATCCACAGTTGTGCCTGCAGCAGACCCGCGCGTGCATCGGCTCTATGGCCGCGTCGCACGTACTCGGTATAGCTCGGGTAGGCAATGGCGCTGAGAATGCCGACCACGGCCACGACGATCATCAGCTCGATCAGCGTAAAGCCTTGTTGTTTGTGTTTTTTCATATTCATGTTTTCAGAGTGCACGCGTGAATCAGCGCAGTTGACGCCAGCTGGGGCGCAGCGATTGCTCGGGCATGCGGGCCAGGAGTTTCTTGTCGCCCTTGGAGTCGAAGTCTGCAATTTTGTCCTTTTGCGTGACCATGGTGTGCGAGCCCTTGGTGGTTTGCATGCGTGCGACGCCCTGGTCGGTGCTGTTGTAGAACCCATCGCCATTGGCATCGATGATCTGAATGGAGGGAGCCAGGCCATCCATGATGTTGATCAAGGTCAGGTATTGGCGCTCCTCGTCTACCGAGGTGGACTCGCAGCTTTCGACGGTGGTGTCCACGTTCGAGCCCTTGGCGGGTACTTGTGAGTACATGGCCAGAATATTGCTGCCGTCGTAGAACTCCATATTCTTGAGCAGGCGCTCGCCCACGGCTGGAAGGTCCATGTACCAGCCATTGTGCTGAACCCAGTCCATCTTGTTGCTGCTGATGGTGCCGAAGTTGCTGGTTTCTTTGCTGATCGGATCTGTGATCGAAAGCTCCGTGATGCTTTGCGAGGTCAGTTTTGCAGCGGTCACGCCAGTGCCCAGAGGTTTGGGGTGGGGGATGCAGCTGCTGGTGCTGCAGCTGCTGCTCTCTCCGGGGTGGACTTCCAGGCGCGAGCCTTTGGTCGTCTGGATGGTGCGGTAGCGTGTGTTGTCCAGCACCGAGTACAGCGTCTGGACTGCCACATCGTTGGTGTCCCCTTGTGTGACGTTGCGGCCTGTGCCAAAGGCCACCATCATGCCGCCCACTTTAAAGCCTCTTTCGCTGGCGGTGCCTGCGTCAAGGGTCTTGGTGCGGTCATTGGCGCGCACCGTGGGAGCTGCCGTGATGGGCTGCTTTTGCTCGCGCAAAGCACTGCTCAGTGATGCAGGGCCTCTGGCGGTGAACAGCGGCTCTCCGCCGAAAGCCACCTTCCAGTTGGATGATATGTCACTGGTCAGGTCGAACTTCCAGAGATTGCCCAGGTTATCCCCGGCATAGGCGATATCAGGGCGGCCATCACTGTTGAGGTCCACCAGGCGCGGTGCGGACAGGCCGTTATCGGCTGCGTTGCCGGTTCCTGGTTGGTCGTTGGTTGCAGGAATGCGCACCAGCTCGTTTGTGTCCAGATACTGAATCAGCAGCACGGGGCGACCGTTGCTGCTGTTGTAGCCATTGCCCATCACAACCGCCCAGCGGTTGTCGTTCATGCGTGTGATCTGGGTGGTGCGCATGGGGTTGTTGGGGTCCAGAACGGGAGCGGCCGTGATGTGGCCAATATCTCTGTCTTCCTCTTCGGTGAGGACGCACAGCGTTTTTTCGGCAGGGTCCATGGTGCTTAGCGTGCAGTCAGGCGCAGCCTCGGTCGCGCCGCGCGTGCGGTCGAGCCTGACGAGGCTTTGGGCCTTGTCGGCCTTGAAGTCACTGGGGTTGGTGACATCCAGCACAAAGTAGCCCTTGCCGCCATTGCCCAATGTGCCTACCAGCATGGTGCGCCAGTTGGGGTTCTCTGAGCCGTTGTCACTTATATTGCCTGTGCCGAGATCCACATCGCCAGTGATGGGGGAGCCGTCCACATAGTATTTATGCTGCTCGTCAAAGGCGGGTGCGGCCAGTTGCTTCAAGGTGGGAATGACGCCGCGAGGAACATAGGCCAGCTTTTCGCTGCCGTCGGCAGCCGAAAATCCATGCAGCATGCCGTCATTGCCGCCGACATAGATCATGGGGAGGCGCTCTTTTTGATCGCTGGAAAACTTGGAGTACCCATTGAGCGCATAGGTGCTGGCGGGTTTGCCGGTGTACCAGATCACTGAGTTGACGATATCGCCCTGACGGCTTTTACGAGCGCGAAATGGCTTGGCGTTGGTGTAGCCGTTCGTGCTGGAGCCTTCTAGACTCCTTTCCCCTCGGATGTAGTTGAGGATGTTCTGCCCATTGCTGCCCACGGCAACGCCGTTGCCGGGAGTCAGTCCCAGCATGGCTTTTTGCGCGGTACTCAGATAAGTCTCGTCATTACTCCACTGGAACTCAGTGCCGCCTTTGTATTTTTTGATCTCCTTGTTCCAGACATCGCTCCAGCTCAGAATCAGGCGGTTGCCGACAACGTAAGAAGGGTCATCAAGCTTGTCGGCAGTGGTCTGTTTGCTCCATCCTGGGGTGGGAACCAGAGTGCCATCCGTCTGCACGGTCTCGGCTTTTACAAAGCCTTTCCAGGCATTGCTGGGTTCATAGGCACCGGTGAATTTGCCAACCACATTGCGAGTGTTATTGGCGCCGCTGGTGGCGGTGGACGTCAGGTCCGGCTGAGTCTCGGTATTGATGGTGCCGATGATTGCCTCGAAGGCTTTTTTGAGGTCTTCGCCCTTTTCCACGGCATAGAACTGGCCGCGTCCATTCAGGGCCGCATGCCACATGTCGTGGCCACGATCGGCAGTTGATAAGGCTGGGGGCCCCCCCGAATTTCCGCCATAAGCTTTCCAGCGATAGGTGCCATTGGCATAGTTCACAAAGTCGCCGTCATATCCATAAGGCAGCATTGAGGTTGGGTGTGTGATGTTTATTCTGGAATTAGATGTGTAGTTGACTTGTGGAAGTGCGTCACTACTGAAGCCGATAGTGAAGGTCACTAGGTGTGGCCAAGTGGCTGGGTTATATCGAGGGTTCCAGAAGCGCTCTAGCGTGACAGAGGTGTTCGTTCCCCTTTTAGTGAAAGTCTCTGTTGCAGGTGCCTTGCGATATTCAGGAGATGGTTGAACCGAACCTGTCAGGCCACTCGTTTTCAAGGGATTGGCCCAGCTGTAAAAAGCCCAGTCTGCGATAGTGCTGAAATTACTCTCATTGTCTCGATAGAGTTGAGTTTGTGGGCTGGTGGTGCTGTAAGCCGTGCCGTCTGGGAGTGTGTGGGCCGTGCCGTCGTAATTCCTTGGTGATACGTATTGAACACTGCTATTCCAGCCGCCATCTGTTAAAAGAATGTGATAGTTACGGCGGCAGCCCAAATATTCAGGTTTGCTTGCCCCCGGTTTGCTTGCCCAAGGTCCGTTAGGGTGCAGTGCAGCCCGCATATAGGCATCTGCTCGCTGCGACATCCTATGTGTTGGAGTGCCGCCGCTAGCAGCGTATTTATTGTTCATGAACGAAACAAGATTGTTTCTGTGCGTCGAATCCAATATACGCATCAAGTTGGGAGCACTGCTGGAGGCTGTTTGAGACGCTGCGGAGGTGCCCAGATCAGCGAGTGCGTTCTTCGAGTCATTCATGCTTTGCCAAGCAAGACGAATTTTTCCATCAGGTAGCAAGCTTGTGTCACTGAAAACATCGATAACCGCATTTTTAAGCACTGTTGCTCGGGATCCGAGGCCACTACCAGCCGACCCCCCCATACTGCCTGAGTCGTCCAGCGACAAAATTACATTGGGCGCGACATAAGGCTCTTGCGTCCCTGGCGGTGACTGAACCAAATCCAGAGCCCAGACACCATGGGGTGCAAGCGAGGCGCAGGCGGCCAGCGCCAGCAGTTTTTTCTGAAAGTGGGATGGAATGCTGCAATGCATGGCTTTTCCTTGAAAGGTCTGCTTTTTTAGATCAAATTTTTCAGATCAAATTCGACTCAAATGCTTGACAGGTAAGTGCTGTCAGCTCACTTTTATGTCTTTGAGGGGCACTCAGTCCTTGCGCCTTTGCTGGGCGTAAGACTGTTGCAGCACAACCATGGTGTTGGGTTTGCGTCCGTACGCCAGGGCGGTGATGCGATACACCACATTGGGTGTGAGTGTGAGCGGTAGCAGATTGCTGGGGCCGCCTACGACGAGGCCGGCCCCTTGGCTGTCGTAGTAAGGCAGAACTTCAATCCAGTACCAGCCGCCCTGGTTGTCGCCCGTGGCAGCCAGGATGGGGTTAGAGTAGGAGCCCTTGCCTGCGCCGGTGTACTGGCCATAGCGTGCACCGACCGCTTTCATGGCGGTGAGTGTGTCCTTGTCGTTCCAGAAGTCCTGCTTGTCATGGCGCTTGGCGCACAGTGCATTGCGACACAGGGTCTCTTGCGTCGTGAGAACGGCGAGCAGCTGGGTGACCTCTTGCGCTTCGAGTGGTATTTGCTCGGAGATGGCGGTTCTGCAGAGATTGGTATTGCCTGTGCTGCTGCTGGAGTTGCAGGCGCTGCCATCCGCGTTTTCGCCGCGAATGTCCAGCTCGGCATCTTGCAGTAGGGCTTGTGCCGCTTCAAAGGTGCGCTGGTAGTCGGCGTCATTGCCCACCACCAGTTCATTGAACAGCGAGGTGCGTGCGGCCCATAGCGCCAGCAGCATGGAGAGCATGACGAAGATGATGACCACAAACAGGGCGATACCGCGCTGGTGGGGAGGGCGAGTAGCGCGCATGCGTGGTGACATGATGTTTTTTGGCATGGGAAGTTAGAGCACGGAGCCGATCAGCCCCTGGCTGCGCAGCTGAAAGACGTTGCGAAATGTCAGGTGCATGCGCCGGGCCGCAGCGCCGCTGGTGGGGAAGTTGACTTTCTGGCCGCTGCAGTCGGTGTATTGACTGCCTGCGGGAATGTCTATGACCTCATCGCCATAGAGCACCATGCAGATTTCCACAGCTTGCACTTTGCTCCAGCTTTTGTTGCTCTCCACGTCGTCGGCTGTGACGTACTGGATTTTGGTGTCTCCGGCTGAGGTGTTGTCCTGCTGCAGGTAGCGCACCTGGAAGTCGGCGACGTTTTGCAGTATGGGCTGAGCGGTGGTGGGCGGAGTGGTGATTGGGTGTGTGGGCGGGGGAGTCGCGTTGCCTTCGCACTTAAATGTGTTTTTGGCAGCATCGAACCAGAAAATACTTTCCACCCGCTGGTCATCCTTGCGGGGGGACGCAGGGTCGTCTGATGGGCCACCCAGGCAGTTGAGGGACAGGGTTTGTCCCGTCTCTCTGCCATAAACCGAATCCTTGTAACGACGATAGCCAATAGTCAGTGTGACAGGGCTGGCGGTGCCGTTGAGAGTGCTGGTGGCGGGGTCGAAGTCATTGCCTGAGGCTTCGGCGGATGCGGTTGTTTCGAACGCGACGGGGGTTGAGGCGGCCAGCGTCTTGTCCTCGGCTGGGGGGCTGCCGGACGGTCTGTTGGGGTCTAGGTTGAGGTAGAGCGAGCCGGCCTGACGCAGTTGCTGGCCGATGGTGCGGATGGCGTAGGCAGCCTGCTGCTGAATGTCGCTGGCATCGCTGATGGTGCCGGAAACATTGCGCGAGACCATGAGCGCGCCCATGGCGACGGCCACCACGAGCAGGCCGATGACGATGCCCACCATTAATTCCAGCAAGGTGACGCCTTGCTGCTTATGCGCTTCAGCATGTATTTTTGTTTTGAGGCTGAAGTTGGAGGCCTTTGTTGTTATGTGCATGTTCATGCTCCTGCGCAAAAGAATTGGATAGTGCTGCCGCCAAAGTAAGGCGCGCAGCGCGCAGCCACGGAGATGTACTGGAGGTGGCAGGTGCTGCCAGCGGGGCAGGTCTGGGCTTCTTCGCTTTGGTTGCTGCCTGCGCTCAGCTTGCCGTCGGCATCGCGCACCTGCGTTGCGTCAATGTTGTCTCGAAAGGTTTTTTTATCCGTGTCGTTGGTGATCTCGCGCTCGTTTTCGCGCCAGGCGATCATGACGCCGAGCTGGCGGCGGTTGTTGTCAGCGTTTTCGCCTTCGGCTAGGAAGATGCTGGCCTGTCCCAGGGGAAGGAGATTTTCAACCGACTCCTTCCAGGAGTGCAGGTCATGAACAGCCAGTTCGGCTTGAGAGCAGGCCTTGGTGTTGCAGTCGCCTGATGGCGGGGCATCGCTAAAGTCCGAGACGTAGGAGTTCAGGCTGGCCATGGCATTGGGGTTGACCTTGAGTCGCTCGCTGAGGTCTTCGATGAGGCGAATGGCCTGTGCGCGACGCACCGTGGTCTGGGTGTCGCTGAGGGTGCGCATCTGAACGCCGACGATGCCCAGAATGCCAAGGGCGGCAATGACGATGGCGACCAGGGATTCAATCAGCGTGATCCCGCGCTGGCGAGGCAGGCGCTTGACTTTTATGGTGTGCATGGAATTTCTTCTGCTGGAATGATGCGAATGCGTCCGCCGGAGCTCATGCAGAGGCCTTTGGATGCGGGGTGAGATGTAGGTTGTTCAAAGGGGACGATGCTGAAACTGGGCAAGGCTCCATCGACAAGTCCCCAGCGGTTGAATTGGATCGTCTCGGCGCCGCCCTTGCGCGTGATCTGGAGGTTGCGTGGGGTGCTGACGGTATGCAGCACGGGTTCGGCCGCAGTGCAGGTGCCGCTGTTATTGCGGTCTTCGCAGATAAACCAGCCGCAGTCCCACTCTGCTTTGTTGGTGGCGGTTGTACAGCCATCGGTTTTGTTTGGGATTTTCTGGATGACGACTTGACCGCCCCGCTTGATGGCTTCTGAGCGAGCGAGCTGTAAGCTGGATTTCAGCGCTTCGACAGTTTGCATGATTCGCCAGCGCTCGAACAAGGGAGTGAATGAAGGAGCAGCAAGAGCGGAAAGAACAGCCAGTATCGCCACAGTGACCATCAGCTCAATGGCGGTGAAGCCATGGCACGCAGTCTTGTGCGCGCAGGAGGCGGTGATATGTAGGTGCAAGGTGCTGGGGGCGCTTGGGTACATATAACGGGCTCCTTATCGAAGATGGTGACCACGGGGAGGACTGTCTGTGAAAGGCTCTGATTGATAGTTTGCTTGTGGTGGTTTTATGTCGAGCACGCTCCATCGCCGGAGTTGAGGCGCTTGATGCGACCACTGCTGATGCATAAAGAAGCGGCGCTTGATTGCGTACTACTGCCACCTTCGGGCATGAGGCGAAAGACGAAATTAGCCGCACTGCTGCCAGCGGAGAACTGGCCCCAGCGGTCCACCTTGATCGGGTCGCTGAGCTTGGCATTGCTGCCGGCATCGATAAAGCTGACAGTGAGCTTGGAGGGCAGGGTGGTGGTTTGCAGTGGCACGCTACTGCTGTCCTCAAAGACACTCCAGCCTGCGCTCCAGGCGCTGGGGTCGCCCTGGCAGTTGTTGCACGATATGGTGATGCCACCGCCGCGCTTGATGGCTTCGGAGCGTGCGAAGTAAAGCGTAGACTGCAGCTCCTCCGTGGCCTGACGTGTTTTCCAGCGTTCGATTAAAGGGGTGAAGCTGGGTGCGGCGATGGCTGCCAGCACGGCCAGAATGGCCACGGTGACCATGAGCTCGATGGTTGAAAAGCCTTTGGCAAAACGGGGCGAGGGCATTTTGAACATGCCCGGATGTTACATTCTGAAAGCTTGTGTAAGTATTGAGCTTGGACAGGAGGTGCAAAGGTCGCGATGGGCGGTATGGTTTTGTTATTGCTTGGAGGGTGGGCGCTGGGTGTAGCCCGCGCAGGCCCCTGAATTGGGGCGTCCTTGGCACTCCCTATACAAGCGGCGTTCACGTTGTGCAGGAGATTCTTCCGAGCTGCTTCGGATATGTTTGATCTTGACTTGGCCGCTTTGCTTTTTGGCAGCCTTGGACTGACTGGATGCGCGCTCTTTGGCATGGGATGCAGTGGCCGGCAGCAGGCTCAGGGTCAGTGCTGCGAATGCATTAATACAGAGGCTGGCAGGGGACAGGCGTGCAGACGATCTGGACATGGCGCATCCTTGGCTGGAGAGAGGTGAGTGCATTGTTGAGCCCCAAAGTTGTCGCTGCAAGCCGGGTTTGCCAGCCTTCAAGCACAGGCTTGTGGTGTGGCGGTGCAAAGGATAAATGGGCTCTTGATATAATCGACAGGTTTTGCATGGTGCAGGACGCACGCTGAGGCCTTTCCAGTCTTGGCGCAAGTAACCAAGGTGCTCCTTGCTGAGTGCCAAATCCTAAGGAAAACAAAATGATCGCTGCCGATAAGAAGGCTGAAGTTGTCAAGGCCAATGCTCGTTCCGAAAACGACACTGGTAGCCCCGAAGTGCAAGTGGCTCTGCTGACAGCTCGCATCAACGAACTGACTCCCCACTTCAAGGCTAACGCCAAGGACCACCATGGTCGTCGCGGTCTGCTGCGTATGGTGAGCCGTCGTCGTAAGCTGCTGGACTACCTGAAGTCCAAGGATGCTGAGCGTTACACCGCACTGATCGCCAAGCTGGGCCTGCGTAAGTAAGCACGGTGAAAGATCGAAACGCCTGAGTTAGATTGCCTAGCTCAGGCGTTTTTTACTTCGGAGTTTGCAAAACAGAGCGAAGCTGTGTCATTCCACTGCTGTACTGAATGCTTCAGTATCCATAGCGGCTAGCGCAGCACTGGAATGGCATCGTGTTCTGTTTGCACTCCAAATCAAGACTGGATATGCGCATCCAGCTATCTATTAAGGAGTCACTATGACCATGTTCAACAAAGTTACAAAGACTTTCCAGTGGGGCCAGCACACGGTCACCATGGAAACCGGCGAAATTGCCCGTCAGGCCTCCGGCGCCGTGCTGGTCAACATCGACGACACCGTGGTTCTGGCCACTGTCGTGGGTTCCAAGATCGCCAAGGCTGGCCAGGATTTCTTCCCGTTGACAGTTGACTACATCGAGAAGACATACGCCGCCGGCAAGATCCCCGGCAGCTTCTTCAAGCGCGAAGCCAAGCCTTCGGAGCTGGAGACCCTGACCTCGCGTCTGATCGACCGCCCCATCCGTCCTCTGTTCCCCGAAGGCTTCTACAACGACGTGCACGTGGTCATCCACACCATCTCGTTGAACCCTGAAGTGGACGCCGACATTGCAGCCATGATCGCCACTTCGGCGGCTCTGGCTGTGTCTGGTCTGCCTTTCAACGGCCCCATCGGTGCAGCCCGCGTGGGTTACATCAACGGCGAGTACGTGCTGAACCCCGGTCAGACGCAGCGCAAGGATTCGCAGATGGATCTGGTCGTTGCCGGTACCGAGTCCGCCGTACTGATGGTGGAATCCGAAGCCCTGCAGCTGCCTGAGGAAGTGATGCTGGGCGCTGTGGTGTTCGGTCACGAGCAAGGCAAGATCGCCATCGATGCCATCCACGATCTGGTGCGTGAAGGCGGCAAGCCCGCATGGGACTGGACAGCTCCAGCCAAGGACGAAGCCCTGATCGCCAAGGTGACCGAGTTGGGTGAAGCCAAGCTGCGCGCCGCTTACCAAGAACGCAACAAGCAAGTGCGTACGCTGGCTTGCCGCATGGCCTACGCCGATGTCAAAGCTGCTCTGACTGAGCAAGGCGTGGCGTTTGATGGCGTCAAGGTCGAAAGCATGCTGTTCGATATCGAAGCACGTATCGTGCGTTCGCAGATCCTGGCGGGCGAGCCCCGTATCGACGGACGCGATACACGCACCGTGCGTCCTATCGAAATCCGTTCTTCGGTGCTGCCCCGCACCCACGGCTCGGCCCTGTTCACGCGTGGCGAGACGCAGGCTCTGGTGATCTCCACGCTGGGCACCGAGCGCGATGCTCAGAAGATCGATGCGCTGGCTGGCGAGTTTGAAGACCGCTTCCTGTTCCACTACAACATGCCTCCCTTTGCCACCGGCGAAGTGGGACGCATGGGCTCGACCAAGCGCCGCGAAATCGGCCACGGCCGTCTGGCCAAGCGCGCTCTGGCCGCTTGCCTGCCGACCAAGGAAGAGTTTCCCTACACCATCCGTGTGGTGTCGGAAATCACCGAGTCCAACGGCTCCTCGTCGATGGCTTCGGTCTGCGGCGGTTGCCTGTCCATGATGGACGCCGGCGTGCCCATGAAGGCGCACGTGGCCGGTATCGCCATGGGTCTGATCAAGGAAGACAACAAGTTCGCCGTGCTGACCGACATCCTGGGTGATGAAGATCACCTGGGTGACATGGACTTCAAGGTGGCGGGTACTACCAACGGTATTACCGCGCTGCAGATGGACATCAAGATCCAGGGCATTACCAAGGAAATCATGCAGGTCGCCCTGGCTCAGGCCAAGGAAGCGCGCATGCACATCCTGGGCAAGATGCAAGAAGCCATGGGCGAAGCCAAGACCGAAGTTTCCGACTTCGCTCCCAAGCTGTTCACCATGAAGATCAACCCCGAGAAGATCCGTGACGTGATCGGCAAGGGCGGCGCCACCATCCGTGCGCTGACCGAAGAGACCGGTACCCAGATCAACATCGAGGAAGACGGCACCATCACCATCGCCGCTACTGACGGCGCCAAGGCTGAAGCTGCCAAGGCTCGCATTGAGCAGATCACTGCCGAAGTCGAAATCGGCAAGATCTATGAAGGCCCGATCGTCAAGATTCTGGAATTCGGTGCTCTGGTCAACCTGCTGCCCGGCAAGGATGGCCTGCTGCACATCAGCCAGATCGCTCACGAGCGCGTGGAAAAGGTCACCGACTACCTGCAAGAAGGCCAAGTGGTCAAGGTCAAGGTTCTGGAAACCGACGACAAGGGCCGCGTCAAGCTGTCCATGAAGGCGCTGATCGAGCGTCCCGCCGGCATGCCCGAGCGTGAGCCTCGCGAGTCTCGTGGTGATCGCGAGTACCGCGAACGTGCTCCTCGCCAGAACCGCGAGCCACGTGAAAACCGTGAGCCCCGCGAAAACCGCGCCGCTGCTGAAGACCAGCAACAACAGCAACAGCAGTAATGACTGAGTGCAAACCTGACTTGGTGCAGGTTTGCGCTTTGTCTATTGCAGAAGTTCTGCATTGATCCTGTTTTGATAGCTGCTAACGCTTACCCTGTAAGCGCTAGAGCCTGATTTCATTGATAAAGCAAAGCCTGGATATGGAGCACAACACAATGCGAGCGGTGGAGATCACCAGCTACGGCACGCCCGACGTGCTGCGCATGGGTGAGCGTCCCATGCCTGTGGCAGGTGAGGGGGAGGTGCTGATTCGCGTGGCAGCGAGCGGCATCAATCGCCCGGATGTGCTGCAGCGCAAAGGTCACTACGCGCCGCCGGATGGAGCTTCGGATCTGCCGGGGCTGGAGGTCGCGGGTGTCATTGTTGCGGGCGACGAGGCGGCCATGGCGCAAGCCGGCTTCAGGCTTGGCGACCGGGTCTGTGCTCTGGTAACAGGTGGTGGTTATGCGCAGTACTGCGTGGCTCCCGTGCCTCAGTGTCTGCCAGTTCCCGCTGGCCTTAGCGATGTGCAGGCCGCAGCCTTGCCTGAGACCTTCTTCACGGTCTGGAGCAATGTGTTTGATCGGGGTGCTTTGCAGTCCGGTGAAACCTTGCTGGTGCAGGGCGGCAGCAGCGGTATTGGTGTGACGGCGATTCAGCTGGCCAAGGCCCGAGGTGCCAAGGTCATCGTCACGGCGGGCAGTGATGCCAAGTGTGATGACTGCCTCAAGCTCGGCGCCGATCACGCGATCAATTACAAGACGCAGGACTTTGTGGCTGAGGTGCAGCGCATCACCCGTGGCGAAGGCGTCAATGTCATTCTGGACATGGTCGCCGGCAGCTATGTGGCGCGTGAAGTGCAATGCTTGGCGCCCGATGGCCGATTGGTCATCATCGCCGTGCAGGGTGGCATCAAGGCGGAGTTCGATGCGGGTCTCGTGCTGCGCAAGCGACTGACTATTACTGGCTCTACATTGCGCCCACGCTCCGTGGCCTTCAAGGCTGCGATTGCGCAGGCGCTCAAGCGCAATGTCTGGCCCTTGCTGGAATCCGGCAAAGTGCGCCCGGCCATTTATCGTGAATTCGATGCTGCTGACGCCGCGCAGGCTCATGCGTTGATGGAGTCCAGCCAGCACACCGGAAAAATCGTTTTGACTTGGGAAACATGAAGCAAAAACTCATTGTCGGCAACTGGAAGATGAACGGCAGCCTGGCTGCCAATGCGGCTTTGCTGCAAGCCATCAAGCAGGGTCTGCCTGCGAACAACAAGGCGTGCGTAGCGGTGGCTGCACCTGCGGTGTATCTGGCTCAAGTGCAGGCTGAGCTTGCGGGTTCTGCTATTGGTGTGGGAGCGCAAGACGTTTCTCAACACGAGCAGGGCGCTTTCACCGGTGAAGTCTCGGCCACCATGCTCAAAGAGTTTGGTGTGCGCTATGCGCTGGTCGGTCACTCCGAGCGTCGTCAGTACCATGGCGAAACCGACGCAGCTGTGGCTGCCAAGGCCCAGGCGGCTCTGGCTAAGGGCATCACGCCTATTGTCTGTGTGGGTGAAACGCTGGCAGAGCGCGAAGCCGGTCAGACCGAGGTGGTGGTCAAGCGTCAGTTGGCAGCGGTTATTCAACAAGTGGGTCAGTGCGTGAGCGAGCTGGTTGTGGCTTATGAGCCCGTCTGGGCCATTGGAACCGGCAAGACCGCAACGCCTGATCAAGCTCAGCAAGTCCATGCCGTACTGCGTGCACAGTTGGCTGTTGCGACTGAAAAAGCAGATCGCGTGCCTTTGCTCTACGGCGGCAGCATGAATGCAGCCAATGCAGCACAACTGCTGGCTCAGGCCGACATTGATGGCGGCCTGATCGGTGGTGCGGCTTTGAAGGCTCCGGACTTCCTTACCATTATTGCGGCGGCGCAATAATCCATTGGCGCCGCGCTTGGGTGTGGCGCACCCTGATTTCGATTACTAGGTTTTGATATGAACGTCTTATCCAGCGTCATTCTTGCGGTTCAGATGTTGACCGCTCTGGGCATGATCGGCCTGATTCTCATGCAGCACGGCAAGGGTGCTGATATGGGGGCCTCTTTCGGTAGCGGCTCGTCTGGCAGTCTTTTTGGTGCATCGGGCAGTGCCAACTTCCTGTCGCGCTCCACGGCGGTACTGGCCACGGTTTTCTTTGTGTCGACCCTGGCTCTGGCGTATCTGAGCAATGCACGTCCTGCCAGCTCGGGGAGTGTTTTGGAGGGGGCTTCTGTTACCGCTCCTGCTCCTGCGCAGTCTGTGCCTGCTACCGATGTTCCGCCTGCTGCTTCAGGCGATGCATCCGTGCCTCCTGTCGCGCCTGCAGCCGGAGCTGAAGGTGCTGCTCAGATCCCAACAAAATAAATTAGAGAAAAACTTGAAGAACCCCAAAGAGTGGGGTTTTTCAGGCTAGAATCTAGGGATTGTCTGGGGATCAGAATCTTTGCAACGAGGGTTCCAGAGATTGCCAGGCTTTGAGACGAAGCCGTCGTGGTGGAATTGGTAGACACGCTATCTTGAGGGGGTAGTGGCGAAAGCTGTGCGAGTTCGAGTCTCGCCGACGGCACCAACACATAACTAAAAACCTGCCCTGCTGATCAGGCAGTGATCGGTGAGGCATGTTTTCATAACAAGGCCCACTCGATGAACATCGATCAGTACCTTCCCGTTCTTCTGTTCATTATTATTGGCATGGCTGTGGGCGTTGTGCCTCTGGTTCTCGGCTACGTGCTGGGACCCAATCGCCCCGACGCTGCCAAAAACTCCCCTTATGAATGCGGTTTCGAAGCGTTTGAAGACGCTCGAATGAAGTTTGACGTGCGCTACTACCTCGTAGCCATTCTCTTCATCCTGTTTGATCTGGAAATCGCATTTCTGCTGCCCTGGGCTGTCGCATTCAAAGATGTTGGCGGTGTGGGTTTTGTTGCTGTTCTCATCTTCTTGGCCATTCTGGTCGTGGGCTTTGCCTACGAGTGGAAAAAAGGCGCCCTGGATTGGGAATAAGCAGCTTCTCTGAGGAAACACGATGATCGAAGGCGTGATGAAGGAAGGCTTCGTCACCACCAGTTATGACACGGTGGTGAACTGGGCCAAGACAGGGTCGATCTGGCCCATGACATTTGGCCTGGCCTGTTGTGCGGTGGAGATGATGCATGCGGCAGCTGCACGTTATGACATTGGTCGCTTCGGCTCCGAAGTGTTCCGAGCCAGTCCCCGCCACTCTGACCTGATGATTGTTGCCGGAACGCTGTGCAACAAGATGGCTCCGGCGATGCGCAAAGTCTATGACCAGATGTCTGAACCCCGCTGGGTGATCTCCATGGGGTCTTGCGCCAATGGCGGTGGTTATTACCACTACAGCTATTCGGTGGTGCGCGGTTGTGACCGCATTGTTCCCGTCGACGTTTATGTGCCTGGTTGCCCCCCGACAGCGGAAGCGCTGATCTACGGCATCATCCAGCTGCAGCAAAAAATCCGTCGCACGCATACCATCGCTCGCGTTTAAAGGGCTGAGATGACTGCTATTGCAATTCACCCCGAAAAGCTTCGGGATGTGGTTACGGCTGCCTTGGGTGACAAGGTGCGCTCTGTCACTTTGGCTTATGGCGAAGTGACGGTGGAGGTGTCAGCGGACAATTATCTGGACGTGATGCAGACCCTGCGCAACGCACCTGGTTGCCAGTTCGAGATGCTGTTGGACCTGTGCGGCGTGGATTACTCCACATACGCGGAAGTGGGCAAGGATGGTCCGCGCTTTGCCGTGGTCTCTCACCTGATGTCTCTGACACTGAACCAGCGTCTGCGTGTACGTGTGTACTGTGCCGATGATGACTTCCCTGTGGTTGCCTCGATCAACCTCATCTGGAATTCGGCCAACTGGTTCGAGCGCGAAGCGTTTGACCTGTTCGGCATCGTGTTTGAAGGTCACGAAGACCTGCGCCGAATCCTGACTGACTATGGCTTCATCGGCCATCCGTTCCGCAAGGATTTCCCCCTGTCTGGCCACGTAGAAATGCGCTACGACGCTGAACAGAAACGTGTGGTGTACCAGCCAGTCACGATCGAGCCGCGCGAGATCACGCCGCGCATCATTCGTGAAGAAAATTATGGCGGAGGCCTGCACTAAAGGCGCGTTTCGCCTTTTGACGGAAGACCATGGCTGAAATCAAGAATTACTCCCTGAACTTTGGTCCGCAGCACCCGGCAGCGCACGGCGTGCTGCGTTTGGTGCTGGAGCTGGACGGTGAAGTGGTGCAGCGCGCTGACCCACACGTCGGCCTGTTGCATCGCGCGACCGAAAAGTTGGCCGAAAGCAAGACTTACATCCAGTCGCTGCCCTATATGGACCGCTTGGACTATTGCTCGATGATGAGCAACGAGCATGCTTACTGCCTGGCCATCGAAAAGCTGATGGGCATTGAAGTGCCTATCCGCGCCCAGTACATCCGTGTGATGTTCTCGGAAATCACTCGCATCATGAATCACCTGATGTGGCTGGGCTCCTCGGGCAACGACGCTGGCAGCTCGACCATCCTGATCTACAGCTTCCGCGAGCGTGAAGCGCTGATGGATATGTACGAAGCTGTGTCGGGTGCGCGCATGCACGCGGCTTACTTCCGTCCTGGTGGTGTATACCGAGATCTGCCGGACACCATGCCTCAGTACAAGGCCAGCAAGGTGCGCAATCAGCGCTCCATGGAGGCCATGAACGAAGACCGCCAAGGCTCGTTGCTGGACTTCATCGACGCCTTCACAAAGCGCTTCCCCAAGTGCGCGGACGAATACGAGACCCTGCTCACGGATAACCGTATCTGGAAGCAGCGTAACGTCGGGATTGGCGTTGTTTCTGCGGAGCGTGCTATTAATTTGGGATTGACTGGCCCTATGCTGCGTGCCTCTGGCATGCCTTGGGACATGCGCAAGACCCAGCCCTACGAGGTCTATGGCAAGATGGACTTCGATGTGCCTGTGGGTACAACGGGCGACTGCTATGACCGCTATTTGGTTCGCATGGCAGAGATGCGTGAGTCCAACAAGATCATCAAGCAATGCGTGGACTGGTTGCGCGTCAATCCCGGCCCGGTGATTACGGACAACCACAAAGTGGCTCCCGCAAGCCGTGAAGCCATGAAGTCCAACATGGAAGAGCTGATTCACCATTTCAAGCTCTTTACTGAAGGATTCAAGGTTCCAGAAGGCGAGGCTTATGCCGCTGTCGAACACCCCAAGGGCGAGTTCGGCATTTATTTGATCAGCGATGGTGCGAATAAGCCTTATCGCCTGAAGATTCGTCCACCAGGATTTGCGCACATGGCTGCTCTCGATGAACTGAGCCGTGGCCATATGCTGGCTGACGCCGTGATGGTGCTCAGTACCCTGGACATCGTGTTTGGAGACGTTGACCGATGATTACCGAAGCGACCAGAGAGCGCTTTGCGCGTGAGGTGGCCAAGTATCCGGCTGACCAAAAGCAGTCTGCCGTCATGGCTTGCCTTTCTATCGTGCAGCAGGAGCAGGGATGGGTCAGTCAGGAAAGCGAGGCAGTGATTGCCGAGGTTCTGGATATGCCCGAGATTGCGGTGCACGAAGTCACCACTTTCTACAATATGTACAACCAGAAGCCTGTTGGAAAGTACAAGCTGAACGTCTGTACCAACCTGCCATGCCAGCTGCGTGACGGCTACAAGGCTTTGCAACATCTTGAGCACAAG
Source organism: Comamonas sp. FUJ_7 (assembly GCF_057369555.1). NCBI lineage: Bacteria > Pseudomonadati > Pseudomonadota > Betaproteobacteria > Burkholderiales > Comamonadaceae > Comamonas > Comamonas sp. FUJ_7. The sequence continues at coordinate 226,927 of NZ_JBXXZI010000002.1, forward strand.
CTGGGCATCAAGATGGGGGAGACTACGGCCGATGGCCTGTTCACGCTGCAGCAGTCTGAATGCTTGGGTGCATGCGCTGATGCGCCTGTGATGCTGGTGAATGACCGCTGCATGTGCAGCTTCATGAGCAATGAAAAGCTTGATGAATTGGTCGACGGCCTGCGCGCAGCGGAGGGCAAGGCATGAGCACGATTCTGAACAATCCTGCAGCCAACTCCGTGCTGGCAAAGTTTGCATCGTCTGGCGTTGAGACCTGCTTTCATGATCGCCATATCGAGCCGCAAATTTATGCAGGTCTGAACGGCAGCAACTGGTCCATCAAGGACTATGAAGCTCGCGGTGGCTATCAGGCTCTGCGCAAGTTGCTGGGCAAGGATGGCGGTGAAGGGCTGACGCAAGATCAGGTCATCGCGACACTTAAGGAATCCGGGCTGCGCGGCCGTGGCGGTGCGGGCTTTCCCACGGGGCTGAAGTGGAGTTTCATGCCACGCCAGTTTCCTGGTCAGAAGCACCTCGTTTGCAACTCGGACGAGGGCGAGCCAGGAACCTGCAAGGACCGCGACATTCTGATGTTCAACCCGCACATCGTGATCGAAGGCATGATCATTGCCGCCTTCGCGATGGGTATCAGTGTGGGTTACAACTACATCCACGGCGAAATTTTCCAGGTCTACGAGCGCTTTGAGGCAGCTCTGGAAGAAGCCCGCGCAGCTGGCTATCTGGGCGACAACATCCTGGGCAGCAGCTTCAGCTTCCAGCTGCATGCACACCATGGCTTTGGCGCTTACATCTGCGGCGAAGAAACGGCGCTATTGGAGTCGCTGGAAGGCAAGAAGGGACAGCCCCGCTTCAAGCCACCATTTCCTGCCAGCTTCGGTCTATACGGCAAGCCTACGACCATCAACAACACCGAAACTTTTGCTGCGGTCCCTTGGATCATCCGCAACGGTGGTCAGGCCTACCTGGAATGCGGCAAGCCCAATAACGGCGGAACCAAGATTTTCTCGGTCAGCGGTGATGTGAACCTGCCTGGCAACTATGAAGTGCCCATGGGGACGCCCTTCAGCAAGCTGCTGGAGCTGGCCGGCGGTGTACGCACGGGACGAAAGCTCAAGGCTGTGATTCCTGGCGGCTCTTCGTCGCCTGTGTTGCCTGCCGACATCATCATGGGTTGCACGATGGACTATGACTCCATCTCCAAGGCAGGTTCCATGCTGGGTTCGGGTGCTGTGATCGTGATGGATGATTCGCGCGACATGGTCGAGTGCCTGCTGCGTCTGTCGTACTTCTATTCCCACGAGTCCTGCGGTCAGTGCACGCCTTGCCGTGAAGGCACAGGCTGGCTATGGCGCGTGGTGAATCGTATTCAGCACGGTCAAGGCCGTCCGGAAGATATCGAGCTGTTGGACTCGGTATCCGTGAACATCATGGGCCGCACCATCTGTGCGCTCGGCGACGCGGCAGCCATGCCAGTTCGCGCCATGATCAAGCACTTCCGCCACGAGTTTGAAGCGAAGATCCAGAACGCTTCCAAGCAGGCTGCGTAAGCGCCTGATCGCGAGACAAGCATATGGTTGAAATTGAACTGGACGGAAAAAAGGTAGAGGTCTTGGAAGGCAGCATGGTCATGCATGCCGCCGAGAAGGCCGGTACCTATATTCCTCACTTCTGCTACCACAAGAAGCTCTCCATTGCGGCCAATTGCCGCATGTGCCTTGTGGATGTTGAAAAGGCTCCCAAGCCCATGCCCGCCTGCGCCACACCTGTGACGCAAGGCATGATTGTGCGAACCAAGAGCGAAAAGGCCATCAAGGCCCAGCAGTCGGTGATGGAGTTCTTGCTCATCAATCACCCGTTGGACTGCCCCATTTGCGACCAAGGTGGCGAATGCCAGCTTCAAGACTTGGCGGTAGGCTATGGCGCAGGCTCTTCTCGTTACGAAGAAGAGAAGCGTGTGGTGCCTGTGAAAGACGTAGGTCCGCTGATTTCCATGCAGGAAATGAGCCGCTGCATCCACTGCACCCGCTGTGTGCGCTTTGGTCAGGAAGTGGCCGGCGTCATGGAGCTGGGCATGATTCACCGCGGTGAGCACTCCGAAATCACGACGGTGCTGGGTGAGACAGTGGATTCGGAGCTGTCGGGCAACATGATCGACATCTGCCCCGTGGGTGCGCTGACCAGCAAGCCTTTCCGCTACAGCGCCCGTACCTGGGAGCTGTCGCGTCGTAAGTCCGTGTCGCCTCACGACTCCACGGGCGCTAACCTGATTGTTCAGGTCAAGAACCACAAGGTCATGCGCGTTGTGCCTTTCGAGAACGAAGAGGTCAACGAGTGCTGGCTTGCCGACCGTGATCGCTTCTCTTACGAAGCACTGAATAGCGAAGAGCGCCTCACCAAGCCCATGCTAAAGCAGGGCGGTGTGTGGAAAGAAGTCGACTGGCAGACGGCTCTGGAGTATGTGGCCAATGGCCTGCAACAGATCAAGAACGACCATGGCGCCAGCGCCATCGGTACTCTGGTTAGCCCTCACAGCACGGTGGAAGAGCTGTACTTGGCTGGCAAGCTGGTGCGAGGCATTGGCAGCGAGAACATTGACTACCGTCTGCGCAATGCTGACTTCACCGCAGCACAAGGCGTGCAATGGCTGGGTCTGCCCATCGCAGCGCTGAGTCAGCTGCAATCTGCTCTGATCGTGGGTTCCAACCTGCGCAAGGATCATCCGCTGTTTGCACAGCGCATCCGTCAGGCTGCCAAGAAGGGCTGCAAGGTTTTTGCTATCAACGAACGCGTGTACGACTGGGCTCTGCCCGTCAATGCTTCCGTGGTCGCTGCTGGTGACTGGGCACAAGCTCTGGCGGATGTAGCCGCTGCTGTTGCCGAAGCCAAGGGCGTAGCTGCACCTGTGGCAGGCCAAGCACATGATGAAGCCAAAGCGATTGCTGCTGCGCTGCTGGCGGGCGAGCAAAAGGCGGTGCTGCTGGGTAATGCCGCTGCTCACCACGCTCAGGCCTCGACTCTGCTGGCTGTTGCCAACTGGATTGGCGAGCAGACCGGCGCGTCTGTGGGCTACCTGACCGAAGCCGCCAACACTGTGGGCGCGCAATGGGTCAAGGCGGTTCCTGCTGCTGGTGGCATGAATGCGGCTCAGATGCTGTCTGGCAACATCAAGGCTGCCATCCTGCTGAACAACGAACCCGAGTTCGACAGCGCTGCTGGCAAGGCTGCCATCGCTGGTCTGAGCAAGGCCGAGATGATTGTCACGCTGAGCCCGTTCAAGGCGAACATGGAGTTCAGCGATGTGCTGCTGCCTATCGCTCCGTTCACCGAAACATCGGGCAGCTTCGTCAATGCAGAAGGCCGTGTGCAGAGCTTCCACGCTGTGGTCAAGCCTCTGGCAGACACCCGTCCTGCATGGAAGGTGCTGCGTGTGCTGGCCAACCTGATGGGTGTTCAGGGCGTGGACTACGAAACATCTCAGGATGTGCTGGCCGCTGCCACCAATGGCGCAGCTCAAGTGCCCGCCAATGTGCTGAACAACATGGCCAAGGCAGTGAGCGCTGTGGGTGCTGGCAATGTGGGAGCTCCTGTGGTCGCAAGTATCTATCAGCTCGACAGCATTGTGCGCCGCGCTACGTCGCTGCAATTGACGGCTGATGCTCGTCAGGTTCGTGAGGGAGGCGCCGCATGATCGACGCATTGAAAGCTTGGGGCCTCGGTCTGTCCGCAGCCCCCTTCTGGACCGACGTGGCCTGGCCCGTCATCTGGATTTTGCTAGGCATCGTGGCCATCGTGGCTCCGCTGATGGGTGCTGTGGCTTACCTCACATTGTGGGAGCGTAAGCTGCTGGGCTTCATGCAAATCCGCTTCGGCCCCAACCGTGTGGGCCCCATGGGTCTGTTGCAGCCTCTGGCCGACGGCCTGAAGCTGCTGACCAAGGAGCTGATTCAGCCTACCGCTGCGGCCAAGGGCCTGTTCTACGTTGGCCCCATCATGGCCATCATGCCGGCTCTGGCTGCCTGGGTGGTGATTCCTTTTGCTCCAGACGTCGCTCTGGCCAATGTGAATGCGGGCTTGCTGCTGCTGATGGCCATTACTTCGATTGAAGTCTATGGCGTGATCATCGCGGGCTGGGCTTCGAACTCGAAGTACGCCTTCCTGGGTGCACTGCGTGCCTCGGCTCAGATGGTGAGCTATGAAATCGCGTTGGGCTTCTGTTTCCTGGTGGTCATCATGGTCTCGGGCAGCATGAATCTGAGCGAAATCGTGATGGGTCAAAGCCGTGGTCAGTTTGCTTCCATGGGCGTGAGCTTCCTGTCCTGGAACTGGCTGCCTCTGCTGCCTATCTTCATCGTCTACCTGATTTCTGTGGTTGCTGAAACCAACCGTCACCCGTTTGACGTGGTTGAAGGCGAAGCGGAAATCGTGGCCGGTCACATGGTCGAGTATTCGGGCATGGGCTTCGCAGTCTTCTTCCTGGCGGAATACGCCAGCATGTGGCTGGTGTCCATCCTGGCCGTGGTCATGTTCCTCGGCGGCTGGTTGCCTCCGTTTGACTTCCTGGGCTTTATCCCTGGCTGGATCTGGCTGGCGGTCAAGACTTTCCTGGTGGTGTCGTGCTTCATCTGGATTCGCGCTACCTTCCCTCGCTTCCGTTATGACCAGATCATGCGTCTGGGCTGGAAGATCTTCATTCCCGTCACACTCGTGTGGCTGGTGGTTGTGGGTGCTTGGCTGTACTCGCCCTGGAACATCTGGAAATAAGCGGAGTACGTATGTCTGCAGTCGCTGCAACTCCTTTCTCCTTTAAGGATTTCCTCAAGAGCTTCATGCTCTGGGAACTGGCCAAGGGCATGGCCCTGACTGGTCGCTACACCTTCCGTCGCAAGATTACGGTGCAGTTCCCTGAGGAAAAAACACCTCAGTCGCCACGCTTCCGTGGCCTGCACGCTCTGCGCCGTTATGACAACGGCGAAGAACGCTGCATTGCCTGCAAGCTGTGCGAGGCCGTGTGCCCCGCGATGGCCATCACCATCGAATCCGATGTGCGTGATGACGGCTCGCGCCGTACCACGCGCTACGACATCGATCTGACCAAGTGCATCTTCTGCGGCTTCTGCGAAGAAAGCTGCCCGGTGGACTCCATCGTCGAGACGCACATCTTCGAATACCACGGCGAAAAGCGCGGTGACCTCTACTTCACCAAGGACATGCTCCTGGCAGTGGGTGACCGTTATGAAGCCGAGATTGCTGCCAACAAGGCGGCCGACGCCAAGTACCGCTGAAGCGGCTCCTTGATCACTTGAAAAGATTCGATCCATGGACGCCAAAACTGGTTTTTTCTATCTGTTCTCGGTTGTGCTGCTGTTTGCAGCCTTCCGGGTTGTCACGGCCCGCAACCCTGTGCATGCCGTGCTCAATCTGATTCTGGCCTTCTCGCAAGCGGCTGCCATCTGGCTGCTGCTCAAGGCTGAATTCCTGGGCATTGCCTTGGTGCTGGTCTATCTGGGCGCTGTGATGGTGCTGTTCCTGTTCGTGGTGATGATGCTCGATATTCGTATCGACTCGGTGCGCCGCGGATTTTGGAAGCACTTCCCATTTGCAGCCTTGATCGGCGTATTGATCGCCTTTGAGATGGGCATGGTTCTGATGGGCGGCTTCGGCGATGTCGAAGAAGCCAAGGCTGCTGGCGCGACGATCGTCAACGCTGCAGGTCAGACGGTTCCTTATTCAAACACCCAGGCGCTGGGTAAGCTGCTGTACACGGAGTATCTGTACCCCGTGGAAATTGCAGCCGTGATCTTGTTGGTGGCCATGATTGCCGCCATTGCCCTGACGCTGCGCAAGCGCAAGGACAGCAAGGCCATGAACCCTGCAGATCAAATTCGCGTGCGTGCATCTGACCGCCTCAAGCTGGTCAAGGTCGAGGTGACCAAGCCCGCGCAAAAGCCTGACGCCCAAGCTGAGGCGTCTGCAGTGGAGACAAAAGCATGACATTGACTTTGGGCCACTTCCTGACGCTGGGTGCCATGCTGTTTGCACTCGCCGTGGTTGGCATTTTTCTGAACCGCAAGAACCTGATCGTCTTGCTCATGTCCATCGAGCTGATGCTCCTGGCCGTGAACACGAACTTCGTGGCGTTCTCCAGCTATCTGGGCGACATGCACGGCCAGGTGTTCGTGTTTTTCATCCTGACGGTGGCGGCTGCTGAAGCAGCTATTGGTCTGGCGATCTTGGTGCTGCTGTTCCGTAACAAGACAAGCATCAATGCGGAAGATCTCAACACCCTCAAGGGTTGAGTCCGCCGTAACTTGCAAGGTTCTCAAGAAATGAGTCAAACCCTTTCTGCATCCATGCTGCTGGCGGTGCCTCTGGCTCCGCTGGTCGGCTCCTTACTCGCGGGTATCTGGGGCACGGCCTTTGGCGGCAACAAGATTGGTCGCACCGGCAGCAGCTCCCTGACGATTCTGGGCGTGTTGGTAGCCTTCGTTCTGTCGGCACTTACGTTTCAGGCTGTTGTTTTTGACGGCGCAAAGTTCAACGAAACCATCTATACATGGATGGTTGTCGGTGGCCTGAAGATGGAGGTCGGTTTCCTGATCGACTCCATCACGGCCATGATGATGTGCGTGGTGACCTTCGTGTCGCTGATGGTTCACATCTACACCATGGGCTATATGGAAGAGGATGACGGCTACAACCGTTTCTTCTCCTATATCTCGCTGTTCACCTTCTCCATGTTGATGCTTGTGATGAGCAACAACCTGCTGCAGCTGTTCTTCGGCTGGGAAGCCGTGGGTCTGGTGTCCTATCTGCTGATCGGTTTCTACTACAAGAAGTCCACAGCCATTTTTGCCAACATGAAGGCCTTCCTGGTCAACCGTGTAGGTGACTTTGGCTTCATCTTGGGTATTGGCCTGATCGCTGCCTACACCGGCACGCTGAACTACACGGAAATCTTTGCCAAGCTGCCAGAGATCCAGAACACCCAGCTGCCCGGCACTGGCTGGATGCTGGTGACCGTGACAGCGATTTGCCTGTTCATTGGCGCGATGGGCAAGTCGGCTCAGTTCCCTCTGCACGCTTGGCTGCCAGACTCCATGGAAGGCCCCACACCTATCTCCGCGCTGATTCACGCGGCGACCATGGTGACGGCCGGTATTTTCATGGTGTCGCGCATGTCGCCCCTGTATGAGCTGTCGGATACTGCGCTGAACTTCATCCTGGTGATCGGCTCCATCACGGCGCTGTTCATGGGTATCCTGGGCATCATCCAGAACGACATCAAGCGCGTGATCGCGTACTCCACGCTGTCTCAGCTGGGTTACATGACCATTGCTCTGGGCGTTTCGGCTTACTCCGTGTCCGTGTTCCACCTGATGACACACGCCTTCTTCAAGGCGCTGCTGTTCCTCGGTGCTGGTTCCGTGATCATGGGTATGCACCACAATCAGGATATCCGCTGGATGGGTGGCGTGCGCAAGTACATGCCTATCACCTGGATCACCTTCCTGCTGGGTAACCTGGCGCTGATCGGCACGCCGTTCTTCTCGGGCTTCTACTCGAAGGACGCCATCATCGAGGCAGTTCACGCTTCCAACCTGCCTGCATCTGGCTTTGCCAACTTTGCAGTTCTGGCTGGCGTGTTCATCACGGCTTTCTACTCGTTCCGTCTGTACTTCATCGTGTTCCACGGTAAAGAGCGTTACGACCAGAACCCCGATGCGCATCACGATGACCACCACGGTCATGGCCACGATGCCAAGCCCCATGAGTCGCCTCTGGTGGTGACCGGCCCTCTGATGCTGCTGGCCATTCCTTCGGTGGTGATCGGTGCGATTGCCCTGATGCCCATGTTGTTTGGCGACTTCTTCAAGGGCGTGATCTACGTCGATGGCTCCAAGCATGGCGCCATGGCTGAGCTAGCAGAAAAGATTCACGGCTGGGTGCCCATGGCACTGCATGGCTTCCAGACTGCGCCTTTCTGGCTGGCTCTGGCGGGTGTGCTGGTCTCCTATGTGTTCTACATGGTCAAGCCTGAAATTCCTGCTGCCATCATGGCTTTCTCCAAGAAGATTGGTCTGTACCAGGTTCTGGAAGGCAAGTACGGCGTGGACTGGGTGTACGAGAACATCTTTGCCCGCGGTGCTCGTGCCTTCGGTACAGTCTTCTGGAAGGTGGGCGATCAGGCCATCATCGACGGTGCTGTCGTCAACGGCTCCTGGAAGCTCATGGCCAAGTTTGGTCAATGGATTCGCGGCCTGCAAACAGGCTATCTCTATCACTACGCGTTGGTCATGCTGCTGGGTATCGTTGCCCTCATGACGTACTTCGTGTGGCTCAACAAGTAGTAGGGGAAGAACAAAAATGGGTTTGTTGAGTCTTTCTATCTGGGTGCCGATTGCCTTTGGCGCCCTCCTGCTGGCCTTCAGCAAAGAAGGGCAGGCCAACGCAGTGCGCTGGTTGGCCCTGATTGGTGCGATGATCGGCTTTGCGGTGACCATTCCTCTGATCACCGGCTTTGACACCACGACTGCCAACATGCAGTTTGTGGAGAACGTGCTCTGGATCGAGCGCTTCAACATCCACTACCACCTGGGCGTGGATGGCATCTCCATGTGGTTTGTGCCACTGACAGCTTTCATCACGGTCATCGTGGTGATTGCCTCCTGGGCCAACATCACCGAGCGCGTGAACCAGTACATGGGCGCCTTCCTGATCCTCTCGGGTCTGATGATTGGTGTGTTCGCAGCACTGGACGGCATGCTGTTCTACGTGTTCTTCGAAGCAACTCTGATTCCGATGTATCTGATCATCGGTGTCTGGGGCGGCCCGAACCGTATCTACGCTGCCTTCAAGTTCTTCCTGTACACCTTGATGGGCTCGCTGCTCACGCTGGTTGCCCTGATCTATCTGTACACCCAGTCGGGTGGCAGCTTCGAGATCCTGGACTGGCACAAGCTGCCCCTGTCCGGCACTGCGCAGACGCTGATCTTCTTTGCCTTCTTCGCAGCTTTTGCGGTGAAGGTGCCCATGTTCCCCGTGCACACCTGGCTGCCAGACGTTCACGTGGAAGCGCCTACCGGTGGTTCCGCCGTGCTGGCCGCCATCATGCTGAAACTCGGTGCCTACGGTTTCCTGCGCTTCTCGCTGCCCATCGCTCCCGATGCAGCGCATGAGTGGTCGGGCCTGATGATCACACTGTCGCTGATCGCCGTGATCTACGTGGGTGTGGTGGCTCTGGTCCAGCGCGACATGAAGAAACTGGTGGCTTACTCGTCCGTCGCTCACATGGGCTTTGTGACTCTGGGCTTCTTCATGTTCAACAGCTTGGGCATTGCCGGCGGTCTGATCCAGATGATTGCCCACGGCTTTGTGTCGGGTGCCATGTTCCTGTGCATCGGCGTGCTGTACGACCGCGTTCACTCGCGTGAAATCGCCGCTTACGGCGGTGTGGTCAACACCATGCCCAAGTTCGCAGCCTTTGCCCTGCTGTTTGCCATGGCCAACTGCGGCCTGCCTGCAACGGCCGGCTTCGTGGGTGAGTGGATGGTGATTCTGGGCGCTGTGGAATACAACTTCTGGATCGGTTTGGGCGCAGCAACCGCTCTGATCTTTGGTGCAGCCTACACCCTGTGGATGTACAAGCGCGTTTACCTGGGTCCTGTGGGCAACGACCATGTTGCCGAGCTCAAGGACATCAACTGCCGCGAGTTCCTGGTACTGGGCGTCCTGGCTGTGGCAGTGCTGGCCATGGGTCTGTATCCCAAGCCCTTCACCGATGTGATGGACGTGTCTGTGGCTGAGCTCATCAAGCATGTGGCTGTGAGCAAGCTCAACTGACCCGACTGAAACGAGAGACACGAGATGATTGACAACATCAGCTGGCTGGCGATTTACCCGGAGATCATTCTCCTGGTGATGGCCTGCGTCATCGCCTTGGTGGATTTGGGCGTGAAAAGCGCTCGCCGCACAGGTACCTATGTTCTGACCATGCTCACCCTGCTTGTTGTGGCGGTGATGCAAGGCATGTATGCCTCTAGTGGCAATACCTTCTACGGCTGGGGCAACATGGTTGTCTCGGACGCCATGGGCAACTGGCTCAAGTGCTTCGCCACCGTTGCCATGATGATCACCATGGTCTATGGCCGCCCCTACGCGGCCGAGCGCGACATGCTGCGCGGTGGTGAGTTCTTCACCCTGTCGATGCTGTCGCTGCTGGGCATGTTCATCATGATCAGCGGCAACAACTTCCTGGTCCTGTACCTCGGCTTGGAGCTGCTGACTCTGTCCAGCTACGCGCTGGTGGCACTGCGCCGTGACCATGAAGCTTCTGTCGAAGCCGCCATGAAGTACTTTGTACTGGGAGCCATGGCTTCCGGCTTCCTGCTGTACGGCATGTCCATGCTCTATGGTGCAACCGGTTCGCTGGATATCGGTCAAGTCTTCAAGGCCATCAACTCCGGCGAAATCAAGCACCAGGTTCTGGTCTTCGGTCTGGTGTTCGTGGTTGCAGGTTTGGCCTTCAAGCTGGGCGCGGTTCCCTTCCACATGTGGGTGCCCGACGTCTACCACGGTGCTCCTACCGCCATCACCGCCCTGATCGGTGGCGCGCCCAAGCTGGCTGCTTTCGCAATGATCATCCGCCTGCTGGTGGACGGCTTGCTGCCGCTGGCGATTGACTGGCAACAGATGCTGATGGTTCTGGCCGTCTGCTCGCTGCTGGTGGGTAACTTGGCTGGTCTGCAGCAGACCAGCATCAAGCGCATGCTGGCTTACTCGACGATTTCCCAGATGGGCTTTGTGCTGCTGGGCCTGATGTCGGGTGTGGTCGATGGCAAGGTCGATCCTGCAACGGTTGAGAACGCCTACAGCTCCGCCATGTTCTACATGGTGACCTATGTGCTGACCGCTCTGGCTGCCTTCGGTGTGATCTTGCTGCTGGCCCGCGAAGGCTTTGAAAGCGAAGAGATTGCCGATCTGGCTGGCCTGAATCAGCGCAGCCCGCTGTACGCTGGCGTGATGGCCATCTGCCTGTTCTCCATGGCCGGTATCCCTCCGCTGGTCGGCTTCTACGCCAAGCTGTCCGTGCTGCAGGCACTGATTGCATCGGGCAGCAGCCTGTACATCGGTCTGGCCGTGTTTGCCGTGATCATGTCGCTGATCGGTGCCTTCTATTACCTGCGCGTGGTCAAGGTCATGTACTTTGATGCTCCAATCACGGCTACCAGCGTGTCCGCTCCTCTGGATGTGCGCGTTGTGCTGACCATCAATGGTGCACTGGTTTTGCTGCTGGGTATCTTGCCCGGCGGACTGATGGCCTTGTGCGCTGACGCTGTCGTGCGTGCCCTGGCTTCCTGATAAGACGAATGCAATGAGGGCTCGATGCCCTCATTGCTTTTTCTAGGATTGGTTGAGTGTCTATTACCGCCTCTATCTGGCTCATCATCTTGGCTGCCCTTGTGGCAGCCAATTTGCCTTTTATCAACCAGCGACTGGCCATCGTCGGCCCCGTCATGGCTGGGCGCAAGCCGCTGTGGGTGCGCTTGCTGGAAATGATCGTGCTGTATTTTTTGGTGGGCGGCCTGGGCCTGCTGCTTGAGCGCCGTGCCGGTCAGATCTCGCCCCAGGGCTGGGAGTTTTATGCCGTCACAGCCACGCTGTTTCTGACCCTGGCTTTCCCCGGCTTTGTGTACCGCTATCTGGTGCACCGCAAAGGCTGAGAGCTGCCATGAAAGTGCTTGATCTTCATTGCCCTGCAGGCCATGTCTTTGAAGGCTGGTTTGCTTCGGAAGATGATTTTCAAAATCAGCTGCAACGCCAACTGGTGCAATGCCCCATGTGCGGCGACAGTGATGTGACCAAGCGCTTGAGTGCTCCCAGAATCAACCTGGGCGCACAGCCTCCTAAAACGGCACCAGCCGCGCAGAAAGCTTTGCCTGCTGCAGCGGTGCAGCCAGCTGCTGTGCCCGCGCAGGTCGCAGCACCCAAAATGCCCGAGATCAGTGCCGAAGCACGCGAGCAACTGCACGCCATGCAAAGCGCCTGGATGCAGTGGTCGCGCAAAGTGGCGCAAAACACCGAAGATGTGGGCAAGCACTTTGCGGAAGAAGCGCGCCGCATGCACTACGGCGAGATTGAAGCCCGCGCTATTCGCGGGCAGACCAGCACTGAAGAGGCGCTGGAATTGTTGGAAGAGGGCATAGGCGTCGTGCCCCTGGCCCTGCCCGAAGGCTCGGGCGGCGAAGGCGGAGGCAGCCTGCAGTAGTGCAGTCCTGCTCTTGGCCGCATCACCGTTCAAACACCAGCCAGCGCTTTCACAAGCCGCTGGCTTTTTTATTTTCATAGCAGCTTGCGCTTGCCTATCAAGGAAATAAGCATTGAATGTGATTGAGTTGAAGGAGTAGTCAGCGCAAGGTGCTTTTTATTTAATAGCAATCTTTGTCGCTTTCTATATTCAATAGCGACAAATCGCAAGCATATTTCTGTAGCACTGGCTAGTAACTGAGCCGTTGCACTGGTTATTGATCTCTACGGGTTTTCTGCAGGTGTTGATTCGAGATAAGCAAGTGCTTGCAGATATTGAATCATCATTTTTGATAGCTGAAAGTGCTGGCCCCTGCTTGGTTGCGACTCTTGCATTGATATTTTTCGGACCGTTTTTCTGCTCTGTAAATCACTTTGAACTTTGGGTTTGATGTAAGTGATTGCTTTCTTGGTGGTGCCTTTGGCCACTGGGTGTGAGGGTAAGCGAGAGTCCGGTTGGGGAGCTGGCCTAGGAGTTTCCCGCTAAAGCCTGTGAATGCTGTGGAACAAGATCGCTGACGGTAAGTGGCTGCTCAACTTCATGAATCAAGTTTGTCAGCCACCCAGAGGCGAGAGAGTGCCAGTGGCTGCTCTGTCATTGTTGTCCTGCTTACGTATCGGCAAAGCGCGCATGAGCGACCTTATTCTCGAAACCAGACAGCTCACCAAAGAGTTCAAAGGCTTTACCGCCGTCAGCAAGGTGGATCTGGCCGTGCAGCGCGGCTCCATTCATGCGCTGATCGGGCCTAACGGTGCGGGCAAGACCACTTGCTTTAATTTGCTCACCAAGTTTCTGGAACCCACCTCCGGAACCATTCAATTCAACGGAGCGGACATTACCCGCGAAGCACCGGCCCAGATAGCCCGGCGCGGCGTGATTCGCTCGTTTCAGATTTCTGCCGTCTTCCCGCATTGCAGCTTGCTGGAAAACGTACGCATCGGTCTGCAGCGCAAGCTGGGTACGGCCTATCACTTCTGGAGCAGCGAGAAGTCGCTGAACCAGCTCAATGACCGTGCCATGGAGTTGCTGACCGAAGTCGGTCTGCAGGAGCTGGCCGACGAGCTGACGGTGAATCTGCCTTATGGCCGCAAGCGCGCGCTGGAGATCGCCACCACACTGGCCATGGAGCCCGAGCTGATGCTGCTCGATGAGCCCACGCAGGGCATGGGGCACGAGGACGTGGACCGAGTCACCCAGCTCATCAAAAAGGTATCGGCAGGGCGCACCATTTTGATGGTGGAGCACAACATGAAGGTGATTGCCTCCATTGCTGACCGCATCACGGTGCTGCAGCGCGGCGCGGTGCTGGCCGAGGGGCGCTACGAGGAAGTCTCCAAAAATCCGCAAGTCATGGAAGCGTATATGGGGACGACGGATGGGCAGCTGAATGGTCATTGATCCCCCCTGTGCCGCTTTGCGGCTTCCCCCCAGGGGGGACGACATCTTCGCTGCGGGGCGGCCCTTGCTTGATGTCTCTTATCTGGAATCTGCCAGTTTTGAAGTTTGGTGAACGATGAATAAAGCAAGTACTCCGGCGCTGGAAATTTCGGGACTCAATGCCTGGTATGGCGAATCCCATGTGCTGCATGGCATGGATCTGGTGGTGCATCCGGGCGAGGTGGTGACGCTGCTGGGCCGCAATGGCGCGGGCCGCACCTCTACGCTGCGCGCCATCATGGGGCTGACGGGCTCGCGCAAGGGCTCGATCAAGATCAATGGCGTGGAAACCATTCACATGCCTACGCACAAAATCGCCCATCTGGGCGTGGGCTATTGCCCCGAGGAGCGCGGCATTTTCTCCAGCCTGTCCTGCGAGGAAAACCTGCTGCTGCCACCGCCTCTGAAGACCGGTCAGCCGGGTATGAGCATCGATGAGATCTATCAGATGTTCCCCAATCTTTATGAGCGTCGGAGCAGCCAGGGCACGCGCCTGTCGGGTGGCGAGCAGCAGATGCTGGCAGTGGCGCGCATTCTGCGCACCGGTGCACGCTTGCTGTTGCTCGATGAAATTTCCGAAGGCCTGGCACCCGTGATCGTGCAGGCCCTGGCCCGCATGATCACCACGCTGCGCGAGAAGGGCTACACCGTGGTCATGGTGGAGCAGAACTTCCGCTTTGCTGCTCCGCTGGCCGATCGCTTCTATGTGGTCGAGCATGGGCATGTGGCACTTCGCTTTGATGCCAGCGAGCTGGACGCAAAGATGTCCGTGCTCAATGAGCTGCTCGGCGTCTAAGGCATTTCCCAAGGCATTTCGTTTTTTGAGCTTGTCGTTTTCGTTCACAACAAAGACCTAACCCGGAGATAAAGATGAAAGCAAAACTGAGCGTTCTCTCGTGCATGCTGGCTGCCGCTGGCCTGGCCAGCCCTCTGGTCCAGGCCCAGGAAAAAGTGAAGATTGGCTTTGTGACCGATATGTCCAGTCTCTACGCCGACGTGGACGGCAAGAACGGAGCCATGGCCATTCAGATGGCGATTGATGACTTTGGCGGCAAGGCCCTGGGCCAGCCCATCGAGCTGCTGAGCGCAGACCACCAGAACAAGGCCGACATCGCTGCATCCAAGATGCGCGAGTGGATTGATACGCAAAACATCTCGCTGGCCTTCAGCGGTACCAATTCGGGTGCGGCGCTGGCGGTGTCTCAGGTCGCCAACGAAAAAAAGCGTGTGCACATCAACACCGGCGCAGGCTCATCGGCCCTGACCAACGAGCAGTGCAACCCCTATACCGTGCACTATGTGTATGACACCGTGGCGCTGGCCAAGGGCACGGGTGGTGCGGTGGTCGATCGCGGCGGCAAGGACTGGTTCTTTCTGACCGCCGACTATGCCTTTGGACAGGCGCTGGAGGCCGACACCACCAAGGTTATCAAGGCCAAGGGCGGTAAGGTGGTGGGATCTGTCAAGCACCCGCTCAATGCCTCTGACTTCTCTTCCTTCCTACTGCAGGCGCAAAGCTCCAAGGCCCATATTCTGGGGCTGGCCAATGCGGGCGGCGACACCATCAACGCCATTAAGGCGGCCAAGGAATTTGGCATCAACAAGACCATGAAGACCGCCGGTCTGCTGGTCTTTCTGACCGATATTCACAGCCTGGGCCTGAAGAATACCGAAGGCCTGCTGCACACCAGCAGCTGGTATTGGGATATGAACGACGAGTCGCGCAAATTTGCCAACAAGTTCTTTGCCAAAGCCAAGCGCATGCCTACCGATGTGCAAGCTGGCAACTACTCGGCCACCATGAACTACCTAAAGGCAGTAGAGGCGGTAAAGACCACGAACCCCGAGAAGGTGATGGCCTACCTCAAGAGCACCCCCATTAGTGACTTTTACGGCAAGGGCGTGATTCGCCCCGATGGGACCTTCGCCCACGATATGTATCTGATGGAGGTCAAAAAACCTGCGGACTCCGCCAAACCCTGGGACTACCTGAAGGTGCTGCAGACCCTGCCTGCCGACACGGTGTGGACCACCAAGGCAGAAACCAAGTGCGCGCTCTGGAAGTAATAGCGCAAAGGCTGGAGCAGCAGCCTGCGCTGCTGCTCTGACGCACACCTCACCCTCACCAGCGCATCTCTCATGGAAATCTTCGGTGTTTCATTGCCCGGCCTGATGAGCCAGCTCCTTTTGGGGCTGGTCAACGGTTCGTTCTACGCAATTCTGAGTCTGGGTCTGGCCGTGATTTTCGGCCTGCTCAATGTCATCAACTTTGCGCATGGCGCGCTGTTCATGCTGGGCGCCATGTGCACCTGGATGGCCATGAGCTACTTCGGCATCAACTACTGGGTGATGCTGATTCTGTCGCCGCTGGTGGTGGGGCTGCTGGGCGTGCTGATAGAGCGCTTTTTACTGCGCTGGATCTACAAGCTCGACCACCTCTATGGCCTGCTGCTGACGCTGGGTCTGTCGCTGCTGATCGAGGGTGTATTTCGCTCCATCTACGGCGTCTCGGGTCTGGGCTACGACACGCCTGAGCTGCTGGAAGGTGCGACCAATCTGGGCTTCATGATCTTGCCTAACTATCGCGCATGGGTGGTGGTGGCCTCCATCGTGGTGTGTGTGGCAACCTGGTTTGTGATCGAGAAAACCCGCATCGGTGCCTACTTGCGAGCAGGCACTGAGAACCCGCGTCTGGTTGAAGCCTTTGGCGTCAACGTGCCCGTGATGATCACGCTGACCTATGCCTTTGGCGCTGCACTGGCTGCTTTTGCCGGCGTGCTGGCCGCACCCGTCTACCAGGTCACGCCGCTGATGGGGCAGAACCTCATCATCGTGGTGTTTGCTGTGGTGGTGATCGGCGGTATGGGCTCCATCATGGGCTCCATCCTGACCGGGCTGGGGCTGGGGGTCATTGAAGGGCTGACCAAGGTGTTCTGGCCCGAGGCCTCGTCCACCGTCGTGTTCTTCATCATGGTCATTGTTTTGCTGATTCGCCCCGCAGGCCTGTTCGGTAAAGAAAAATAAGAGGGCGCACACCATGAAATCCAAGACGCTTGTTCAACGCATTGCCCCTGTGGGCTATGGCCTGCTGCTGCTGGGCCTGATTGCTGCGCCATTTCTGGGGGCCTACCCGGTGTTTGTGATGAAGCTCATGTGCTTTGCACTGTTTGCTTCGGCCTTCAATCTGCTGTTGGGCTATACGGGTCTGCTGTCCTTTGGCCATGCAGCCTTTCTGGGGGGGGCGGCCTATGTGGCGGGCTACAGCATCAAGGCCTGGGGCTTTACGCCCGAAATAGGCATGCTGCTGGGCACCTTGGTCGGCGCTCTGCTGGGGTTGATCGCAGGCTGGTTGGCCATTCGCCGTCAGGGCATTTACTTCTCCATGATCACGCTGGCACTGGCGCAGATGCTGTTCTTTGTGGCGCTGCAGGCCAAGTTCACCGGCGGTGAAGACGGGCTGCAAGGTGTGGCCCGTGGCAAGCTGTTTGGCGTGATTGACCTGAGCAGCGATCTGACCATGTATTACGTGGCCTTGGTCGTTGTGGTGCTGGCCTTCTTGCTGATCGTGCGCACCATCCATTCGCCTTTTGGTCAGGTGCTCAAGGCCATCAAGGAAAACGAGCCGCGTGCCATTTCACTGGGCTATGACGTCAACCGCTTCAAGCTGCTGGCCTTTGTGATCTCGGCTGCTTTGACAGGACTAGCAGGCTCGCTCAAGACGCTGGTGCTGGGCTTTGCCACCTTGTCCGATGTTCACTGGACCACCTCTGGGCATGTGATTTTGATGACGCTGATGGGAGGGCTGGGGACCCTGTCCGGACCGATTCTGGGCTCTGCCGTGGTGGTGGCGCTGGAGAACAAGATTGGCGAGTTCGGCACTTTCATGGCGCGTACCACAGGCGTGGAGTGGTTCAGCACGCTGGGTGAGTCCGTCACCATCGTCACCGGCCTGATCTTTGTGCTGTGCGTGCTGTTGTTCCGCAAGGGCATCATGGGAGAGCTGATTGCCTGGCTGGAAAAACGGAAGTAACCCTTGAACGGCTTTGCTAGGGAGAAGCAGAGGAGGTCTTTCTGAAGGCCTCCCTCACGCTTTGCTTTGCTGTAGGGGTGGGAAACGACAGACTCGCTGCGGGGGAGGCCTTGCTTGCTGTTGCGGCGTGACGAGATTTTGAACAACTGCCTGCGGTGACGCTATAGCCTCATCGCAGCCGCATAACCTGTCATTTCCAGATAGCCCCGGCCCACAGGGCTGCTGCGGCCATCGGCGCTGATGCGGCGCAGTTCACACAGGCCTTCCCAGTAAATGGCGCCGGTGCTGGCGCGGCTGTCCAGCTCCTGAGCGTCCACCAAGGCATGAACTTCGAAATGACCAGCCGGAGTCTGTACGCTCCAGGCCACGGGATAGCGGGCCTTGCTGTGCGGGCTGCTCCAATAGCGCAGGGGGGTGAAATGAACCTGCTCGGGCGCAAAAATTTGCGCTGGCTGTTCAGGAGAGCGAAAAGAGCCACCAGCCCATAGCGCCGAGCCATCGGGGCGGCGCAGATGAAAGGCGGTGAGGGCGCTGCCGTCATTGAGATTCATGCCGATCCAGTCCCAGCCTTGTGCCTCCTTATCCATGATAGCGGTGCTGCACTCATGGTCTAGCCATGCTCGGTTGTGAGGGCTGGCTTGCACAGGCAGTTGCTGACCTCCAATGGCAATGGAGCCTGTAACGGCAAGCTGAGGCTGGCTGTAGTAGTAGCTGGCCTGCTCTTCGCGTGGGCCTTTGCGTGAAAGACCATTCGAGCCCTGTAACAGCAATGGCTGGGTGCTATGAAATTGAAGATCAAGCGTGAAATCTTTGGCGGCGAGCCTGGCGCGGTAATGGCTGCCTGCATCTGCCGCTTTGCCCGCTAAATTTTCGCGCTTCAGATACCAGTCCTGGATGAAGACATGAGTGTCCTCTTCAGAGGCATCGGCCAGACCCATGCCTGCACGCGCCATGCGTTGGTCGTGGTGCAGCTTGCGGCCCTGTACATCGCAGAGCGCGGCATGGGCAAAGATCAGTTGCTTGGCGGCCAGTGGTGACTGCAGACTCTGCGTGCCTTCAACGCGGGAGCGAAAAAACGTGAGCTGAAAGCCCCAGGGGCGGTCTCCCGCTTGCAACTGTCCGGTGATGTACCACCACTCGGTCTGTAGGTCGGGGTGACTGCCGAAGTCACGCGGAAATTGCAGCGTTTTGACAGGCAGAGCCATGGCTGAATGGGGCAGGGCCAAGTTGCTCAAGCCAAGACCAGCCGCAGCCAGTGCGTGCAGAGACATCCGGCGCGAGATGGTTGCATTAGCAGGTGCGAAATTGGCTGGCATCAGGGGCATTTGGCGCATGCCCCATTGTGACCGTTCAGGCTGCTGCGGTGACTTTATTGACTTGCTCTGTATCAGCCAATATCGAGCAACGGAACAATCACCATCCAACTGACGCCAAAGCGGTCTGTCACCATGCCAAAGCTGCGGGCAAAAAAGGTCTCACCCAGTGGCATCTGCACCTTACCGCCTTCGCCAATGGCTGCAAAAATGCGGTGGGCTTCATTTTCATTCGGGGCAGTGATGGAGAGGGCAAAGCCTTTGAAGTCAGGCTTGCCGCCATTCATGCCGTCAGACGCCATGACTTGGGTCTCCCCAATCTGCATATTGGCGTGCATGATTTTTTCAGGGGCCATCTGACCCGGGCCACAGCCTTCCTGGGCCGATGATTCAGGCTGTGGGGGGGCATCTTTGCAGCGCATCAGCGCAGTGATTTCAGCGCCAAGGGCCGCTTGATAGAAATCCAGAGCCTCTTCACAGCGGCCATCAAAAAACAGATAGGACTGGACTTGCATACGCACCCCCTAGAGCTGAGTCAGATGATTTATTGTGCAGCGCCGCTGTTTGCTGTTGTGTGAAAAACTCTGCTGGGATTGCAGGTATAACGGTTGGGTATTTACCAGTCTTCTTTGACGGCAAGTACGGCGTCTGCACTGGCGGCCTTGCGCCCGGCCAGCCAGGCGGTAATGACGCCGGCGAGTATCACGGCTGCCGCAAGGCTCAACAGGCGCAGGGCAGGCAGGCGCAGCTCCATCGTCCAGTGAAAGCTCTGCGGATTGACTACATGCACCAGGATGACGGCCACACCCAGGCCTAGCAAGCTGCCAGCCATGGCGCCCATTGCCGTCCACGCCAGTCCTTCGGTGGCCACCACACTCAGTACATTGCGCTGTGTCAGGCCCAGGTGCGCCAGCAGACCAAACTCCTTGCGCCGCGCCAGTACCTGGGCGCTGAAGCTGGCTGCAATGCCGAACAAACCAATGCCAATAGCCACGGCCTGCAGCCAGTAGGTCACGGCAAAGCTGCGGTCGAAAATGCGCAAAGAGCGCTCGCGCAGCGCGGCGCTGCTGACGAACTCCAGTGCTGGCGCAGGCCGCCCCGGCGTTGCAATGGCTTGTTCTATGGCAGCTTGCAGCTCGGCGGATGTGAGAGTGCTGTGCACCTGGGGCCAGGTGGCAATCTCGCTGATCTGCGCGGCATTGCCTGTATTGCCGGTGAGAGCCAGATAGTCCTGCCAGTCCAGTGCCACAGCGCCAAACTGGCGAACATAGTCGCGCCAGATAGATGCTATGTAAAACGTAGCTGCTTGCGCTTGATGGTCGTGCGCTTGAAGGCTAAAAGCCTTGGAAAGCAGCGGCCACTCATCTCCAGGCTTCAAGCCATAGAGCTGGGCCACGGCTTCGCTGATATGCACGGGAATGCCGCTGCGCGCTGAGGTTAGCGGGCCGTCGACCCATGGCAGTTGCATGGCCTGATCACCTTTGAGTGGGCGAATCAGCAGGCTGATGGCCGGGCGCTCAGGGCTCAGTACCAAGGTGCTGCTGCGCATGGCTTGTGCGCGCTCTATACCCGGTAACTGGCTGATGCGCTGTGCGGCGTCTGCAGGCAGCAGGGCTGCATCTGCGCGGCTTGAGCCACCGGCGGCGCGTACATAAAGAGGGGCGGGCAGCACGGCATCGAGCCACTCCATCATGCTGCCGCGAAAACTGGTGACCATGACTGTCAGCGCCACGGCCAGGCTCAGGCTGGCCACCACGCCGCCGACGGCCACGGTGGTGGCGTGGCGCATACGGCGTGCGCGCTCCAGTGCCAACATGACCAGCGGCTGGCGTGAGAGGCTTGAAGGGACCATGCCAAGCACGGCACCCAGCAGCCACGGCAGCGCCGCCATGCCGCCCAGCAGCAGCAAGCCCACGGCGATATAGGCGGTCAGTGGAATGCCCGCCACAGGCGGCATAAAGGCCAGTGCCACACTGGCTGTAAGCAGCAGCAAGGCGGGCCAGATATGCGGCGCTTTTTCATGGGCGCTGCCAAGGCCTTTGAGCGTGGCAGCCGGGGGCAAATCCATGGCAGTGCGTGCAGGCCACCATGCGCCAGCCAGCGTGGCGGCAATACCGAGCAGGCCGAAGACCACGGCCGCTATTGAGCTCCAGTGCAAATTGGGTTGAACCCCGGCAAAAAAGCCGCCGCCCAGATCGCCGCCCAGCACCTGCAGGGCCAGCCATGCTAGGCCACTGCCCAGAGCAATGCCGGCTAGGCTACCGATGATGCCCAGTGCCAGCGCCTCCAGCAGCACCAGTGCCATGCGCTGGCGTGGCGTGGCTCCTAAAACTGCCAGCAGCGCAAACTGCGGTGCGCGTTGCGCCACGCTGAGTGCCAGCACCGAGAACACCAGAAATGCCCCGGTGAACAAGGCCACCAGCGCCAGAACCGTCAGATTGACACGGTAGGCGCGTGACATCTCGCCCACGCGCTGCTGGTCGTCGCTGGGCTGCTGTATCAATATCTGCCTCTGCCAGTCTGGCAGCGCATGCAGGGCGGTGGTGACCTGACTGCGGCTGGCGCTGTCGGTCAGCAAGATGTCGATGCGGTCCAGCCTTTCAAAGTCAGCCAGCTTCTGCTGCAAGGCGGCAATGTCCATCACGGCCACGGGCGCGCCACTGGCTGCCACGGTGCCGGCAATGCGTAGCTGCTGCGGCTGACCATTGAGCAGCCAATTCAAGGGGGCGTTTGGGGCCTGATCGGGGCTTAGTTGCAGGGCTTGTAGAGCAGAGGCGTTGAGAAACACCGCATCAGGGGCGAACAAATCAAGCCGGTTGCCGCCTTCAAATAGGCGCGGCATCAGTGCCGGGGCGATGTGAGCAAGCTTGAGCGCATCGCTGCCCAGCACGCGTAGCGTGGTGCCGCGTGCAGCGCCCTTGGTGTTGCTGGCTGTGACTGCGCCTTCAGTGCTGCGTGCTGTGGCATCGCCCGAAGGAGCTGCGCTGGATGGCAGCAGGGCCGAGGTCTCCAGCCAGGGCACGGCGCTGGCCACGCCTTCGGCCTGTGCAGCCTGCGGGTACAGCGCCAGCGGCAAGCTGCCCTGCATGGCGTGCAACTGCAGATCGGGCTGGCCGTTGACACTGCGCACCGCACGCGAGAACTCATCAAGCGCAGATTGGTTGATGACATGCACTGCAAACCCCAGAGCCACGCCCAGCATGATGGCGATCAGCGCTGTAGCTGTACGCCACGGGTGCTGGCGCAGCTCTTGCCATGAAAAGCTGCTGAGCAGCAAAAACAAGGAGGTAGGAGTCATCAAAAACGGAGGCCGAAATTCTGCATCGGCCATTGGGTGCAGTGCTGGGTGGGACAGATCGCTAAAATAGCGCGCTTTGGTGCTCGCGGCGTTGTTCTGACGCAGCAGTTAAACGGGAAACATGGAGGTCTGCAATCACCGCAGGCTCAGCATGTACTGCCCCCGCAACAGTGAGTGCACAGGTGAAAACCACGCTGTCTATCGCAGCCACTGAAGCGCATTGCGCTTTGGGAAGGCCAGGCAGCGCGTGCATCAGTCTGGATACCGGCCAAACATGGGCCAGGGCTTGAAAAAGCCTCTGGTGTGGGACGCATCAGGCGGGGACGCCGGTGCCAACTGTTTGAGAACTTCTATGTCCAGCTCTATCTCCTTCGCTCAAGGCGATGCTGCCTTGCGTGCGTCTGCATCTGCTTTTTCTTCTTTTCGACTGACCTGGGTGGCGGCGGCTACTTTGTCTGCCTGTGCGTTGACTGCCCAGGCGCAGACAGAGCGGCAGATGGCCGAAACCGTGGTCACGGCCACGCGTATTCCGCAAAGCATGGACAGTATCACGGCCGATATGACCGTGATCGACAGCGAGCAGATCAGCCGTGCAGGCGCTGTAGGCGTGGCCGATGTACTGGCGCGTGTGCCTGGTGTTCAGATCAATCGCAATGGTGGTCCCGGCCAGGCGACCAGCGTGTATTTGCGCGGCATGAGCAATCAGCACTCCATTGTGTTTGTGGATGGCGTGCGTTACAGCACACAAGAAATGCAAGGCGGTGGCAACTGGGCATCCCTGCCTCTGGCACAGATCGAGCGTATCGAAGTGCTGCGCGGCCCTGCAGCTGCGGTATATGGCTCGGACGCCATGGGTGGAGTGATTCAGATCTTCACGCGCAAGGGACAGGAGGGTGCACCCTTGCCTTATGCGGAGCTGGGCTTTGGCAGCTATCGCAGCAGCAAAGCGGCTGCAGGCCTGACAGGTGGTGCGAATGGCTTGACCTATGCCTTTAATCTGGCCGATGAGCGCAGCCGCGGCTGGGATGTTGTCACGCCTTACGGCTTAAATAATACGGACAAGGATGGTTACTCCAATAGCTCCGCCAGCGTAAACCTGGGCTACAAGGCGGGCATTCATGCGCTGGATGGCAGCTTGCGCTACAACCGCCTGAAGTCTCACTATGACCAGAGCCCGGCGCCTTTTGACGATTACGACACGGTAGAAACCACCACAGCCAGCCTGAAATGGGGCGCGCAATGGAACGAGATGTACCGCAGCGTGGTGCAGCTCTCCCATACCGAGATGGATACTGAGCGCCGTACCAGCTCCCCCGAGTCGGCCAAGGGCAAAAGTGATGGCCTGCTGTGGCAGAACATCTTTACGCTGGGTGCCAACCGCTTCAATGTGGACTACGAGCGCAATGAAGATTCGCTGGATACCCGTTACGCTTGGACTCAGAACACTGACAGCAAGCGAGTACAGAACGCCTTGGCTCTGGGCTGGAACTACAGTTCGGGCGCACACAGCCTCAATGCCCATGTGCGTCACGATGAGGTGAAAGACCAAAAAAGCAAGACCACGGGTGGTCTGGGCTATGGTCTGCAAATCAACGATCAGTTGCGCTGGGTGGCGTCGGCAGGAACCGCTTTTCGCACACCAACCCTGTACGAGCGCTTTACTGGCCAGGCTGCTGCAGATCTACGACCCGAAAGCAGCCGCAATATAGAAACTGGTTTGCACTTCGAACAGGGCTCTAACACGCTTTCAGCCGTGATATACCAAAATCGCGTGCATGACCAAATTGCGTGGGACTCTTCCTGCTACTGTTATAGCAATTGGCAAAGTGTGAATATCAAGGGCCTGACCTTGTCCGGCAGCACTCGTCTTTCCGGCTGGAACCTGGGCGGATCGCTGGACATGATGCAGCCCATCAACCGCGAAAACGGCAAGCTGCTGCCTTATCGCTCCAAGCGCATGCTCAAGCTGTACGCAGACACCCAGGTCAATGCCTGGGTGCTGGGTGCGGAGGCACAGCTCTATAGCCAGCGTCAGGTGGATGTGGCCAATACCCAGCAGCTGGGTGGCTACAGTCTCTTCAACCTGTATGCCGAATATGCGGTCAACAAGCAGTGGAGTGTGCTGGCGCGGCTGAATAACCTGACCGACAAGGATTACCAGCCCAGCAAGGGTTATGCCAATGCAGGTCGCAACTTCTTTGTCAGCGTGAAGTGGACTCCTCGCTAAAGCGGTGGTTGCTGGCGGCAGCAGCTCTGTGCTGGGCAGGCGTGGCGCAGGCCGCGCCGCCTCTGCGCATCATCTCCTTGCTGCCGTCAGCTACAGAGACTGTTTGTGCGCTGGGCGCTTGTGATCGGCTGGTGGGGGTTGACGAGTTCTCGCAAGATCCACCGCAGGTGCGCAGCCTGCCCCAACTGGGCAAGACCTGGCAGCCGGATATGGAGCGCATCGTGGCTCTCAGGCCTGATCTGGTACTGCTGGGACGGGTGGATGGCGTGATAGCTCGTTTGCAGGCCGCCAGGATTTCATATCTGGTGGCCGATGCCGCCACGATCGAGCAGGTGCAGGCGGTGATGCATAAGGTGGATGAAGCACTGGAGACCGGGCAAGCGCTGGCCGTATGGCAACAGATGCAGCACCGACTGGAGACTGTCGTCGCCCCTGTCAAGGCGCGTCATCAGATCAAGGAGCCGCGTGTCTATCTGGAAGTTGACCCCGCCATGTATGCCGCAGGCCCACGCTCCTTCATGGGGCAGCTGCTGGGCCATCT
The DNA here is from genome assembly GCF_057369555.1 of Comamonas sp. FUJ_7. Lineage (NCBI taxonomy): Bacteria > Pseudomonadati > Pseudomonadota > Betaproteobacteria > Burkholderiales > Comamonadaceae > Comamonas > Comamonas sp. FUJ_7. The sequence goes on from NZ_JBXXZI010000002.1 coordinate 252,077, forward strand.
GGGGGTGCGCAACATCACACCGGATGCAGCCAGCCCATTCATTCGACTATCGCCAGAGTTTGTGCTGCGCGCAGATCCTGACCTCATCATCTTGGCGCATCACGGCAGCAGCTTGCGCAAGCTCGAAGACAGGCCCGGTTGGCAGAAGATGCGAGCCGTACAGCCCGGGCAAAAGCAGCACCGTGTCTGTCAGTTGACGGCGGAGGAGGGACGCACTGTGACCCGCCCCGGCCCTCGACTAGATGAAGCAGCCACCATTTTTGCCGCCTGCTTGCGGCGACTCGATTTTTGATTGTTCAATCCATGAAGCTCAGCAAAAACTTTGACGAAGTCTGCTATCCCTTTATCTGTGAGATCTCCTACCTCTGTGACTTTGAAGTGACCACCGATGAGCTGTGCGGGTTGATTGGCAGCGCGCTGGAGTCAACGCCAGCTGAGTTTGCCGATCTGCGCGAAGACCTGGATCGCATACAGCCGCTGGCTTTTCATATCAATGGCTCGATTCGCGGCAAGCTGGCAGTAGATGAGGCAGATCTGGATTGGCTCAAGCAGCGCCTTGACTATTACCGCGAGCAGGCCGGAGAGCGCTTTCATGCCTTTGTGCTGCCGCGAGGTGCCGCCCCTGTGCCGCAGCTGCATCAGGCGCGCTCTGCGGCCAAGAAAGCCATTCGTTGCATGGTGCGAGTGGAGCAGGAGGGGTGCGAGATTCCTGAGATCCTGCCGCGCATGTGCAATGTGTTGTGCAATCTGTTCTTTGCGATGACGCTGACGGTCAATCAACGCCGAGGCGTGGAGGAAGTGCCTTTCGTCAGCAAGAGCTACAAGGTGCGCGACCCGCGCTAGGCGCGTTCCTCATGCATGCCGCTGGCCGTCAACCGCAGCACGCGGTCGGCGCGCCTGGCGGCTTCAGTGGAGTGGGTGACAAGCACCAAGGCCGTGCCTTGCTCGCGCGTCTGCGCCAGTAGCAAGTCCATGATTTGCTGGGCCGTTGACGGGTCCAGATTGCCGGTGGGTTCATCAGCCAGCAGCAGAGGCGGTGAGTGCACCAGTGCACGGGCAATGGCCACGCGCTGCAGCTGGCCACCGCTGAGCTGCTGAGGCAGGCGCTGGCCTAGGCCTTCCAGCCCCACGGCTTGCAGTACCTGTTGCACGCGTTGCTGACCTTGGGCATTCATGCGGCCCAGCAGCATCAGCGGCAGGGCGATGTTCTGCACCACATCCAGGTGCGGCAGCACATGAAAGGCCTGAAACACAAAGCCCAGATGTGCCCGTCGCCAGATGGCGCGCTGGGCTTCATCCAATGTGGAAAGGTCTGTGCCTTGATGCAGAACCTGGCCTTCTTGCCAGCTGTCCAGTCCTGCCAGGCAATTGAGGAACGTGGACTTGCCTACGCCGGAGTTGCCGATGATGGCGACAAATTCACCGCGCTGAACCTCGAAGCTGATCTGCTCGAAGACGCTGGATTGGGCATCTCCTTCGCCATAGCGTTTGGCAATATTGCGAACCTGCAGCAGCGGATGGGCGTGGGATGAGTCGTTGGCAGCCATGCGGCCATCTTAACGACGGGCGCTGCAGCAGCAGGTCTTAGCGGGCTGCTTGCTGCGCTGCATCAATGGCTGCCATGGCCGCATCCAGCAGTTGCTGCTGCGCATCGGGCGCATCGCAGGCAATGGCGTGGCGCTGCGGCATGGAGCGCAGCCAGGTGATCTGGCGTTTGGCGAGCTGGCGGGTGGCGGCAATGCCCCGCTCGCGCAGACTGGCCATATCCAGTGGCTTGCTGGGATCGGCCTCGAAGGCGTCCAGCACTTCCCATGCCTGGCGGTAGCCCACACAGCGCATGGAAGGCAGATCCAGATGCAGATCACCGCGTGCGCGCAGCTGACGTACTTCGTCCAGAAAGCCTTGCTCCAGCATCAGGTCAAAGCGCTGTGCAATACGTTGGTGCAACCAGGTGCGCTCAGCGGGCTCCAAGGAAAAAAGTGCTGCAAGGCCCATCTGCTCTGCGGGACCTGCTTTGTTTTTGGTAGTGTGAAAGCTGGACAGGGGCTTGCCCGAGATATGCCAGACCTCCAGTGCGCGTTGAATGCGCTGGCTGTCGCCGGGCGCCAGGCGGGCGGCGGTAATGGGGTCCAGCCCGCTCAGCAAGCTGTGCATGGCGGGCCAGCCGCGCACAGCAGCCTGCGCATCCAGCATGGCGCGTACTTCGGGGTTGGCGGGCGGCATTTCATCCAGCCCATCCATCAAGGCCTTGAAGTACAGCATGGTTCCACCCACCAGCAAGGGAATAGCATGGCTGCTGCGGATTTCATCGACCAGTCTTTGCGTGTCGCGCACGAACTCGGCCGCACTATAGGCCTGCAGCGGGTCGATGATGTCGATGAGGTGATGCGGCACGGCGGCCAGTTCTGCCGCGGTGGGCTTGGCCGTGCCAATGTTCATGCCCTGGTAGACCAGAGCGGAGTCCACACTGATGATCTCGGTCTTTTGTCCTCCTTGTGCCAGACGTTCGGCCAGCGCCAGCGCTGCCGCCGTCTTGCCTGAGGCAGTGGGGCCGGCAATGGCAATACAGGGCAGGGCGTGGGCAGCAGTCATGGGGCGAAATCCGTACAGATGAAAGCACAAGAACCAATGACGGGCAGCCATTGGTTCTTGCGGGTTGTGAAGGATAACGCAGTCAGCTGTTTGGCTGCATGGATGGGGCTTAGCCTTGACTCAGACGCGTCGGTACATAGCGGTCTGCCTGAATGTCGGGTGACAGACCGTGGCTGTAGCTTTCAGCGGGAATGGGTAGCAGTTGCCTGTCCCACTCTTGCCACTGCTGGCGCAGCAGGGCAAATATTTCGGGGTAATGCTCCTTGAGGTTGGCGCGCTCGCGTGTGTCGTCGACGACATTGAACAAAAATTCGTTGTCGTTGATCTTGAGGTACTTCCAAGGGCCCTGGCGTATCGCGCGCTGGCTCTGAGACTTGTAGCGCCAGAACAGGGTGCGGTCAGTGACCTCGGCATTTCCTTCGAGGATAGGCAATATGTTTTGTCCATCGCTCGGAAAATCAGGGTCCTGCCTGCCTCCGGCTGCAGCCAGCAGAGTGGGTAGCCAGTCAAATGTAGCGGTGACTTGCTCTTGTACCTGGGGTTGAATACGGGCTGTCCAGCGCAGCAAGGTGGGAACGCGGATGCCGCCTTCGAGCAGCTCTGTTTTCTGCCCCGTGAACGGCCAGGTCTTGGAAAAACGCTCACCGCCGTTGTCACTGGTGAAGATGACGATGGTGTTGTCGGCCTGACCTGTATCGTCAAGCGCTTGCAATACCTGGCCGACCGCCTTGTCCAGTGCTTCGACGATTTCGCCGTATTTCTTCAGGCTGCCACCGTCGTAGTGGAAAAGGTCCTTGATGCTGTGCGCGACATGTTCGTCATTCGGCCCCTCCCAGGGCCAATGGGGCGCGGTGAAGTGCAGTGAGAGGAAAAAGGGCTTGTCCTGACCTTTGCGTTCATGCACATAGTGTGTGGCTTCGTCCCCCAGGATATCGGTGTAGTAGCCCGTGCGCTCCACGGGGCTTTCGCCTTGCCAGAGGTCGGCGCTGAATTGTTCGCCGACTCCGGGCTTGTGTGTGAAGTAGTCGATGGCACCGCTGTGGTTGCCAAAGAAATAGTCGTAGCCGCTGCGTTGTGGCCCATAGGCAGGGGGCTTGCCCAGATGCCATTTGCCGATTAGCGCCGTGTCGTAACCGGCTTTCTTGAGCAGCGACGGCAGTGTGGGGTGATCTGGCGGCAGGCCGAGTTGTGCACCATAGCGAGCCAGAGGCTCTTCCAGTCCCGCCCGCAGTCGGTATTGGTAACGTCCGGTTATCAGGGCGATGCGCGTGGCCGAGCACACGGCAGAGTTGGCATAGGCCTGATTAAAACGCACGCCCTGCGAGGCCAGATGATCAAGGTGAGGGGTTTTGAAGTCGGTGGCGCCATAGACGCCGAGATCGGCCCAGCCCAAGTCATCGGCCAGGATGAAAACAATATTGGGAGCAGTCATGAGTCAGAGATTGTTGCTATTCGATGGAAAAGCCGGAGTTGAGGATGACCGGACGCCATTTGGCTACTTCGGCCACGCGTAACTGCTCCAGCTCCTGAGGGGCGCGTGGGTCAGGCTGTATTGAAAGCTCTGCCCATTTGGTCTGCAGTTTGGGGTTGAGCAGAGCGTGATTGACGGCGCGGTTTACGGTGGCAATGGCTTCAGGGGAGGTTCCTTTGCGGGCCCACAGGCTGTACCAGCCGCTGCCAGTGGCTTTGGGATAGCCCGCCTCAGCAAAGGTGGGTACATCCGGTAGATCCTGCGTGCGCTGGCTGCCAAAGGTCCCCAGAATGCGTACCTTGCCCTCTTTGTGTAGTGGCGCCAGTTCGCTGGTGCTCTGGATGGCTGAGGCTAGCTGGCCGCTGATCAGGTCCGTCATCATGGCAGGCCCCCCCTTGTAGGGGACATGCACGATGTTGACGCCAGCGGCCTCGCCTAGCAGCAGACCGAAGAAATGGGGCAGGCTGCCCACAGCGGGGCTGCCAAAGTTGGCTTTATCGGGATGGGCCTTGAGCCAGGCTACATATTCCCGAATAGTGTGCGCAGGGTGCTTCGCAGGGACGGCCAGACCGAACTGAAAATGGGCGAGCAGACCGACGGGGGAAAAGTCTCGAGCCGGGTCGTAACCCGGCTTTTTGTAGACGATCTGCGAGAGCACGGGTGTGATCAGCGGTGCAATGAGATAGGTGCCTCCGTCACTGGGGGCGTTGAGCAAGGTTTGTGCGGCAATCTGGCCATTGGCGCCGGGCTTGTTATCCACCACCACATAGTGGCTCTTGCCCAGTTGTGGGGCAATGTTTTCGGCCAGAACACGCGCCAGCAGGTCGATGCCGCCGCCGGCCCCAAAGCCCACCAGAATGCGGCTGGCTTGTGGCACGCCAAGGCCTTCGGATACTTTGGCCAGAGAAGTCAGAGAGAAACCAGCTGCGCTGGTAGCAAGCAGGGAGCTGTGCAGAAAAGAGCGACGTGAATGCATGGCAGGAGATCACAGAAGTGCGGCGTTTTCGCCAGTGCTGCCATTCTCAAAAAAATCACTTAAAAAGAAAAATAATAAAAACTGGTTTTTAAATAACCTAAATATCTTTATTGCAAGATGGGCTCTTGAGCTGGCCAAAACGCTGAACGAGAGTCCATGCCGTGAGTGCGGTGCAGACAGACCAGAACCAGATGCCCAAAGCCAGCGGCGCAGTGGAGTCCGCATCCAGATGCAGGCCCAGCCAGTGACCCATGGCGAAGGCAACGATCATCATCACAAAGCCATTGATGGCGGATGCCGTTCCTGCTGCTTGGGGGAAGGTGGCAATGGCATTGCTTTGCCCGCAGGGCATATGAATGCCGTGAGCAATCTGGTACAGGCAAAAAGGCAGTGCATAGGCCCAGATGCTGCGCAGATCAGCCAGGGCGGACATGCCCATGATGGAGCCAGCAGTCAGCGACAGGCAGCCTGCGACGGCGACTGCACGTTGCACGCTCATGCTGCGCAGCAGGCGGCGGCAGGCAAAGGTGCCTGCGATGTAGCACAGGGCATTGCCACCCATCATCAATCCATACTGTGTGCGGTCCATGTGAAGCACGTTGATATAGGTGAATGAAGAGGCTGCCAGATTGGTGAACAGGCCGGCATAGCTGAAGCAGGTCAGCAGGTTGTAGGCCTGGAACATGGGGTTGCGCACAATGCGTGACCAGGTGCGCAGCAGATTGCCCGCTTGCAGCGCCTGCGGGTTGCGCAGGGGAATCGACTCCTTGAAGCGCAGCAGCACCAGCAGCCAGGCCATGCAACCCATGAAGGCCTGGGCCAGCATGGTGGAGCGCCAGCCCAGCCAGCCCACGAGCAAACTGCCGCTGATGGGGGCCAGAAAAGCCAGCACGCCAAGGCCCGTCAGCGCCTTGGACATCACTTGCGCACCCAGATGCGGGGCGTAGAGATCGCGCACCACGGCGCGTGCGCACATCACACCGGCTCCCAGTGCCGCACCCTGCAGGCTGCGCCAGGCAATCAAGGTCTCCATGCTTTGGGCACTGGCGCAACCCAGTGCGCCCACCACATAGCCGGTAACGCCCATCAGCAAGACGGGGCGACGGCCCAGTCGGTCAGACAGAGGACCCCAGAAAATTTGCGAGCAGCCAAAGGCCAGCAAAAAAACGGTGAGGGTGAGTTGGGTCTGCGAGACATGCGCCGCAAAGCCCTGCTGCAACTGCGGCAGGGCGGGCAGGTAGAGGTCGGTGGCCAGCGGCTGTAAACCCAGCAGCAGGCCCAGGGTGAGGATGATGAATGCTGCAGATTCAGGAGCTGCTTGCCCTTTTGCATCAATGGCTGGGGCGGTATTTTTATTGGAATTGAGAGCGGGCGGCACAGGCATAGTCGCTCACACTAGCAGAACAAGCGCTGGCAACTGCGCACTGCTGGGACAGTATGTGACGATGGCACCCGTGCATGAATGCGCACCAGGCGCGTGTCTACTTTTGCGGGCGTGAGCGGGTTCTGGCCTGGTGACCCGTCAAGCCTTCATGCTGTGTAACAGTTCAAACCGCTTCCCGTCATTTGGAGCACTTGAATTGGCGATATTCTTGGAGGTTGCTTCAAACCGCAAATTCATAGCTGCTTGTGCAGGGTTTGCGTGCGTTTGAGGCCTGTTTGAAGGATGTGTTCACTATGTCGATCTGTCTGGGTCTTGCGGCCAACAAACTCCATCACCAAACCGAGGATGCTGCGCTGTTTGCCCTGCTGCGCGCCTGCGAAGCCGGGATTCGGGAGCTCAAGCTGGGCTTTCATACCGTAGGCCGCACCTATGACGCCATCACGGCGGCCAGCATGCTGCAGGGTTACAAAGGTCTGGTGCGCTACCCCTATGGCCGCGAAGGAGGGCTGATGAGACTGGTGGCTGAAGTCGTGGGCATGGAGGGCGATGAGCGCACGCTGGATGGCGCTATCTACCTGATGGACCCGGTGGACCCTTCCTCCATCTTCCCCGAAGCGCTGGCCTTGAAGCGCCAGTGCGTGATTCACGGCAAGCCTTTTCTCTCCACCGTGGCTTCCACGCGCGACTGGATCGAGATGGAGCGCATTCACGCGGGCCTGACACGTGACCGCAATGCCGATCGCTATCACGACTATGAAAACCAGACGCTGGCGCTGATTGCGCACGATGCCATGAAGCCCACCATGCTGGACTTTGCGGCGCGCAACTTTGATTTGCTCAGCCGCTACCGCCGCCGCGTGGGCACGGGCACCACGGGCCAGAAACTCAACGAGATGGCCTGGAGCAAGGGCTGGCCAGCCGACAAGCCCTGGGTGGACCGCTACAACAGCGGCCCGCTGGGAGGCGATGCGCAGATTGCCGATCTGGTGCTGGAAAAGCGTTGCCATCGCGCCATCTTTTTTGAAGACCCGCATGTGGCACGCCAGCATGAGGCGGACATTCAACTGCTGGAGCGCGCCGTGACCACGGTGACGCATGATGCGGTGTGCAGCACTTCGCCCCAGGTGGCGCAGCGCTGGTGCGACGCAGCCGTCAAGCGCGCAGGCTGAAGCCGTTACTGGCTGCTGCGCCAGCGCTTGAGTTCGGCCTGCAGCCAGCTGGCGCTGGGCTCGGCTTCCTTGCCTGCGCAGCGCACCTGATAGGGCTTGTGGCTCATGCTGCTTTCCGCAGCAGCGCGGGCGATGAAGTCTTCGGCGGTCGCTACCCAGCCCTTTTTGAGCAGATAGTCGTATTTGCCCCGCAGATGCTCGGCGGCCTTGATGCTGTCATACCAGCTGCCATTGCGCTGAAACTCGCAACCCGAGGCTTTGAGGTGGGCAATCAGATGCTCGATCTCTTGCGTTGCGGCCGGTGTAGGGGATGCGGCAAGGCTCAAGGTGCTGGAGGCACCGAGCAGCAGGGCGGTGATGAAGTGCTTCATGGTCCGCAGATCGTACAAAGAAACTCCCAACAAAAAGCCGCAGCCTCGCACTGCGGCCTTTTGTTTTGTGAAAAGAGCGTGACGGCGCCCGTGATGGCTGAACTCAAGGCGCAGGCGTGGCCAGCGGTTTGCCTTTCTCGACCACATAAACGCCAATGAGCTTGACGGTGCTGTTGCTGGCGTTGTGAGCGTCATGCACCACACCGGCTGGCACGACAAAGGACTCACCGGCCTTGATGGTGCGTGGCGGCTGGCCGTCAATGAGCAAATCCACCTCGCCTTCGCTGATGTAGCTGATCTCGTCACCGGGATGGGTGTGGCGGCCCGCACGCGATCCCGGGGCGACCTCTACCTTGGCGACCACGGCTTCGCGTCCGGGCACGGAGACATCGGCCTTGCCCACCATGGTGCGCGAGAGGCCGCTGGCCTGCGCCAAGGCGCTTTGGCTGAACAGCATGAAAGCGCTGGTACACAGCAGGGCAGAAAAGCTGGCGCGATACGTGACTGGCATGAGGACCTCCCAGGCAAAAAAGAGACAGGTTAAAACCTGTCTCTTTTACTGTGTGCCGGCTGGCAGCAGTGATGGGGGCTGCCCTAGGCCGGTATCAGGCGGATTGCGGCTCCAGCGTCTTGGTGTAGAGCGACTTTCCGTCCAGGTCCTTGAGCACCACGGTCAGCGCCTTGCTGCGGTGGTCGATGTCGACCTGGCCGAAGAACTGGTAGCCCTCGCTGGGGGCAGAGTTCTGGTGGGGCGCAGCCTTGCTGTAGACCACGTCCAGACCAAAGGTCTTGTCGGCATCGTTGGGGCCAAAGCCACCGGCGTTGAGCGGGCCGGAGACAAACTCCCAGAAGGGGTCAAAGTCCTGAAACTGGGCGCGGTCAGGGCTGTAGTGGTGGGCGGCGGTGTAGTGCACGTCCGCCGTCAGCCAGACCACGTTCTTGATGCCTGCATCCTTGATGCCCTTGAGCAAGCGGGCTAGCTCCAGCTCGCGCCCCTTGGGGCTGCCGTGCTCGCCATTGGCCACGGCTTCCCATACGGGGCGGCCTTGCGCATCCTTGCCATCGGGCACAAACAGGCCCAGCGGCATGTCGGCGGCAATCAGCTTCCAGGTGGCCTTGCTTTGCTTGAGACCCTCGATCAGCCATTCCAGCTGTGGTCTGCCAAAGAAGGCCGTCTCTGCGCTTTCCGTGGTCTGCAGGTTGTGGGTGTTGGGGCCGCGATAGCTGCGCATGTCCAGCACAAAGATATCGGCCAGCGGGCCTTGCGGCAGCACACGGTAAATGCGCTGGTGCTCGGCTGCGCCATAGGTGCGCATGGGCGCATATTCCATGAAGGCGCGCTGACCGCGGGCGGCCAGCAGCTGAATGTTTTTCTCGGTGTAGGCCTTGTTGTTGCTCAGGTCCTTGCTATCGGAATAGTTGTTGGTGACTTCGTGGTCATCCCACTGCCAGATCTGCGCAACCTCGCTGCCCAGGGCGCGCACATTGGCATCCATGAGGTTGTAGCGGTAGCGGCCCCGGAACTCGTTGAGAGTTTCTGCAACCTTGGAGACTTCGGGCGTGACGATGTTCTTCCAGACCGAGCCGTCGCGAAGCGGCACTTCGGCGGGAATGGGACCATCGGCATAAATCGTGTCGCCGCTGTGCAGGAAGACATCGGGGTTGAGCTTGCGCATCTGCTCATAAATGCGCATTCCGCCAAAGGCCTCGTTGATACCAAAGCCCTGACCGGCGGTGTCCCCGCTCCAGACCATGCGAAACGGCTTGCTGGCCGGGCCATTGGAGGCCAGCGGAGTGCGCAGATGGCCTTGTACAAAGGGCGAGCGCGTGTTGGCACTGGAGAAGTCCTCCAGCGCAACGCGATAAAAAATGTCCTGCCCAGCGGGCAGACCTTGCAACTCAATGCGGCCCGTGCCGTCGGAGCTGCTCAGCAAGTCGGGGCCGCGCAAGCGCGTGGGGTTGGCAAAGCTGGCAGTGGTGCTCCATTCCAGCCACATGCGGGCCTCGCGGCTGGCGCGGGCCCAGATGATGGCGCTATTGGCCGTGACATCACCGCTTTGCACGCCAGAAGTCAGCAGCGCACGGGCACTGTCACGAGTGATGGCTGCGGGTGCAGTCTGGGCACGCAATACGGCGGGCAGCAGGCCTGCGCCGGAAACAATGGCGCTGGCAGTCAGACCGTGACCCAGAAAGTGGCGGCGTTCCATTTTGGCTTTCTCCTGAAAAAACAAGAGGCCAGATTAGGGACCTCCTGTGACACAGGCATGAAAGCCCAGCCTGACTTAGAAGTAGTGGCGCATGCCCACAGCAATGGAGCTAAAGCCCACGCCTTGCTCGCCCGTCAGATAGCTGGCACGCCCATGGTTGTTGACGCGGGTGTAGAGCGCGTACAGCTTGGTGCGTTGGCTGAAGTTGTAGTTATAGGCCAGTGTCCACTGCAGAGCCTGGGTGCCGGCTTCGCCGCCCACCTTGCCGGCATAGCCGACGTTGAGGTGGTATTCGCTGGGGCCATCTTCATATTGAATGGCCATGCGGCCCATATGGCGCGTACCGTAGCTGCTATCAACCTGATAGTTGGCCTGATCCCAGCCACGGCTGTGCTGGTAGTAGCCGGCCAGTGTCCAGGGGCCGGTGGTGTAGGTGGCGCGCAGCGTGGTTTGTTCGGCTTCGCCCCAGCGGTTGTGGCCAAGGCCCAGCGTCACGTCGCCCAGCTCATAGTTGGCAGCAATATCCCAGGCATTTTTTTGAGGCTCGGTCTGCTTCTCGTGCAGGCTGCTTCCCAGCTCCACCGTCAAGCCCTTGTATTCAGGCAGCTTCCATGACACATGGTTGGCGCCGTTAGAGACCCATGCATAGAGTGCATCGGCCGAGCTGCCGGTGTCAAAGTTGTGCATGTTCACCACGTCGGCCGTGGCGTAGTAGGACTCGCTGATCATGCGCCCCATGCGCAGCATGCCGAAGCGGCCCGACAGGTTTACTTCACTCTTGCGGTTGAAGTAATTGGCATCGGTGTTGGCGCCGGTATCCAGCTCAAAGCCGTGCTCCAGAATAAAGCCGGCTTGCAGGCCGCCGCCCAGATCCTCCTGGCCGCGCAGACCCCAGAAGGATTCGTTGTTCTGCAGCCCCTTGACGGAGGACTGGCCTTTGATCTTGGAGCTTTCGATCGAGGTGTTGAGGCGGCCATAGATTTGCAGCGCCCCATTGGGCGCCTGCTGGGCTTGGGACAGAGAGGGGGCAATCAGCGCGGTCAAAGCCGTGCTGCTGGCCGCTAGCAGGCGCCAGTGCTTCATAGCAGTCATGGGTAATTACAAATGCAAAGTGCCCGGCGTTACCGGGCACTGAAGAGCGGTTCATCAGACGGTATGACTGATGCAGGAATGTCGCGAATCCTAGGGTAAGCCCGTGGTTTTTGCAGATGCTGGCGGTATATCTGCTGGATCTGCACAGGTTTTTGCATTTGAGCGGTTTGAGTCAGATCGCGACAAGCTTGAGCAGGCAATGGATTTTTGGCCTCCCGGGTCAGGCTTTTATGGGTGCTTCTGCTGCACTTTTTTTAGCATTGCCTTTCTGATCTGATCGAAGCGCTTGCCCTGAGGAAGGAGAGTGGCTGCGGTTTCCCCTCTGTGTCCTATGGCGCCTGGATCAGCACCTTCTGCCAGCAAGGTATAGATGGCATCTGGGCCCGTGGTTTCGTCGGTGGCATGACTCATCAGCGGCGTCCAGCCTTTATGGTCGCGCGCTTCGATGTCTGCGCCGGCTGCCAGCAAATGCCGGATGGATTCAGGCTCGGCCAGGTGATGCAGCAAGGTCTCTCCGGCGCTGTTGCGAATGTTCGGATCGGCACCGTTCGCCATGAAAAGACTCAGGATCTCGGGTGTGAAGAACATGGCTTGTTGCAGAAATACAGGCCAGCCGTCAGCCGTGCGTGCAAGGGCCAGGCGAGGCTCTTGCTGGAGAAAGGCGCGCACCTTCGCCGTATCGGCTTGTTCGACGGCGGTGGAAAAAGCTTCGACTTGAGGCAGAGCTTGGGCCCAGCCGTAAGAGGTGGCAAGCATCATGGACGCAGCGGTGATGAGAGAAAACAGTGGTTTTCGCATCAGTAGATGGAAGGGGAATACGGTCGCAAAGAGTGTGTCGTCTTGAGTATCGCAGTGTTCTTGGAGGCGCTGCAGCCATGAAAAAGGCCCCGAAGGGCCTTTTCGCGAGTCATGAGAGCCGCAAGGCTTAGATCACACCTTGTGCCAGCATGGCATCGGCCACCTTCACAAAGCCGGCGATATTGGCACCGTCGATGTAGCTCACTGTGCCGTCTTCGCGCTTGCCGTGCTTGACGCAGGCGGCGTGAATGTTTTGCATGATCTGCAGCAGGCGGGCATCCACTTCTTCAGCAGGCCAGGACAGACGGGCCGCGTTCTGCGACATTTCCAGGCCGGATGTGGCCACGCCGCCGGCGTTGGAGGCCTTGCCGGGGGCGTAGAGCACGCCAGCGGCTTCGAAGGCCTTGGCAGCTTCGTTGGTAGAAGGCATGTTGGCACCTTCAGCCACGCACAGCACGCCGTTGGCGATGAGTTGCTTGGCATCGGCTTCGTTCAGCTCGTTTTGCGTAGCGCAAGGCAGGGCCACGTCCACCTTGATGGACCAGGGGCACTTGCCGGCCAGGAATTCCACGCCGGACACCAGCTTGGCGTAGTCGCTGACGCGGCCGTACTTGTTGTTCTTCACATCCATCAGGATGGCCAGCTTCTCGGGGGTGAAACCGGCGGCATCGTAGGCTGTGCCCGAAGAGTCGGAGACGCTTACGACCTTGGCACCCAGCTGCATGGCCTTTTCAACGGCGTACTGCGCCACGTTGCCCGAGCCGGACACGGACACGGTCTTGCCTTCAAACGACTGGCCGCGGGTGGCCAGCATTTCGCGGGCAAAGTACACGGTGCCGTAGCCGGTGGCTTCGGGGCGGATCAGTGAGCCGCCAAAGGCCAGGCCCTTGCCGGTGAACACGGAAGCGGCCGTGTTCGACAGCTTCTTGTACATGCCGGCCATGTAGCCCACTTCACGGCCACCCACGCCGATATCACCAGCGGGCACATCGGTGTCGGGGCCGACGTGACGGAACAGCTCGGTGACGAAAGCCTGGCAAAAGCGCATGACTTCGGCAGGGCTCTTGCCCTTGGGGTCGAAGTCGGAGCCGCCCTTGCCGCCGCCCATGGGCAGCGTGGTCAACGCGTTCTTGAAGGTCTGCTCGAAAGCTAGGAACTTCAGGACGGACTGGTTGACCGAGGGGTGAAAGCGCAGGCCGCCCTTGAAGGGACCGATAGCCATGCTGTGCTGAATGCGGAAGCCGCGGTTGACTTGCACCTGGCCCTTGTCGTCCGTCCAGCTCACGCGGAACTGGATGATGCGCTCGGGCTCGACCAGACGCTCCAGCAGGGCGTGTTCAGCGTACTTGGGGTTTTTCTCGATGAAGGGCCACAGGCTTTCCATCACCTCGGTGACGGCTTGCAGGAATTCGGGCTGGCCGGGGTTGCGTTGTGCCACTTCTTCCAGGAACTGGCCTACGGACTCGTACTTCATAGAGAACTTTCTGACTAAGACAAGGATGCGCTGAAACTCGCGATGGAAAGATTATGCCAAAAAGTTATGCCTTTATGCATATGTTTGGTGCATGAGGATCCAGATCTGGTGCATGCATGCCCAAAATTGAGAAAGTGAAGCCGTGCTTTTTCTGATTTCTCAGCGACATGAGAGCAGGCGAGCGCCAGCCAGATTGTTCATCGCCTGAAAGGAAAAACGGCTGGAGCCATTGGTGCAAGTGCTGAACCTTGCCAAATCCACAAAGCCTGTGCAGGCACCGGATGCCCATGTATCAGAGCCATCGCAATATGCGAAGTCATGCGAATTGAATGGCGATGTGAATAGCGCTTGTGAAAGGCACTATCTGGGCCGACTCAATGCTTTGAGCAGTCATTGGCAAGGCAGACAGTCCGGTATGCACTGCCATCAGCGAGCAAGATCTGGAGCCGAGCTCAGGGCGAGCGCAGCTCAGCGCACTGTCGTTTGCGCAGGCAACAATGAATATTGAGGAGCTGCAAGCCCTTGCTCCTCAATGAACTTAGATAGAAAAGTATCTGAGTTCATTGATTGTCAGGCGCATGCAGCTTTTAATTTAATAGCAATCGTATCAGCGGCCGCGCAGGAACAGCGCGTCCAGCTCCTTCATGCTGAGCTGGCGCCAGGTGGGGCGGCCATGGTTGCACTGGTCGGAGCGCTCGGTGGTCTCCATTTGGCGCAGCAGGGCATTCATCTCGTCCAGCGTGAGCTTGCGGTTGGCGCGCACGGCACCGTGGCAGGCCATGGTGGCCAGAATCTCGTTGCGAGCGCGTTGCACCACGGTGCTGGCGTCATGCTGGGCCAGCTCGGCCAGTACGCTGCGCGCCAGCTCCACGGCATCGCCTTGTGCCAGCGTGGCAGGCACGGCGCGTACAGCCAGCGTCTTGGGTGAGAAGGGGGAGACTTCCATGCCCAGTGCCTGCAAGGTTTCGGCATGGGCTTCGGCCGTGGCGACCTCTTCAGGCGTGGCGGCAAAAGTGGCCGGGATCAGCAGCGGCTGGCTGGGCAGGTGCTGCTCGGCATCCTTGGTGTTGATGGCGTTCTTGAGCTGTTCATAGACGATGCGCTCATGGGCGGCATGCATGTCCACGATGACCATGCCCTGCGAGTTTTCGGCCAGGATATAGACACCATGCAACTGCGCCACGGCGCGGCCCAGTGGCCAGACGGGGGTGGTATTTGTGCTGGCTGCGGCCGTTGTTGTTGCAGTGGGTGCTGAAGCAGGCTGCTGTACGGTACTCACTACGGTTTCTATAGCAGCTGGTGCTTCTTGTACCTGTGCTGCCGGTACTTTTCGCTGAAAGTAGCTGGATTGACCTGAGGGGCGCAACTTGATGCCTTCGCCTTCAGGCCCTTCAGGCAGCGGTACGGGGCTGGGGATGGCCGTGGTGTTGGTAATCGTGCCGTTTTGGCCGAGGCTGAGTTCGGCGGTAGCGGGTGTGGGCGTCGGTGTGGCAACAGCAGGGGCAGAATCGGCGGCCTCTGCTTGCGGCTTGGCTTCGGGGGAAGATGCAGGCACGGCAGCGTTGCTGCGCATGGGCTCCCAGAGCTTGGCCAGATCGCTTACAGGGTTGCCCACGGCAGGCTCACCAAAACTCATGCGGGTTTGTGGCCAGGCGGGAGCTGCTGCAGCTCTGGGCCCAGCGGGGGCGGTCGCTATCAAGCCGCTGCCGTCACTGTCACTCAGCTCGGGCTGGCGTGCGGCATCCTGAGCCGCTTCTTGAGCTGCAGCTTCGACCACGGCAGCAGCGCGCGGCGTGGCCAGCGCATTTTCAATCGCATGGCGCACGGCCTGGTGCACTTCGCGGCTGTCACGAAAGCGCACCTCAATCTTGGTGGGGTGCACGTTGACGTCCACGCGTGCCGGGTCGATCTCGATATAGAGAGCGTAAATCGGCTGCTTGTTGCCGTGAAGAATGTCTTCGTAGGCGGAGCGCGCGGCGTGGGTCAGAACCTTGTCGCGCACAAAGCGGCCATTGACATAGCAGAACTGCTGGTCGGGGCGCGAACGAGCAGCATCGGGGATGCCGGCGCGGCCTGTGACATGCACAGCGCCGGACCAGTGATCGACAGCGACGGAGTTGGCGACAAACTTGTCGCCGAGCACATCGGCCAGGCGGCTGGAGATGGCTTCATTGGGGGCGCCGCTGGCAGCTCGCCATTGCTCGACCAGCTTGCCTTCATGCCAGATGGCAAAGCCCACGTCGGGTCGAGCCAGCGCATGGCGGCGCACGGACTCAATGCAATGCGCCAGCTCCGTGGCATCGGTTTTCAAAAACTTGCGTCGGGCGGGGGTGGAGAAAAACAGCTCCTTGACCTCGACGGTAGTGCCCTGATTGCGCGCAGCGGGGCGCAGTTCGCCGCTGCGGGCATCGAGCAAGAAGGCGGACTCCTGTCCAGCCGGGCGCGAGAAGATGGAGGTTTCCGAAACGGAGGCAATGGCAGCCAGGGCCTCACCGCGAAAACCCATGGTGGCCACGGTTTCCAGGTCGTGCAGATCGGTGATCTTGCTGGTGGCATGGCGGCGCAGGGCCACGGGCAGCTCGGCCTGGGGAATGCCGCAGCCGTCGTCCTCCACCGCAATCAGACGCACACCACCGGCCAACAGGCGCACATTGATCTGGCGCGCACCAGAGTCCAGGGCGTTGTCCACCAGCTCGCGCACCACCGAAGCGGGGCGCTCGACTACCTCGCCTGCAGCGATCTGGCTGATCAGCTCATCGGGCAGGTCGCGAATCGGCCGGCGCGCAGAGGCGTCAGTCTGGGCATTGGTTTCGGAGGAGGCGGGGGAGAGTTCGGGGCTGGATGCGTTCACGGAAAGCATTCTAGGCGGCAGCGCAAGTTGGCTGGAAAGTGCGTTTTTTGCGGGCCCTAAAGCAAAAAGCTGCCTGGGTCATCTCAGGCAGCTTTTGAGCGCATGCTGCTCGCGCAGCAATGGGGTTTTAGTGGCGGTGACGATGACCGTGGCCGCGACCACCTCGGGTCATTTCGTTGCCGATCAGCGCGCCGGCAGCTGCGCCGCCGATGGTGCCCACCGGGCCGCCGAACAGCACGTTGCCCACTGCGCCGCCAGCTACGGCACCGGCGCCAATGCCGACTTGCTGACGGCTGGGGCCGTGAGCGCAGCCACCCAGTGCCAGTGCGCCGACCAAGGCTGCAGCCAGCGTCAAAGCCTTGCCATAGCGAATCGTGTTCTTTTGCATATTGGTATTCCTCTCGTCGTGCTAGTTATGGGAAGCGATCACATCCTTGCAGACTCTCTTCCGGACAGAAGGGACAGACGCTGGATGGTGTGGGCCGAGGCCAATGTCATGACTGCAATGCACGGCTTGCGGTGACATGGCTCTACTGTGCCAGCAGAAATGGCAAGCTGACGTATTGTTGACGTTTAGTTTTATCAAAACTTGTAACAAAAAACGCAAAGCTGGCTGTGGTTGTTGCTGCCTGCAAGCAGCTGTGAGTCTGATCCCCAAAACATGGCTGAGCAGCAAGGAATGGAGCCTCTGTGGGCTTTGCGCAGCGCAGTACATTACTGGCCGGCATACGCTGGTATGTCAATCCTATTTTTGAGGACTGTGTTTTGGAAATCATTCAGTTTCTGATCGACTTCATCCTGCATATCGACAAGCATCTGGAAGCCTTTGTCGTAGCCTACGGGCCCTGGGTGTATGCCCTTTTGTTCATCATCGTGTTTGTAGAAACCGGTGTGGTCGTCATGCCTTTCCTGCCCGGTGACTCGCTGATGTTCATCGTCGGCGCACTGTGCGGGGCCGGCTATATGAGCTACCCGCTGGCCGTAGTCGTGCTGCTGGCTGCTGCCATTCTGGGCGACCAGAGCAATTACACGATTGGTCGCTATCTGGGCCCCAAGGTGTTCCAGTGGGAGGACTCCCGCTGGTTCAACCGTAAGGCATTTGACCAAGCCCACAGCTTTTATGAGCGCTACGGCGGTGTGACCATCATCCTGGCGCGCTTCATGCCCTTCATCCGCACCTTTGCTCCCTTTGTCGCCGGAGTGGCGCATATGAATCGTGCCAAGTTCACCATGTTCAATGTGGTGGGGGCTGTACTCTGGGTCGTGGGAATCAGCGCAGCGGGATACTTCTTCGGCAATATGGAGTGGGTCAAGAACAACCTGGAGAAGATCATTTGGGGCCTGATTCTGGTGCCTGGCCTGATCGCCATTTTTGGTGCCTGGCGTGCCGGAAAGGCTGAGAAAGCCAAGGCAGTATGATTTGCAAATGCATAGCACATTGGGCGCTCTCAGTAAGCGCTACAGCCTTGTTTGAGGCATGAAAAAGCCCCGGCATGCCGGGGCTTTTTGCTGGGCACTTGTGTCCCGCATTGAGTGAAAAAGCCTACTGGCGTTTGCCCACTTCGTTGCCGATCAAGGCACCTGCGGCCGCACCGCCTACGGTGCCAAGCGTGCCGCCAAATACCGCGTTGCCGACGACACCACCGGCAACGGCGCCAACACCGGTGCCGACCTGCGCGTTGGTGGGGGAAGTGGAGCAGCCTGCCATGGCAAGTGTGAAGGCTGCCGAAGCGCTGATTACAAGGGTTCGCAGTTTCATGAATCTCTCCTGATTAGCTGCCTTGAGGCAGTAGGCAAAGAACATGGTGTGATGTTGCCTGCGCCGCTGCTGCACACAGGTAGGAGATTGAGCCAAGCCTTTGTCGTGCAGGCTTGGCGGTGTCTGACACCTTGCAGAAAGCAGCAAGATTGATGTCCTGCGGCCTGCTTGGCCGTGAGCGCTTCAGTGTCGTGGCACTAGACCGAGCGGCTGCGCGCCAGTGGCGGATTGTGGGCGAAGTACTTGCGAATGCCCGTCATCAAAGCATCAGCCAGTTGCTCGCGATAAGCGGCGGATGCCAGCTTCGCCTCTTCCTGCGGGTTGCTGATGAAGGCGGTTTCTACCAGCACGCTGGGGATATCGGGGGCCTTGAGCACGGCAAAGCCGGCCTGCTCGACACGGGCCTTGTGCAGCTTGGCCATGGAGCCGATCTCGCCTAGCAGCGAGGTGCCGAGCTTGAGGCTGTCTTTGATCTGTGCGGTGGTGCTCATGTCCAGCAGCATGCGCTGCACATGGCGGTCTTGCAGGCCACCCACGTTCAGGCCGCCGACCAAGTCCGCTTGATTCTCCTTGTTGGCCAGCCAGCGTGCGGCTGTACTGGAAGCGCCGCGTTCACTGAGGGCAAACACGCTGGCACCACGTGCTGACGGGGTAGTGAAGGCATCTGCGTGAATGCTGATGAACAAATCGGCTTGCACGCGGCGTGCTTTTTCCACGCGCGTGGCCAGGGGAACGAAAAAGTCAGCATCCCGCGTCATGAAGGCTCGCATGGGACTGCCACCGATGCGCGAGTTGTTGATGCGCTCGCGCAGCAGGTGGGCGATCTTAAGCACCACATCTTTCTCGCGCAGGCCGCTGGGGCCAATGGCGCCGGGGTCCTCGCCGCCATGGCCGGGATCCAGAGCCACGATGATGATGCGGTCGGTGCTGCGTGAGGTTGCGATATTGGGTGCTGGCGCAGGTGCGGGCCTTGGCGCGGGCGCAGGAGCCGGTGGAGGGGGGGGCGGTGCAGTTACGGGAGCAGGAGCCTGTGCAATCACTGCCGGTGCTGGCGTAGGTGCTGTTGCTGGCGGGCGCTGGTGGTGCTGGGCAATCAAGTCGCCAAGAGGGTCTGCATCGGGCGTGGCGGCAATGACAGCTGACTCTGGTGTGCTTACAGGAGGGGGCAATGGAGCTGTTGCCGCTGCCGGGCTGCGGACATCGCGCAGACGGTCACTGATCAGGGCTTCCAGCGGATCCACGGCCTTGGCAGGGTACAAGTCCAGCACCAGACGGTGTTTGTAGGGGGCAATCGGCTGCAGTGTGAAGACCTGAGGACGGGCCTCCTGCTTCAGGTCGATCACCAGGCGCACTACGCCGGGGGCAAACTGACCCACACGAATGCTGGCGATATTGGGATCGTCGGCGCGGACCTTGGCCACCAGCTCCTTGAGTGCCGGGTTCAGGTCCAGGCCTTCGACGTCCACCGCCAGGCGCGGAGGACTGGGAACAAACACGGGCTTGGCCGTCAGCGGAATATCGGATTCCAGCGTGACGCGTGAATAGTCGGGAGCGGGCCAGACGCGTACGGCCACGATGGTGGCACCCTGCGCAATATGCTGGCGGCCCAGCAGCAGAACCACGCCGCCTGCCTGCAGCAGGTTGCGGCGTGACAGCCCTGGAGAAACTGTGTTGGAAGTTGTTTTGCTCATGCCGTCAATGCTTCAAGCACCGTGCAGCCAGCGGGGGTGGCTGCCTTGAGCGTCACCTGCCGCTGCACATCGTCAACTGCTTCAATATGGATAGCTATATCCGCAACAGGTGTAACCGCTGCGGCCTTCTCGGGCCATTCTGCCAGCTTGAGTCCGCTGCTTGCAAAAATGTCCCGAAAACCCGCATCTTCCCACTCTCGCGGATCGTCAAAGCGGTAGAAGTCAAAGTGCCAGATGGACAGCTCGCCGGCCTCGTGCGGCTCTACCACGGCATAGGTGGGGCTTTTGATGCGGCCTTGAACACCTAAAGCGCGCAGCCAATGGCGCACCAGGGTGGTCTTGCCTGCGCCCAGGTCGCCATGCAGGGTGACATACGCGTTGCGCAGCTGGGGCAGGGCAGCCAGTTGCCGGGCAAAGCACTCGGTATCTTGTTCATCGCGCCAGACTATCTGGCGCTGCGCCAGCGCTTGCATGGGCTCGCTTCCTACAATTCGGGGAGTATGTTGAGCAGCAGTCAATTGATTCCTTTGATGCAAGCCTGGGCTCGCGAGCTGGGATTTTCCCAAATCGGCGTGGCGGCCGTGGATTTGTCTTCGGCAGAACCCGGCTTGCTGCAATGGTTGGAGCAGGGGTTTCATGGCGAGATGCATTACATGCAGGCCCATGGTTTGAAACGAGCCCGTCCTGCCGAATTAGTTCCCGGAACCGTGAGCGTGATCACCGCGCGCATGGATTATCTGCCGCGCGATACGCCCAAAGGTTGGCAGGCCGTGGAATGGGATCGTCTCAAGCGGCCCGATGAAGGCATTGTCTCCGTCTATGCGCGGGGGCGGGACTATCACAAGGTGCTGCGCAGCCGTCTGCAGAAGCTGGCCGAGCGCATTGCGCAGGAGATCGGCCCGTTCGGTCACCGGGCATTCACCGACTCCGCCCCGGTGCTGGAGGCCGAGCTGGCGAGCCGCAGCGGTCAGGGCTGGCGCGGCAAGCACACGCTGGTGCTCAATCGGGATGCGGGCTCCATGTTCTTTCTGGGCGAAATCTATGTGGACTTTGCGCTGGAGGCTACCGAAGCCATCACCGCGCATTGCGGCAGTTGCTCGTCCTGCATGGATGCCTGCCCTACGGGCGCCATCATTGCGCCGCACCGGGTGGATGCACGGCGCTGTGTCTCTTACCTGACCATCGAGCATGCAGGCAGTATTCCCGAAGACATGCGCCCGCTCCTGGCCAACCGCATTTATGGCTGCGATGACTGCCAGCTGGCCTGCCCCTGGAACAAGTTTGCCCATCCCAGCACGCTGCCGGACTTTGATACCCGAGCCGGGCTGGCGGGAACGCAGCTGGTGCACTTCTTTGCCTGGGACGAAGCTACGTTCCTGCGCGTGACTGAAGGCAGCCCGATTCGTCGCATAGGTCATGCGCGCTGGTTGCGCAATGTGGCCGTGGCCCTGGGGAATGCCTGGCGTGAAACCGGCAACCCTGAGTTGAAGGCCGCGCTGCAAAGCCGGGCCGATCATCCCGATTCTCTGGTGGCCGAGCATGTGGCTTGGGCGCTGGCGCAGCGTGGCTGATTTTGAATGAAATTGGCCTCAAGCGCTTATGCAGAAAGCGCTTGCAGCTATCAAAATTAAATTCCGATCAGCCAGAGTCCGAACGGCAGGCTGAGCCCCCCCAGCATGGTGGACAGCGAAATCAGGCTGGCCACAAAAGAGCCCTCATAGCCCATGCGCACGGCCAGCACATAGCAGGACGATGCCGTCGGCAGGCTGGAGAACGCCATGAGCGCGATGGCTTGTGGCTGGTTGAGCTTGAAGATCTTGACCATGGCAAAGGCGATCAGCGGCTGAATGGCATGGCGAATCAGCAGCAACTCGCCCGCCAGCAGCTTGTTGCTAGCCAGCGCGCTGAGCTTGAGGCCCGCACCGGCAGCCATCAGCCCCAGCGCGATGGAGGCGGCGCCCAGTCGGGCTACAGGCGTTTCGATCAAAGCGGGAATCTTTAGTCCCGCTGCATTGAACAGCAGGGCACTGATGGTGGCGATGATGAGCGGGTTGCGCAGCAACTGCCCCACAAACGGCTGGCCGCTGCCGCGTGACATGGGCCAGACCGCGGCCACATTGAACAGCGGCACGGACACGCCAATCAGCACCGAGACATAGAGCAGCCCATCGGGCCCCGCCAGGCGCGAGACCAGCGCCAGCGCGATAAAGGAATTGAAGCGAAACGCCACCTGTGCCGCGCCCGCATAGCTGCGCGTGTCTATGCGTTTGCCCAGCCAGGGCAGGTGCGGCAGGCTGTAGGTCAGCGCAATGCCCAGTAGGCCACCCAGCACCCCGGCGGCCAGCAACTGGCTGGCCTCGCCCCACTGAATCGGGTTGCGCGTGATGGAATGAAACAGCAGCACCGGAAACAGCAGGTAGTACACCAGTTGCTCTACCGGCTGCCAGATGCTGCGGTTGATGGGCGTGAAGCGGCACAGCACATAACCGAGCACGATGAGCGCGAAGTCGGGGAAAAGCAGTTCGAGATAGTTCACGGACCGCAAGCATAGGGGCGTAGTGGTGATTGCTGAAGGAAAGCTGTCACCGATTTTTTTTGCGGATTAGCGCTTACTGTCGACAGGTCGCCGATTCAGGTTGAACCTTGACGCGGTTCAACAAATTTGCGAGAGCCTAGGGTAATCACTTAGAAATCAGGGCTAACAAGAATGTGTAGTGTTTTTCGCGGCACTTACTATCAGCGCTCAATTTCAGAACTCATAAGGAGACCCCTTCATGAAGCGTCGTATGTATATGGGCCTGACCCTGGCTCTGGCCACTGCAGGCTTTTCCGGTGCAGTGATGGCTCAAGCCAACTACCCCACCAAGCCCATCAAGCTGCTGGTGCCTTTTGCGGCAGGCGGCACGACCGACATCATTGCGCGCGTGATTGCCGATCCGCTGGGCAAGGAGCTGGGCCAGCCCGTCATCGTCGACAACAAGGGCGGCGGTGGCGGCGTGATTGGCGCACTGGAGACTTCGCGCCAAAAGCCTGATGGCTACAGCTTGGGCATCTCCACGCTGTCGACCATGGCCACCAACCCGGCCATCAACCCCAAGACCCCCTACAACCCGCTGACGGACTTCACGCCCATCATCAATATTGCGGCCACGCCCAATGTGATCGCCGTGAACCCCAAGTTCCCCGGTGCAGCCAATTACAAGGCGTTCGAGGCTGAGCTCAAGGCGCATCCCGGCAAGTACTCCTACGGCTCGTCCGGTACGGGTGGCATTCAGCACATGCTGATGGAGCTGTACAAGTCGCTGACGGGCATTGACATGACCCACGTGCCCTACCGCGGCGCAGGCCCGGCGCTCAATGACGCGGTTGCCGGCCAGATTCCCATGATTCTGGACAACCTGCCCTCGGCTCTGCCCTTCATCAAGGATGGCCGCCTCAAGGCCGTGGCCGTGGCGGCGCCCCAGCGTCTGGCCGTGCTGCCCGATGTACCTACCTTCAAGGAGGTGGGCATGGAGCAGGTCAACCGCATGGCTTCTTACGGCATTCTGGGCCCCAAGGGCATGGACAAAGCTGTGGTCGACAAGATCAATGCCGCTGTAAAGAAGGTACTGCAGGACCCCGCGGTGAAGAAGCGCATTGAAGACACCGGCTCGCTGGTGGTTGGTAACTCTACGGCTGAGTTCGCCAAGGAACTCAAGGACGAGTACGAAACCTACAAGCAGGTGGTGGCCAAGCAGAAGCTGACGCTGGATTAAGTTCAGTCCTACACTCGATGTGCTTCTGAATTAGAAGCGCTAACCGCAAGCCCAAAGTGCCTGAGAAAGCCTTTGGGTTTGTTTTCTTTCAGGCTTCAAGCCATTCCCAGCGTGGCAGCTCGCGCTCGCTCAGGTTGGCGATGCGGGTCTCACCCAGCTCTTTTTCCAGATGAATCGGCTGCCAGCGCTGCATGGTCGTGTCATCGTTCTCATCCACGTTTTCTGGTGCGCTGTGATCGAACTGCGCATCCTCTAGCGCATTGAGCAAACGGTTGGCGTGGGTGACCACAATCACCTGGGTCTGACGCGCGGCCTGGGTGATAAGGCGGCCCAGCGCTGGCAGCAGATCAGGGTGCAAACTGGTTTCAGGCTCGTTCAGCACCAGCAGCTGCGGCGGGCGCGGGCTGAGCAGGGCGGCAATCAGCAGCAGGTAGCGCAGCGTGCCATCCGACAGCTCTGCCGCGCTCAAGGGGCGCAGCAGACCGGGCTGGTGCATTTGGACGATAAGGCGATTGCCCTCGCTCGCAATGCTGAGACTGGCGCCCGAAAACGCATCCCCCACGGCTTGCTGCAGCGCGTCGTTATCGCCAATTTGCCCAATGGTTAGCAGCGCAGCCGCCATATCGTGGCCATCGCCGCTGAGCACAGGCGTATAGCAGCCCAGCTGCGGCTGGCGCGCCGGGGCATCGGCATCGGTGCGGAAATGGTCGTAAAAGCGCCAGGCGCGGATTTCCTCGCGCAGCGTAATGATCTCGGGCGCACCACGCGGGTCTACCAGTTCGGTCATCATGCTGGCCCAGCGGGCCACAGGACGCTCCAACGTCTGCCAGCTGGCGCGGCCACCGCCGTCGCTGCGCAGCTTTAGCGCAGGGCCTTTGCGCTCTACCAGCAGGCTGGAGGGACGGCGCACGGCACCGGCCCACACGGCTTCTGATTTGATCTCGGGGTCTTGCGCAAAAGGCGCAGGCACGCTGCTGGGCGCGGGGCGGCCCAGCGTAATCGCATAGCTCAAGCCATCCCAGCCTTGGCTGGCAAAGCCCAGCTCCAAGCGCTCGGTCTTTTTGCGCACCGTGCCTTGCACGGGATAGTCGCCCCGGCGCATGGCAGCCGTGATTTCTTCGGGCCCGGCCCAGAGCGTGGAGGGCAGGCCGCCTTCGCGCACCAGTGACTGCACGGCGCCGCCATAGGCAATATCGCCCAGCAGGCGCAGCGATTTATAGACGCTGCTTTTGCCGCTGCCATTGGGGCCGGTGACTACGGTCAGGCGGCCCAGCGGCATGACCAGGCGGCGCAGGCTGCGGTAGTTGGCAATGGCAAGAGTAGAAAGCATGGCGGGCCATGGTAGCAGCGTCAGCGTGTACGCTAGCGGCCATGTCAGAAGCCCCGAAAAAAACACGCAAGCCGCAGATTCCCGAGGATTGGCCCCAGCCCTTGCCCGCCAGCCAGGATGCTATGGATTTATTCATAGATGCCTTGCTGCTGGAGGATGGCCTCTCGCGCAACACGCTGGCGGCCTACCGGCGTGATCTCACGGCAGCATCGCGCTGGCTGGCCAAGCTCGAGCCTGCCAAAGCGCTGGATGAGGCGCAGGAATCTGACTTGCAGGACTATTTCAGCGCGCGGGTGGACGACACCAAAGCCACCTCATCGAACCGGCGCCTGACGGTGCTGCGCCGCTACTTTCACTGGGCGCTGCGAGAAAAGCGCGTAGCGGCTGACCCCACGGTGCGCATGCTGGCGGCCAAGCAGGCACCGCGTATGCCCAAGGTGCTGACGCAGCATCAGGTGGAGGCGTTGCTGAACGCGCCGGATGTGGATACCCCACTGGGCCTGCGCGACCGCGCCATGCTGGAGTTGATGTATGCCAGCGGCCTGCGCGTGAGCGAGCTGGTGGGCGTGCGCATGCACGAGCTGGACCTGCGCGCTGGCGTGCTGCGCGTCACCGGCAAGGGCCGCAAAGAGCGGCTGGTGCCCTTTGGTCAGGAAGCACAGCACTGGCTGGAGCGCTATCTGGCGCAGGCGCGCAGCGTCATTCTGGGGGGGCAGCAGGCCGAAGAGGTGTTTGTGACCCAGCGCGGAGCGGGCATGAGCAGGGTGATGTTCTGGGTCATCGTCAAGAAGTGTGCGCAGCTGGCAGGCATTACCTCGCCCCTGTCACCGCACACGCTGCGCCACGCGTTTGCTACGCATTTGCTCAACCACGGGGCCGATCTGCGTGTGGTGCAGATGCTGCTGGGTCATGCTGATATTTCCACCACCACCATCTACACCCATGTGGCGCGTGAGCGCCTCAAGGCGCTGCACGCAGAGCATCATCCAAGGGGGTGATCAGGCTGCAGGTGCGGCAAGCTGCAGGTAGTACAGCCCCCAGACTGCCGCAGGGTAGCGCTGCTTGAGGGGCAGGTTCCGCAGCTCTTCAATGTGCTGGGGGGCAAAAATAGCCCACAGCGGGCCTACGCCGCCCACCGCCAGCGGAATGCCGTCCAGCTGTGTGGCAATCAGCATGCGCCAGCGCACGGCCTGAGCCAGAGGCATCTGTGTGCGGTAGCCATCAATGCCTTGCAGCGTCAACTGCAGGCCTTGTGCCATGGCCTGCCCCATGTCGATGCCGCAAGCTTGCAGAACATGTTCGAGCAGCGGCCCTTGCAGGCTGTGTTCGGCTTCGTCGTATTCCAGCTGTGTCTTGACGGAGTGCTGCTCGAGGCTGTTGAGGGCATCCATGCCGCAGGACCATGCGCTCTCGAACTGGTAGCCGTGCATTTTCAGCATGCGGTCGGCCACAGCCTGTGGCTTGCCTCGATTGGCCTGTACTCCAGGGCCGCTGATGGTCAGCATCACGGGCTGAAGGCCGTCGAGCACGCAGGGGCGGGATGCCTTGCGGGTGGCTGCCGCCGTACCGGGCAGTGCCATGGCGCCCAGTGCGGCGCCAGCGGCACCGCTTTGCATCAACAGGGCGCGACGCGAAACAGTTTTTTGATCTGCCATGGTGTGCTTTCTCTGTGGTGATGGCAGCAGTCTAGCTGCTGGCCGGGCAAGATGTGCCGCCATGCAGTCCAGGCAGGCTGAAGGTGGAAGGCGGTAAATCTTTGGTCTATTTGATAACTATCGTTTTCAGAGTGCTGTTTTTGTTGCGCTCAATCGTCGAAACGACGCTCAAGTCGAATAGGGCATTCTGTTTGGTCAAAAATGCAGGTCTTGATTTTTGGATTTCGAGTGATGACTAACTTTTTTCGCCGCAGCGTACTGACCTGTGCTCTGGCCGCCGTGCTGCCTGCCGCTTTGTCTTTGAATGCTCAGGCCGCCGACAAGGCCGATTCCGCTTGGCCTAGCCGCCCCATTCGTCTGGTGGTGTCCTATCCTGCCGGGGGTGTGAGCGATGTGGTAGCCCGCGCTCTGGGTGAAAAGCTGACGGCTGCGCTGGGTCAGTCGGTGGTGATCGAGAACAAGGCGGGAGCAGGCGGTGCCATCGGCCTTGATCAGGTCGCCAAGGCCAATCCCGATGGTTATACCTTGGGCTTTTCTTCCATCAGCCCGCTGACGCTGAGCCCCCACCTGGGCAAGCCACTGTTCGATCCGCACAAGGACATCACTCCCGTGGTCAGCGTCATGTATTCGCCTGTGCTGCTGCTGGGAACGACCCGTCTGGCCGCCAAGAGCTTTCCCGAGCTGCTGACCCAGGCCAAGGCACATCCTGGCGATGTGCGCTGGGCCACGGCGGGTCTGGCTTCTCTGGGCCACATCATGCTGGAGCAGATTGCAGATCAGTCCAAGACCCAGATCACCCATGTGCCTTACAAGGGCGGTGGCCAGCAGCTCAACGACGGCTTGAGCGCGCAGTTCGAGGTGCTCTCCACCAATGCCGGCCCTGCCGTGATGCAGCACATCAAGGCAGGCAAGTTCCACGCACTGGCGGTGGGCGCTCCTGCGCGTCTGGATTCGCTGCCCCAGGTGCCGACACTGGCCGAGCTGGGCTACAAGAATGCCAACACCACGTCGGTGTTCGGCATCTTTGCCCCTGCTGGCGTGCCTGCTCCTGTGCTGGCCCGTCTGAATGCCGAGGTCAACAAGGCCCTGGCGTTGCCCGAGATGCGTCAGCGATTGGAAGCCACCGACAATGTGCCTACCGGCGGCAAAGCGGCAGACTTTGCCAAGCAGATCGAGGCAGAGTCCAAGGCCAATGCCCAGATCATCAAGGCTGCCAAGATTCAGACCAACTAAGCCATAAAACCATAGCGCCTGGAGCTTGCAGGACAAAGGGCTTGCGGTCATTAATACCGCAAGCCCTTTGTTTTTGTGTGAAAGCAGCTCTCTAATTAATAGTGTTTGGCTTGAGTACAGGCCGCTCAGGCTGATTCGCTGATCAGATTGTCGGCCCAGCTCAAGGCCTGCAGGTGCGCCCAGTTGACCTGGTGGTTGGACAGTTGCAGTGCATTGGCCGCATTGGCAAAAGCCGCTTCGTCGCCAGACTCGCAGGCGCGCGTCAGCTCGAGGAAGGGCGCGAATACGCCCTTGTTATGCACCAGCGCATCCACGACGGACTGGGGCAGGGCCACGGCTTCCAGCGCCTTGGTCATGGGCTGGCCCAGCATCACGTCGAGCAGCGAGAACACGCCCACCACAAAGGCGTGGTCGGATTCTTCGGGGGGCAACATCTCGGCGGTCAGCAGCTCCATCAGGCGCCCACGCACCACGGCGGTCTGGCCCACGGCTGGCGGTGTGCCGCCGGAGCGCGAAGTCGTCAGCAGCAAGGCCGCCCAGCGGAACAGCTTCTTGAGACCCAGAATCATCACCGCATGGCGAAACGAGGTGATCTCGCAGGAAAGGCCAAAGCCTGAGCTGTTGATGAAGCGCAACAGGTTAAAGGACAGCGTGGGGTCCTTCTTGAGCAGCTCTTCAATTTCTTCCGTGCTGGCCTGCTGGCGCACCAGATTGATGAGCTGGATGATGGTGGTCTGCGTGGGGCGAATGGTGCGTGCCTGAACCAGTTGGGGCTGGGCGAACCAGTAGCCCTGGAACAGCTTGACGCCCAGGCTTTGCATGTGCTCGAACTGCTCGGCAGTTTCCACCTTTTCGGCCACAACCTGCGAGCGGGTGTAGGACTGGGCAAACTTCACCAGCTTTTCTGCATGCTCGATGGCAAAGCTCTGCATGTCCAGCTTGACGAAAGAGGCCATGGGCAGCCAAGACGCATAGTTGCGGCGCAGCAGGTTCTGGTCAAACGCCAGGCGAAAGCCGCGCTGGCGCAGGGCTTCAAAAGTGGGCACGCAGGCCTCGATGTCCTGGGGCGTGGCATCGGCGGGCAGGGCCGGGACTTCGAGCACCATTCGGTCGGGGTGGATCAGCTCCAGGTGGCCACCGCTGAGACTGTCATGCGTGCAGTTGATGAAGACCGTCTTCTTGCCCACCAAGGCTTCGGCACCGGCGTAGGACAGGGCATTGAACAGCATCGCTGCATCCGAGGCAGCGGTATGCGCGTTGTGCGCAACCGAGCGGTCGAACAGCTCATAACCAAACACATCGCGCTTTTCGTCGACGATAGCCTGGCGCGCAATGCTGGCGATATTGGCATCGTCTTTGTCTGCGGCAGGGGCTGTAGTCGGCAAGGCGTTTGTGCTCTCGGAGGTATCCATGGTGGTAATTACTGGGCTAGGGTGTGCAAGTTCGGTTGCACGGATTCAGTGTGCGAGGCATTCGGTCCAGCTCAGTGCCTGCAGGTGGGCGCTGTTGATGTGCTGGGGCTGCAGCTCCAGGCTGGTGGCGCTGCGGTCAAACTGGTCCTGGTCATGGTTTTCGCAAGCCTTGGTGAGTATCAGCAGCTCACCCAGGATGCCCTCGTGGTGTAGCACGGCCGCGGCAACGGGCTCGGAGACCGGAATCAGGGCCAGCGCAGCCGGCAAAGGCATGCCCAGCATGTGGTCGAGCATGGAGAACATGCCGCAGATAAAGGCCTGGTCGGCATCAGCCTCGGTCAGGGAGTGCTTGGCCAGCAGCTCCATCAGGCGGCCGCGAATCACGGCGGTCTGGCCGACGGCTGGCGGCGGGCCACCGTCGCGGGCAGCGGTCAGCAGCATGGCGGCCCAGCGGAACAGCTTGTTCAGCCCCAGCAGCATGACGGCCTGCTTGAAGGAGGTGATCTTGCGGTGAGAGCCAAAGCTGGCCGAGTTGATCAGGCGCAGCAGGTTGAAGGCAAGAGCGGCATCTTTTTTGAGGACTTCCTCGATGGCATCGGTGCTGGCCTGCTCGCGCACCAGGGTCAGTAATTGAATGATGCTTTGCTGGGTTGGCGTCAGCAGGCGCGTTTGCATGACGGTGGGGCGTGCAAACCAGAAGCCCTGAAACAGGGCAATACCCAGCTTCTGCGCCAGCTCATGCTGCTGGGCGCTTTCGACCTTCTCGGCAATCAGCTCGGCGCGCGTGTGGCGGGTGGCAAATTTGACCAGCACCGTGAGCTGGGCCGGAGCCAGTGTGGACAGGTCTAGCTTGATGTAGTCAGCCAGCGGCAGCCAGGAGGCGTAAACGGACTCCAGAACCGTGTGGTTGAAGGCCAGGTGAAAGCCTTGCTCCTTGAGCGCCATCAGCGTGGGCAGGCGTGCGGCAACTTCATGAATGGCTGCGTGCCCCAATGGCGGAATCTCCAGCACGACCTTGTCGGCGGGCAGCAGCTCCAAGTGCTCGCCGGTCAGCCCTTCGTGCGTGCAGTTGACGAACATGAGCTTGGTGCCCACGAGGTCCTCTTCGCCGGCATGGGTGAGGGCCGCAAAGATCAGGGTGGCATCGGACGATAAGGTGTGGGCGTAGGGCGAGCGTGAACGGTTGAACAACTCGTAGCCAATGATTTGCTGCAGCCCGTTGACGATGGGCTGACGTGCAATCATGCCTGTGGACAGGTTGCGCGACGAGGTGAAGGCCGTGTCCTGTAGGGTGTGTTCACTCATTACTGCGTCGCATCTGTTTGTAAAAAAACGGCGTGGATCGTTTTTGTAAGAATGGGCTGATCATAGTGTCAGCTTTGCCGCTTCGGTTGCTGGGCGCTGAGAACTCGGGGCAGGAAGGTGTCATAGATGGCAGATTCTTGATTCGGGTCAAGGAAATCAGATCTGCTGCAGCCATGCGATCTCGGTGTCCGTAAAGCCTGCCGCGCGTCTGGCCCTTTCATTGAAGGGCGGACGCAGACGCGGGGCTTCATAGCGTGCAGTTAGCTCCAGATAGAGCGCTTCCGGCTCCAGATCATGCTTCTTGCACAGCCAGCGGTACCAGTGGTTGCCAATCGCGACATGGCCCACTTCTTCGCGCAGGATGATGTCCAGAATGTCGCAGGCCGCTAGCGCATCGGGGGCATGGGTATTGCGCAGCTTGTTCTGGATTTGCGGTGTGGCGTCCAGGCCGCGCGCCTCCAGGGTGCGGGGCACCAGTGCCATGCGGGCCACGATGTCTTGGGCGGTTTTCTCGCACATGGTCCACAGGCCCTGATGGGCCGGGTGGTCGCCATAGTCCTGGCCGTGGTGCAGGCGCAGGTGGTCGCGCAGCAGGCGGAAGTGCTTGGCTTCCTCGGCTGCCACCTGCAGCCAGTCGTGGTAGTACTGCTCGGGCATGCCGTCAAAGCGCCAGATGGCATCCAGCGCTAGGTTGATGGCATTGAATTCGATATGCGCAATAGCGTGGATCAGCACGGCCCGGCCTTCGAGGGTGGCGGGCGAGCGCCGGGCCACCGCTGTATGGTGCTTGAGCTCGGGCCTGGCCGGGCGACCGGGCAGCTCGGATTCGGGGATAGGCAGTGCCGGTGCTGTTTCTGCTATTGAATAGAGAGATTTATTCGCATGCAGATCAATGGCTGCAGCCGCTTTTTGCTCCGAATCTGATAAGCACAAGACCTCTAGCGCGCGATGACGTAACTCCATCCCTACAATTCTAGGTCTCTAAAAACAATCCACCGGGAGACAAGCTCATGGCCATTTATGAACTGGACGGCGTTGCGCCGAAGATTGACGAAAGCGCATGGGTGGCGGACAGCGCCGAGGTCATGGGCAGGGTGCAGCTGGACAAGGACGCCAGCGTCTGGTTCGGATGTGTCATTCGCGGAGACACCGAGAACATCACCATCGGTGCAGGCTCTAATATTCAGGATGCCAGCGTGCTGCATGCCGATTTTGGTAAGCCGCTGACGGTGGGTTGCAATGTGACGGTTGGTCACCAAGTAATGCTGCATGGGTGCACGATTGGCGATGGCTCGCTCATCGGCATCGGGGCAGTGGTGCTCAACGGCGCAAAAATTGGCAAGAACTGCCTGGTGGGCGCGGGTTCTCTGGTCACCGAGGGTAAGGAATTTCCCGATGGCTGGATGATTCTGGGTAGCCCTGCGAAAGCAGTGCGCCAGCTCACGCCTCAGCAGATCGAAGGTCTGGGCCAGAGCGCCAAAAACTATGTTGAAAATGCTCGCCGCTTCAAGAGCGGCTTGCGCAAGCTGGGCTGATGGCCCGGCCTTTTACCGGAACTGATAAGCGTGTCTGAACTGCATAAATTCATTTTTGACGGCCTGCCCGTGCGTGGTGCCATCGTTCGCCTCACCGATTCCTGGCAGGAAATCTTGCTGCGCCGCTCTGGCAACCACGATACCGGAGCCTATCCCGAGGCAGTCAGTGCTTTGCTGGGCGAAATGACGGCGGCCGGCGTGCTCATGCAGTCCAACATCAAGTTCAATGGCGCGCTGGTGTTCCAGATCATGGGTGACGGCCCGGTCAAGCTGGCTGTGGCCGAAGTGCAGTCCGACCTGAGCCTGCGCGCTACGGCGTCGCTGGTAGGTGAGGCCAACCTGCCTTTGCGTGGGCAGCTCGCTCCGTTGGCCGAGCTGGTCAATGCCCATGGCGTGGGCCGCTGCGCCGTGACGCTGGACCCCAAGGATCGACTGCCAGGTCAGAACCCGTATCAGGGCGTGGTGCCACTCAATGACGCGGGCGGTGGCCGCTTTGAGCGCC
Source organism: Comamonas sp. FUJ_7 (assembly GCF_057369555.1). Classification (NCBI taxonomy): domain Bacteria; kingdom Pseudomonadati; phylum Pseudomonadota; class Betaproteobacteria; order Burkholderiales; family Comamonadaceae; genus Comamonas; species Comamonas sp. FUJ_7. Next base: position 284,639 of record NZ_JBXXZI010000002.1, read on the forward strand.
TGTCGGATGCGCTGCAGTTCTACATGATGCAGTCCGAGCAGCTGGATACCGTGATGGTGCTGGCGGCCAATGACAAGATCGCCGCTGGCCTGATGCTGCAACGCATGCCCGTCAAGGGCGAGGCCAATCTGGCTGCTGCCACCGAAAGCAGCGATGCCGAACACGACGCCCAGGGCCTGAACGAGGAATACAACCGCATCGCCACCTTGGCTTCCAGCCTGACGCAAGAAGAGCTGTTGACTCTGGATGTGGAAACCATTTTGCGTCGCCTGTTCTGGGAGGAGAAGCTGCTGCGCTTTGCTCCTCAGGCTGACGAGGTGGCACCGCGCTTTGCCTGCACCTGCAGCCGCGAGCGAGTTGCCACCATGCTGACCTCGCTGGGGCAGGAAGAGGTGGATTCCATCGTCGCTGAGCGCGGCAAGATTGATGTAGGCTGCGACTTCTGTGGCCAGCAATACGCATTTGATGCCATTGATGCAGCGCGCCTGTTCACCGATGCGCAAAAACAGCCGCCAGGCTCGAGCGCTGTGCAGTAAGCACACTTGTCAGTGAGGCCGTCAGTGAGCATACAGGCCGCCTCTTTCAAAGAGCTTGGAGAAGGCGTTCAACGCTTCAGGATGAGCCCTTCAGCATCTCGAACAGCGCCAGCTCACACTCAGGATCGCCGCATTGCTCACAGGCCTTGCGGCGTATTTTTTGGCTGAAATTCCAAGGGTTTTGGCTGGAAATCCAATCCCAGTCGGTGCCAGCTGCTATGAACTTAAGTGATGCAGCCAGTTGTTGCCATTGGGCAGAGGGCCTGCCATACAGCATCACATAGCTCTGTGATCGTGTATCCAGCTGCGCTCGCCAATGGCTGATCTGCTGCTCAAGTGTCGGGTTGTGGGCATTCTCCGGCCGGGTGTCACGCCAGTCCTGACCCAGAACATAGACGAGGGCGTTGGTAGGCCATGTCTCCTCCTTGTCGGGGGCCAGGCATTCCCAGGTAGAAGTGAGACCGGCGTCTCGCCTTGCTTGAATCAGCCCGTGGGCCATGCTGCGCGCCAAGGCGTGAGGAGCACCGAGCAACACCACGGTGGGAGCCGCCTCAGGAACAGCAAAGCCAGCGCTAGGCTGGCTTTGAGGGGCTGTGGCCGCAGGGTCAGCGCTTGGAAACCTGAATATAGATTTCATTGGGTTTGACCATGCCTAGCTCGTAGCGAGCTTTTTCTTCCACGGTGGACAGGCCTTCCTTGAGGTCATTAACTTCAGATTCGAGCCTGTCGTTTTCCGACTTTTCAATGACATTGGCGGCGTACTGGTCCTTGATCTGCTGTCGCAACTCATTGACATACGACATGCTGCCATTGCCCAGCCAGAGTTGGGCATGGATGAGGGCCAGCAAGACCAGCAAGGTGACACAGACGACGCGGTTAACCATGACAAAGACTCAAAAGCAGTGTGGTTCCACAAAGGAGAAACACCGAGGAAAGGCCGCACCGCGCCGAAGGTATCGTCCCCCTTCAAGGGGAGGGGGAGGCTGCGCAGCGACTCAAGGGGAGTTTATCCGCGCAGGTTGTAGAAGGCAGTCATACCGGGGTACACAGCCACGTCGCCCAGATCTTCTTCGATGCGCAGCAGCTGGTTGTACTTGGCGATGCGGTCGGAACGGCTCATGGAGCCGGTCTTGATCTGGCCAGCGTTCAGGCCCACGGCGATGTCGGCAATGGTGCTGTCTTCGGTTTCGCCCGAGCGGTGCGAGATCACGGCGGTGTAGCCGGCGCGCTTGGCCATTTCGATGGCGGCGAAGGTCTCGGTCAGGGTGCCGATCTGGTTGATCTTGATCAGGATGGAGTTGGCGATGTCCTTCTCGATGCCTTCCTTGAGGATCTTGGTGTTGGTCACGAACAGGTCGTCACCCACCAGCTGAACCTTCTTGCCCAGACGCTCGGTCAGAACCTTCCAGCCATCCCAGTCGCCTTCGTGCATGCCGTCTTCGATGGAGATGATGGGGTACTTGTCGCACCAGCCGGCCAGCATGTCGGTCCACTGGGTCGAAGTCAGTGTCATATTTCCTTCGCCGGCCAGAACGTACATGCCGTCCTTGTAGAACTCGGAGGCAGCGCAGTCCAGACCCAGAGCGATCTGCTCGCCGGGCTTGTAGCCAGCCTTCTCAATCGCTTCGATGATCAGCTGGATGGCTGCTTCGTGGTTTTCCACGGAAGGAGCAAAACCGCCTTCGTCGCCCACGGCGGTGGACATGCCCTTGTCGTGGATGATGGCCTTCAGGGCGTGGAAGACTTCGGCACCCCAGCGCACGGCTTCACGGAAAGTGGGAGCGCCGACGGGGATGATCATGAACTCTTGCAGGTCCAGCGAGTTGTTCGCATGGGCGCCGCCGTTGATCACGTTCATCATGGGCACGGGCAGTTGCACGCCGCCCATGCCGCCGAAGTAGCGGTACAGGGGCAGGCCGGCTTCTTCAGCAGCGGCGCGGGCCACGGCCATGGAAACGGCCAGCATGGCGTTGGCGCCCAGGCGGCTCTTGTTGTCGGTGCCGTCCAGGTCGATCAGGGTCTTGTCCAGGAAGGCTTGCTCGGAAGCGTCAAGGCCCAGCACGGCTTCGGAGATTTCGGTGTTGATGTGCTCGACAGCCTTGAGCACGCCCTTGCCCAGGTAACGGCTCTTGTCGCCGTCACGCAGTTCAATGGCTTCGCGTGAGCCGGTGGATGCGCCGCTAGGCACGGCCGCACGGCCCATCACGCCGGACTCCAGCAGCACGTCGCATTCAACGGTGGGGTTGCCGCGGCTGTCCAGCACTTCGCGACCTACGATGTCAACAATGGCACTCATTGCATTTCCTTTGGGGTTTCTGAAATCGGTACGTGCGAGCTGATTTCTTTATGAAATCATGCCCAAGCGCTTGTGCATCAAGCGCAAGCTGCTATTAAAACTTGTGAAGCCCGAAGTCTTTCTGTTATTGCGCGCGACATGCACGCGGTCAGTATGAAAGAGGCTGCGGCGGCTATTGTGCACAAATTTGGTGGGCCGCTTTAGCCTTGACGTGATGCTGTAATCGAGTTTCTTGTTTCGTGATATTGCGGTTACAGGCGCTGAATGCAAAAAAGGCATGACGCCACGGATCAACGTGTCAGTCATGCCGGGGGGCATCACGGCCTCAAACACCCAGCCGCAGCTTGCGGCGGTGGGCATGAGGGCAGGTGATGGGCAGGATTGTCATGCTCAGGCTTCGAAATGGTTTTCCAGGAAGCCGTTGCGCTTGGTCACATCATCGAGCGCTACCAGAGTCTCCAGAAGCGCCTTCATGTGCTTGAGCGGCACGGCGTTGGGGCCGTCGCTCAGGGCGTTGCAGGGATCGGGGTGGGTTTCCATGAAGAGACCTGCCACGCCCACGGCCACAGCGGCGCGGGACAGCACAGGCACCATCTCTCGCATGCCGCCGCTCGATGTGCCGTTGCCGCCGGGCAACTGCACGCTGTGGGTGGCGTCAAACACCACGGGGGCACCGGTCTCACGCATGATGGCCAGAGAGCGCATGTCGCTGACCAAGTTGTTGTAGCCAAAGCTGGCGCCGCGCTCGCAGGCGGTGAACATGTCGGGGTCCTGACCCACTTCGATGGCCGCAGCGCGGGCCTTGTCGATGACATTCTTCATGTCATGGGGGGCAAGGAACTGGCCCTTTTTGATGTTCACGGGCTTGCCGCACTGGGCCACGGCGCGGATGAAATCCGTCTGGCGGCACAGGAAGGCGGGCGTTTGCAGCATGTCGACCACGGAGGCGACATGGGGAATTTCTTCGACGGTGTGCACATCGGTGAGCACGGGCACGCCGATTTCCTTCTTCACCTTGGCCAGAATTTCCAGACCCTTTTCCATGCCGGGGCCGCGAAAGCTGGTGCCCGACGACCGGTTGGCCTTGTCAAAGCTGCTCTTGAAGAGGAAGTTGATGCCCAGAGAAGAAGTGATCTCCTTGAGCTGGCCGGCCACGTCCATCTGCAGCTGTTCGGATTCGACCACGCAGGGGCCGGCGATCAGAAAGAAGCGTTGGTCCAGACCAATATCAAAGCCGCAGAGTTTCATGGTGGGTTCCTTTGTGCATGGGGTGCATGCTTCAAAAACTGAAGCTGCCAGCGCTCTATGTTGAATGACTTCAGATGCATTTGATGCCGAGGTCATTGTTTTTCAAGCGCTAGCAGCTCCTTTTTCAGGAATGATTCCCGTGGGAATCAGGCCCGGATCAGGCTTTCTTAGCCTTTTGCTTATTGTCCATGGCTGCCTTGATAAAGGCATTGAACAGGGGGTGACCTGCCCAGGGCGTGGACTTGAACTCGGGGTGGAACTGCACGCCGATGAACCAGGGGTGAACCTTGGCGGGCAGCTCGACGATTTCGGTCAGCTGCTCACGCTGGGTCAGCGCCGAGATCACCAGGCCAGCTTCGCGCAGCTTGTCCAGATACTGGGTGTTGGCCTCGTAGCGGTGGCGGTGGCGCTCGGTCACCACGTCGCCATAGATGCTGTGCGCCAGTGTGCCCTTTTGCACGTCCGAAGACTGTGCGCCCAGACGCATGGTGCCGCCCAGATCGGAGTTCTCGTCACGGGTCTTGATCGTGCCGTCCGCATCCTTCCACTCGGTGATCAAGGCGATCACGGGGTTGGGAGTCTGGGGATCGAACTCGGTGGAGTTGGCGCCTTCAAGGCCTGCCACATGGCGGGCGTACTCGATGGTGGCAACCTGCATCCCTAAGCAGATGCCCAGGTAAGGCACCTTGTTCTCACGGGCAAACTTGGCGGTCGAGATCTTGCCTTCCACGCCGCGCGAGCCGAAGCCGCCGGGCACCAGAATGCCGTCGTATTCCTTGAGCAGCTTGGAAGCATCCGTGTCGTGGATGGTTTCCGAGTCCACGTGGGTGATCTTCACGCGCACATGATTGCGCATGCCGGCGTGCTTGAGCGCTTCGTTGACCGACTTGTAGGCGTCGGACAGTTCCACGTACTTGCCCACCATGGCAATCTTGACCTCGCCCTGAGGATTCTCGGTCTCATGGACCAGCTCGTCCCAGCGCTTGAGGTTGGTAGGAGGCGTGTTCAGGCGCAGCTTGTCGCAGATCAGGCCGTCCAGACCTTGCTCGTGCAGCATGCGGGGCACCTTGTAGATGGTGTCCACGTCCCACATGGAGATCACACCCCACTCGGGCACATTGGTGAACAGGGAGATCTTGCCCTTTTCTTCCTCTGGCACCTGATGCTTGGCACGGCACAGCAGCGCATCGGGCTGGATACCGATTTCGCGCAGCTTCTGCACGGTGTGCTGGGTGGGCTTGGTCTTGAGCTCGCCTGCGGTTTCGATGAACGGCAGGTAAGTCAGGTGCACAAAGGCGGAGTTGTTGGGGCCGAGCTTCAGGGCCAGCTGACGCGCAGCTTCGAGGAAGGGCAGGGACTCGATGTCGCCCACCGTGCCGCCGACTTCACAGATGGCCACATCCACTTCGTGGTCGGTGCCAAGGCCTGCGCCGCGCTTGATGAATTCCTGGATTTCGTTGGTGACATGGGGGATGACCTGCACGGTCTTACCCAGATAGTCGCCGCGGCGCTCTTTTTCCAGCACGGACTGGTAGATACGGCCCGTGGTGAAGTTGTTGGTCTGGCGCATGCGCGTTTCGATGAAACGCTCATAGTGGCCCAGGTCCAGGTCGGTTTCGGCTCCGTCATCCGTCACGAACACTTCACCGTGCTGGAAGGGCGACATGGTGCCCGGGTCCACGTTGATATAGGGATCGAGCTTGATGAGGGTGACTTTGAGACCGCGCGATTCCAAAATCGCTGCAAGGGAGGCTGAGGCGATTCCCTTACCGAGGGAAGACACCACACCGCCGGTGACGAAGACGAACTTGGTCATGTCTTTTTTTGGTGGTGGGAGGGTAGGGACAGTTCATTGCTGAACCATCCCCCCCTAAGAACCGGACTTGCGACTTTCATCGCATCCGGCTCAAGCACAACACCGTCCATATAGTTGTGAATCGAGGATTCTAATTCCTCAGGCTTTCCCTATGTGGACGCGAAGCCTTTAAGAGGCCGGTTTCGCTACCTGCAAACCAAGAGCATGCAGTCGTCTGTGACAGACCGGGTGTAGAAGCACCCGGTTGGAGAGGTTGTCCGACCCGCCCATCACCTTGTAAACAATGTGATGGTCGTGCCAGCGTTCCCCTTCTTCCAACGGTTCCGCACACAGTGCGCAACGCCCGTTTTGGCTGATGTACAGCATCGAAGTTTCGTATTGATACGACATGTTTTTGGACATGCGTTTCATCCTCAACTCTTCTCCGTACACCTCGAACTTCGGATCAAAGGGGTTGTATTCCCCCTGGATCTTTTTGTGTCTCACGATAGCTGTATCCGCGAGCTTCAACAGTCTTGTCGTGATCGGGCCGTTTTCCGTTTTCACAGTTGCAGCGAACTCCTCCCGATCCTTGATGCGTTGCCAGTAACGGCGTTCGCACCAGGGCCGGGATTTATTCGGATGACGCCGTCTCGTCCAGCGCACTAGGCGCCAGTAGATCAGGTTGTCCATCCGACTGAAGGTTTCTTTCGCCACCACCGGCTGGTGGTACCTCGCCCATCCCCGAAGGATTGGGTTCAGTTTGGCAATGAGATCCTCCTGCTTCGTCGATAAGTGTGTTTTCACGATTTCACTGACCTTGCGATAGAACGCTTGCGCGTTCTTCTTGCTCGGCTTGATGAGCAACTTCCCTTTGTACTTGCGGAAGTTCCACCCCAGAAAATCGAAACCCTCGTCTATGTGAACGACCTTGGTCTTTTCCGGTGACAGTTGCAACCCTCGTTGTGCGAGGAATGCTTCTACCCACGGCCTGATTTCGGTTTCCAGCAACTCTCGCGAGTTGCCCGTGATTACGAAATCGTCGGCGTACCGGATCACATGGACTTTGAGTCCCTTGGCCTTTGTCTTCCTGTATTTCGCAACCAAGTGCGCTTTCAGGTCGGTTTCCAGCCCGTTCAAACACATGTTCGCCAAGGTTGGCGAGACGATGCCGCCTTGCGGCGTCCCTTCGTCGGTTGGCGAGAGGCGGCCTTTGTGGACCACCCCGGCTTTCAACCATTTGCGCAAGATTGTCTTGTTCGTAGGAACGTGACGCACCAGCCATTCATGGTTGATATGGTCAAAGCAGCCTCGGATATCTGCTTCCAGCACCCAAGAAGCCGCAGACTTCTGGGAGGTGGCTACGTATATCTGGGCCATGGCATCTGCCGTCGAGCGATTTCTCCTAAAGCCGTAGCTGTTTGGATCGCTCGTGGTTTCAGCCACGGGTTCCAGTCCAAGCAGGTGTAAAGCCTGCATGGCCCGATCCAACATGGTTGGAATGCCCAAAGGGCGCTCCTTCCCGTTGGCTTTAGGGATGTAGACCCGCCTCAGAGGCTTAGGCCTATATCCCCGTTGCTGCCTTAACCGACCAATCGCCGCCCGTTTCAGGGCAGGTGAATCCCAAAGCTGGCGATCGACCCCTGCCGTTCGCTTGCCTTGGTTTTCGGTAACTCGTCTTACCGCCAGAGCTCTGGCAGAAAACGAGTGGATTAAAGACCGTTGCAAGGCTTTCACCCTGCGCCAATCTTTCTCCAGCGTAGCCTTCGCTATGCGTTGCTGCGTCGTTCTCACGAACTGCTCGACCCGGTGCCAATCAATGGCGTGCCAGTCTTGCGGTTCGCGTGAGGACGCAGAACTACTGGAGACAGTTGTTTCTCTCATGCTTTCCTCTTTCAGGTTTGACCCTTTGGAGGACGCATGGCTTCCCCAAAGGGAGGCAATGCGTCCCTTTGGGGCTATGAAATGAACACCAACAGTCGCGAGCGACGGTTGCACCAAGTGGAAGTGGGCACGCTTTCGCGTTAGGACAAAATGCCTTATGCCACCCATTACAGGCAGCCATTCGCTTTTTCCACCATCCCATACCCCCTTATCCAACAGGTTGCCTTACGGCTTCCCTGCCCCCACGCTTGCGCGTGCTGGCGGATAGTGGGGCTTACCACGTTCCCTGACCTACCGACATTGGCGGCTTGCGCCGTTTCCTGTCTATCCGTTTAGGACTCATCTCTCCTGGAGCTGTACTAATGACGACGAAACCCTAATTTACACAGGGATTTCCGACAGCGTACCTTTTGGTTATGGCCTATCAGCAGATTAGGCCATTCAATCCTTACCCAGGTTCAGTCGATGATTCACGTATGTTGCCCTTGCGGAACTAGCCTGGCCCCTCAACCGCCTTTCTGCTGGCAGTCTCCAGATTCATCCTCACGAATGATGTCTGCCGCTAACGCGGGGGTACTTTGTCAGGTGAGCTTCACACAGACCCATTACTGGGTTTGCATGTCACCGTAGGCTACTTGTGGTCGCACACAAGGTCATGTCCTCTCATTGCTGAGAGTCATGACAAGGCAGATCAGAGCTTTGCGCTCTTCCAATCTCAGCCACATCGTCTTTCCTTCAGAAAAGTTCCAGACGTGTTTCATCCCCACCACGTTTCCATGGCGAAAATGGGCCAAAACGGCGCGCAAATCCTTGAAAAGGATGTGCAAATGCTTGCCTTTCCCTTGTGGGGAAGGGCTTGCAGCCGAATTGAGCCATTCGGCTGCAGATTGTTATTGCTACCTATTCAGTAGCAATGGAGCTTAGACCTCGAAGGCTTATCGCTCATTTGAAAGATGGCACGAGGCCACAGAGCACGACACGTGTCGCACGTAAAACAGGATTATAGGTTCGCCACGAATTTCGGCGTGGCGCACAGGGATGCTAGTGCGGCTCAAAAGCCGCCCATGTCTGATAAATTGCGCAGCATGAATGACGTGTTCGCAGGCAAACATCTGGTGCTGGGCCTCTCCGGGGGCGTGGCTTGTTACAAATCGGCCATGCTGTGCCGCTTGCTGGTGCAAGCCGGCGCCACCGTGCAAGTGGTCATGACGGAGGCGGCAGAGCAGTTCATGACGCCAGTCACCATGCAGGCGCTTTCTGGGCGCGCAGTCTACACCTCTCAGTGGGATGCACGTGAGCCCAACAACATGCCCCACATCAACCTGAGCCGCGAAGCCGATGCAATTTTGATTGCGCCTTGCAGCGCCGACTTCATCGCTAGGCTGGCGCAAGGCCGCTCGGACGAGTTGCTGAGCCTGATGTGCCTGGCCCGCCCCATCGACAAAGTGCCGCTGGTCATCGCCCCGGCCATGAACCGCGAAATGTGGGAGCACCCTGCGACCAAGCGCAACCTCTGGCAAGTTGTCGATGACGGCGCCACGGTGCTGGGTGTGGGCAATGGAAGCCAGGCTTGCGGTGAAACAGGTGATGGCCGCATGCTGGAGCCCGAGGAAATCATGGAAGAGCTGGCCGCCGTATTTACGGCCAAGAAGCTGCAGGGGCAGCATCTGCTGATTACGGCTGGGCCGACCTTTGAAGCGATTGACCCGGTGCGCGGCATCACCAACCTCTCCAGCGGCAAAATGGGCTTTGCCATTGCCAGAGCTGCGCGCGAAGCGGGAGCCGAAGTCACGCTGGTGGCCGGTCCCGTGCACCTGCCTACACCGCGTGGCGTGCAGCGTATCAATGTGCAGTCGGCGCGCCAGATGCTGGACGCCGTGCAGTCGCAAGTCGGTAATGCAACTATTTTTATCGCCACTGCCGCCGTAGCAGATTGGCGCCCCGCCGAATGCTCTGATCAGAAGATCAAAAAAGACGGCTCGGGCGATGTGCCTGCCATGGCCTTTGTGGAGAACCCGGATATTTTGGCCACGGTGGCCCAGTCCGACGCAGCCAAGTACGGTAATCTGTACTGCGTGGGCTTTGCCGCGGAAAGCCACGATCTGCTCAAGCACGCCAGTGCCAAGCGCTTGCGCAAGGGCGTGCCGCTGCTGGTGGGCAATATCGGCCCCGCCACTTTTGGCAAGGACGAAAATGCCCTGCTGCTGATTGATGATCACGGCAGCAAGGAGCTGCCCCATGCCAGCAAGGACGTGCTGGCACGACAGCTGGTGGATGAGGTGGCGCTGAGACTGAATACGCCGAGCGCGTGACATCTGCATTTGCTGCACCAGGAATCCCAACATGAAACTCTCAAGTTATGAAGGCCCGCGCGACGGTGACTATGTGGCCTATGTGGATGCGCTGATGCGTGCCAGCCCCGAGTTTCGCCGCACACAGCGCAGCATTGCCGGAGCCATCCAAAGCGCTGTGATCACGCCGGGCTCTCAGGCTGGCTCGTCCATGAACCAGCTACGCTCCAGCCTGCAAAAGGCCCGTGCAATGGCTGAAGAGATGGCCGAGCAGGTGCAGCCGCAAGCCGCGACGGCGCCGACCACGGTGGCTCGCCGTCCTGCGCAGGGGCAAGGGAAGGCGCAGGCTCAGGCGCTGACCAAGGAAGAGGCGCGGCAGCGCTTCAGGGCCATGGAGCGCGACATTGAAAGCAAAAAAGGCCAGCAAACCGGCAAGCCCTGGATTTCGCCGGGCTCGATCGTGCTGATCGTAGGGGGCGTCATCCTCGCGCAGTTTGTGGGTGGGTTCGGCGTCATGCTGGCCATCATGGGCCTGATGTCTGCGGCTGGCAGCGTGCTCAAGCGGCTGCAAGACAAGTAAGGCGCAGGCCGCGTCTTATTGGGTGTTGAAGTGCCTCAATGCGGTCAGCAGGCAAAATAGCGCCCTTCAAGAAAGATGCGCAGAGCTGCCTGGCAGCGCCGTCGCAATCCATAAAAGGCCCGGTTCACGGGCCTTTCTTCTGATTTCCCAAGCAAAAGATTGTTATGAACGTTGATGTCAAGATTCTCGATGCGCGCCTGCGCGACAACATGCCCGCTTATGCCACGCCCGGCAGCGCTGGCCTGGATTTGCGCGCCTGCATTGATGCGCCTGTGACGCTGGAGCCCGGCCAATGGCAGCTGATCCCCACCGGCATGGCCATGCACCTCAAGGACCCTACCTATGCTGCACTCATCCTGCCGCGCTCGGGCATGGGCCACAAGCACGGTATCGTGCTGGGCAATCTGGTCGGCTTGATCGACTCCGACTACCAGGGTCAGCTCATGGTCAGCGCCTGGAACCGCTCGCAGACCGCTTTCACGCTGCAGCCCATGGACCGTCTGGCCCAACTGGTCATCGTGCCCGTGGTGCAGGCCCAGTTCAATCTGGTTGAAGAGTTTGCTGCCGAGAGCGAGCGCGGTGAAGGCGGCTACGGCTCTACGGGCAAGCAATAAGCCTGCGTTCGCCAACATTTTCTGAGCCCCAGTATTTTTGCCACCTCATGAGTCGTCAGACACGTCCTCGCTCTAGTTCCTGGCTGCGGGTTCAGCTCAGTCGCGACTTGCAGATGCGCCGTCGCCTGCAAAAGCGTCACTGGCTGCGTCTGCATGCGGCGCTGACAGGTGGCCTCAGTCTGGGGGCGATGTCCTTGCTTAGCGTTGGCCTGCTGCATGCTGGTGTGCACAGTATGGCGCTGCGCTATGGCATTGCACTGGTCTGCGGTTATTTCCTGTATCTGATGCTGGTGCGCTTATGGGCCGGATGCATGCTGAGCCGGGACTGGGGTGCTGGTGATGTGCCCGTCGAAGTCCCGGGTGGCGGAGGCCGCCCGGCAGGCGCTGATGCCGCCAGTGCCTGGGGCAGTGGCCAGGGCGGCTCCTATGCCGGCGGTGGTGCCGACGGAAGCTGGGATGTCGGGGACGCAGGTGCGCTCGATAGCGGTCAGGCTCTGGGCGAGTTGCCTGCGGCTTCTTCGTCGACGGTGGATATCTCCGATATCGGCGGTCTGGATGAAGGGGCCGTGGTTATCGTGCCGGTGCTAGTGCTTTTTGCGGCCTTGCTGGTGGCAGTTACCGGCACGGGTTCGCTGCTGTGGCTGGTGTTTGGGGCAGACCTGTTTTTGACCGTGGCCGTTGAAGTCGCGTTTGCCCTGCTCATGGCCAGAACTCTTTACGTGGTGGAGCGTGACGGCTGGCTGCTGGCGGCCCTGCGTGTGAGCTGGAAGCCTTTGCTCGGAGCCTTGGTCACGGCCGTGGCCTTGGGGGCTGTGGCGGATTGGGCGTTTCCGCAGGCCGATACGCTGGTGCAGGTGCTGCGCGCCCTGCGTGGCCATTGATGCAGGGCAGGATCAGCTGGTTTTGATAGCTGATGGCGCTTGCCAAACAACAAATCTAAGATGCTTTTATGTTGAAAGTGATTCTGGATAGGCGCAGTCAGCTATGAAATTAGGAGTTTAGTCGGCTCCCGGAGAATGGCTTATTGTGAGGAAATGTGAAGTCTGTCGTCCTTTTCAGGCGCTGCCGCGTTGCATTGGAAGTTCAGGCCATACAAGGTTTGCAGATCAATACACAACAGAGATTGCGGTGCATGGAATGTACATGTGCTGAAAAGGAGGTTTCTATGCAAGTCATTCAAAGCTGGGCCCGAGTGGCAATGGTGGGTGCAATCGCTGCAGCCCTGTCAGCCTGTGCAACTTATCCGCAAGGTGGGAGCTATCCACAGGGTGGCTACCAGCAGGGTGCTTATTCAGGCACGGGCTTTCCTGGAACGACACAGACTTACCCTGCCAATAACTGTGGCTACAACAACCCCAATTGCTATTCTCAGCAGCCTCAGCAATACGCCCAGCAGGGCCGTGTGATAAATATTGAAACCGTGCGCGTGCAGGATGGCAGCGGCATTGGTGCAGGTGGCGCCATTGCCGGTGGCGTGATCGGCGGTGTGCTGGGCAATCAGGTCGGCGGCGGATCGGGCCGCACGCTGGCCACGATTGCCGGCGTGGTGGGCGGTGCTCTGGCTGGCAATGCCGTGCAAAACAGCGTGGGCGGCGGCAGCGTGCGCGACATCTACCGCGTGACTGTGCAACTGCAAGACGGCAGCATGCGCGCCCTGGACTACCAGCAGCCACCGCAGCTGAGCATCGGCGAATATGTGCGCGTAGAAGGCAATCAGATCTACCGCCGCTAAGCAGCCAGGCGCACAAAGAAAAAGGGACTCTGAGGAGTCCCTTTTTGTTTGTAGCCGTAAAACAAGCATGTCCCAGGCCAGAGGCATCAAGCAAGCGCCGCCGCGCAGCGATGATGCTGTCCCCCTTCCATAGCGCGCAGCGCGTAGAGAAAGGGGGATGCGGCAAAGCCGCTCAGGGGGTTAATGCAAGGTCTCATTCCCCGGAGCCATGGGCTCAATGCGGAAAAAGCCCGTCCCCGCCGTGCCGCGCCCGACTTCTTCTTCGGTCGCTTCGCGCACCGCTTCGATCTTCAGATGCAGGCGAATGGCGATACCGGCCAGCGGGTGGTTGCCGTCCAGTACCACATGCTCGGGGTAGATCTCGGTGACGGTGTAGAGCAGGTCGGCGGGCACGGGGTTGGTGCCCTTGGGCATGGCGCTGCTCTCGAAGGTCATGCCTTCTTCGATCTCTTCAGGGAACAGCTCGCGCTTTTCCAGAAAGATCAGGCTTTCGTCATAGTCGCCAAAAGCCTCTTCGGGCTCCAGGTGCAGATCCAGCTTGGTGCCGACACTGTGGCCTTGCAGCGCTTCTTCGATGCGCTTGAACAGGTCATCGCCACCGATGAGGAACTCAACCGGCTCGTCCAGCACGTCCAGTTCTTCGCCCAGAGTGTCTTTCAGGGTCCAGGTCAGAGCGACCACGCATTGTTGGGTAACTTCCATTGTGTGTATGCAGTTGGTGGCTGCAGGACAGGCCCACAGCGAAATTGGAAACGTCACCACCGGCGTGTAGCCAGTGGCGCAATGGCTGGCATTGTCCCACGCAGTGCCTGGCATTGCAGAGCGGGCTTTTTGTTACACCCTGCAAATATCCATTGCCTGCGCTTCACATTCGCGCTCTTGCAGCGGCCCATACTGACCACATCTTTGATGCAAATTATTGGTGGGGAGAAAGGAAAGCACCGTGACCTCTCAAGAACGTCAATTGCTGCAAGACCTGTGCGCCAGACTGACGCTGACTCAGGGCCAGCCTAAGGATGTGCAGGCCGATGCCGAGCTGCGCCAAGGCCTGAGCAATGCGCCCGATGCGGTCTACTGGCTGGCCCAACGTACGTTGATGCTGGAGCAGGCCATGCAGCAGGCGCAGCAGCAGATCAGCGATTTGCAGCAGCAACTGGCCCAGGCCAAGCAAAGCCAGAGTGAGGGCAGTTCCAGTTTTCTCTCGGGCGGTCTGAGTACGCACTTTGGCCGTGCGCCAGAGCCTGCTGGTGATGCAGGCTATGCCTCTGGTGTCCAATCTGGTCATCAAAACCCGGGCCAGTTTCAGCCCGCCGTTCAGCCCTCCAGCTGGCGCGACCGTTTCTCTGGCGGGGCGCAGCGCGCAGCTCCTGCTCCCAGCTACTCTCAGCCTGCCGCATCGGCGGGCGGTAGCTTTCTGGGCAGCGTCGCTGCGGCGGCTGCCGGAGTTGCGGGCGGCATGTTTTTGTTTAATGGACTGGGAAGTCTGCTGGGCAACCATCACGCCAGCTCAGCCCACTCCTTGGGGGATGGCGAAAGCAAAGCCCTGGCGCAGGACAGCAGCACGCAAAGCCTGCATGAGGGCAGCGGTAACGGCTCCAGCCTGGCAAACGATGCGGGCCTTGGCAGCATAGACAACTCAGCCAGCTTTGACAGCGGCAGCTGGGACGATGGCGGCGGCTTTTTTGATGATGACTTTGCCTGATTCCAGGCTCTTGAGAGTTTTGAGGCTCAAGCCCTTGCTCATCAAGCGCTAGCAGCTATAGATGAGATAGCGATAAGGAAAAAAGAAAGCCACCTGGCGTTTTCAAATCAGGTGGCTTTGAAAAATTGAAGCCAAGGCGCAGCTCTTAAGCAGGCATGCCCCAATCAAGGGACAGCGAGCAAGCGCCGCCGCGCGGCGAGGCTTTCGCCCCCCTCCCGAAGAGAGAGGGGGGGGAAGGCGCGTAAGCGCCTCAGGGGGAGATCAAATGTTTATTCCGCACTTGCCCGGAGCCAAGATGCCGTTCGGGTCCAGCGCACGTTTGATCTTGCGTTCGATCTCGCGCTTAACCGGGCCGTAGCTCTGCGCCACACGTTCCTGGAAGGCCGTGTTCACGCGGTACACGGCATAGCCTTCCTTTTCGAACTCGTCCAGCAGCTCGGCAAAGCAAGCGTTGGCGCGCTTGGTTTCCTCTTCGCTACTGCGGTCATACAGCACGTCGATGACGTGGTGCATGTCGCGCCAGCCGACGATGAACTCGCCCACATAGTCCAGACCGTGCTTGTTCAGAATCTTCTTGGCCAGCGACTTTTGCTTGTCGCACTCGCTGCCGCGAGCCTGCGACACAGGGGCGAACCACATCGAGCCACCGCCCCCACGCCAGTTGTACAGGCCAAACTCCTGCAGGTTCGGCACGCCGGACATGAGCTGGGCACGGTACTTGAAGGGCTGCGTGTCGCCCGCGATTTCTTCAGTAATCAAGCGACCCTTGCCCAGCTGCTTGAGAGCGTCCTGCACGATCTTGAAGTTGACGTCGACCTGTTCCTTGGTGCCGTACAGCGCCGCATACACGTTCCAGGCACCCAGCTTCTTGTCCTTCTGGATCTGCTTGAGGATGGCGTCGGGCGTGGCACCGGGTTCGGTGGTGTAATCCGCGCGGCGGGTGTTGCAGGTGGAGGCTTCCCACAGCAGGCCGGCAATCACCACCGAGTTGGGGATGACCTGGGCGATGCGCAGCGGGCGGATGAATTCGACGATTTCGGAGATATCGCTCTCTTCGTCGAACTGGATTTCCAGCGGCTTGAAGACAGGAGGCTTGGGCATGAGCCAGAAGCCCATCTTGGTGCAGATGCCGTAGTTGGACTGGGTGAACATGCCGTCCAGCGTTGGGCCGTAACCCCACTTGAACACTTGCCAGGCCTTGTCGCCCTTGACGCCGCCCATGCCGGTGCGATAGACGTCACCGTTGGCCATCACCACTTCCATGCCGCACTGCATCATGAAGTGCTCGCCGTAGGGGGTGTAGCCCACGCCGCGGTCCATGGTGTTGCCCAGGGGGCCGGCAATCGCCGAAGGTGCCGAGAACGACAGCATCAGCGGAATCTTGTTCTCTTCCAGATAGTCGTAGAGCATCTGGTAGGTCACGCCGGGCTCGACCAGTGCGGTGCAAAGTTCGGGGTCCACGTGGATGATCTTGTTCATCTTGCGCAGATCCAGGATCACCTGGCCGCGCTGCACGGGAGCGGCGGAGCCGTAGCCAAAGTTGCGGCCGGTGGAGATGGTCCACACGGGCACCTTGTGCTCGTTGCAGATCTTGACGACTTGCTGCACCTGCTCAACGGTGGTGGCCGTCACCACGGCGGAGGGCGTGTGCTCTTCGGTAGGCACGGCCATCATCACCTTGGTGTAAGGACGAACCAGCTCGTCCTTGATCATTACGTTGTCTTCGCCCAGGGCTTTCTTGAAGTCGGCGACGGCAGCATCAAAGCTGCTTTCGCTCATGCCCTTGGGCAGGGCCATGTATTTGCTTGTCATGCTCTGCTTTCCTTGTTTCTTAGATCACGCAGCTGAAAGACACGCGGGCTTCGTTGCCTGCGGCTGCAGCGGATGTGTTCATGGCCTGGCCGGTGGTCAGAGATTGACCCAAGGCCTTGGCCCAGTCTGCGGCAGCGCTGTTCACGCGGTGGTTTTCGACAGCCAGCACGCGTCCGCCTGCGGAGCGCACCAGATCCAGTACCAGCGTGGCCGAGGCGTCATCGAGCAGGCCCACCAGTTTGGTTTCCTTGCCGTCGGCCAGCAACTCGCCGAGCTGATTGAAGGCGGCGCTGTCCAGACCTTGCAGGCCGGAGTGGGCCGCGTTGCGGGCCGTGCTTTGCACGCCAGCCACAAAGGCAGCATCCAGAGCGGAGCCATGCAAAGAGGAGGTTACGGCCAGCACGTCGGCAGAGCCGGCAGCCGCGCTGGCAGTCTTGGCGGTCAGGGCAGAGGCGGCTTGCGCCAGGCCCATGCCGGAGACAGCCAGACCGGCAGCGGCCAGGCCTTTGAGTAGGGAGCGACGATCGGTTTGCATCAACTCGTCCTCTTTACTTCTTGGCGGGCTCGGCAGCCTTGGGTGCCTCTGTCTTGGACAGGTAATTGGCCAAGTCTTCCAGCGTGGCGTCGTCAATGTCTGTCACGCGGAAGGCGGGCATGGCGTTCATGCCGTTGCGCGCAATGATCATGTAGGTGGCAGGCGGAAAGCCGCGCCCTTTGATGACGGGGCCCACTCCTGCTTCGTGGCACTTGGCGCAGGTTTGCTCGTAGAAGTGCTGGCCGGGGCCAATCTTCTGTGAGCCTGCGGCCGACGCAGCAAAGGTAAGACCCGACAGCAGGGCTGCCAGAGTCAGCTTGGTTGCATGTTTCAACGTGGTTCTCCAGTTGTGTGTTTTTTGTTCCAGAGCTCTTCTGAATCAGAAGGGGTAGTGGCGGGGAGCGGTTTGCATGGTGATCCAGCGGGTGTCGGTGAAGGCATCGATGCCGGCCTGACCGCCGAAGTGGCCGTAGCCCGAGTTCTTCACGCCGCCGAAAGGCATCTGCGCTTCGTCATGCACGGTGGGGCCGTTGACGTGGCAGATACCGGCTTCGATACGGCCAGCCACGCGCCAGCCACGGGCGGTGTCCTTGGTGTAGACGGAAGAAGACAGGCCGAACTCGTTGTCATTGGCCATGGCAATGGCTTGCTCTTCACCGCTGACGCGCACGATGGCCTTCACAGGCGCAAAAGTTTCTTCGCGGAAGATGCGCATCTCGGGCGTTACGCCGTCAATCAGCGTGGCGGCCATCAGGGTGTTGGTGGCCTTGCCGCCACAGAGGATCTTGGCGCCCTTGGCCACGGCGTCGTCGATCAGTTCGTTGACGCGGTGCACGGTGTTCATGTCCACGACGGAGCCCAGCACGACGGGACCCTGGCGGGGGTCGCCCAGAGGCAGGGATTCGGCGCGGGCCACCAGCTTGGAGATGAATTCCTCGGCCACGGCTTCATCGACGATGATGCGCTCGGTGGACATGCAGATCTGGCCCGAGTTGGCGAAAGCGCCAAAGATGGCACCGGCCACGGCGGCGTCCACATCGGCATCGTCGAGCACCAGGAAGGGGGCCTTGCCACCCAGCTCCAGAATCGCGGGCTTGAGGTGCTTGGCGCAGGTCTGGCCAATGATGCGGCCCACGCGGGTGGAGCCGGTGAAGTTCACACGGCGTACGGCGGGGTGGGCCACCATGGCTTCGACCACGGCACCTGCGTCTTCGGGCGCGTTGGTCACAAAGTTCACCACGCCAGCGGGCAGGCCGCCTTCTTGCAGGGCTTCAATGATCAGGCCATGGGTGGCGGGGCTCAGTTCAGAGCCCTTGAGAATCACGGTATTACCGCAAGCCAGAGGCGTGGCAATGGCGCGCACGGCCAGGATGATGGGTGCATTCCAGGGGGCGATGCCCAGCACCACGCCTGCGGGCTGGCGCACGGCCATGGCCATGCTGCCGGGGATATCCGAAGGAATCAGCTGACCATTGATCTGGGTGGTCAGCGAAGCGGCTTCCAGGAACATGTTGGCAGCCAGATGCACGTTGAAGCTAGCCCAGATGCCGGAGGCGCCTGTTTCAGCAGCCATGGCAGCGGCAAAAGCCTCGGCCTTGGCTTCCAGAGCCTGGGATGCCTTCATCAGCATGTGGCGGCGCTCGGTTGGGCCCATGGCGGCCCAGGCGGGGAATGCAGCTTGGGCGGCTTCCACAGCGCGCACGGCATCTGCAGGGGTGGCGGCAGGGGCGCGGGTGGCGACGGAGCCATCCAGAGGGTTCTTGCGTTCGAAAGTGGCACCGTTGCTGGCTTGTGCGGTCTGGCCGCCGATGAGCATGCTTTGTTCAATCATGTTCGTGTCCTTGAGTCCCATGTGCGCAGCGATCCTGGTCGCTGCTTGTTGATGCAGGTTCATAAAGCGAGGATGGCCGGCAAGTGATTGCAAAAGGCTTGCGTCACAGGGCTTGTCCCCAGCTAGTTTTTTGTGTAATTGCCGAAAATGGCGTGGGACTGATCGTAGAAAAAGCGTCAGATAGCTGCTGTGCGCAATGTGCACAAACCATTTGACAAATCGTGCACGATGCCTAGGGTTTGCCCTAGGGGTGCAATGCTTTCAGTCGCAAGTCCATGATGGGTAATTCAGGGTGCGATGAGCAGGAAAGCACCCACTTACTCATAATTGCCGCACTTTGTCGATACAGGCAGAGCTTGCTATAACAAGGAGTCAAGGCCCATGACCGCGCCCGTGGTACTGAGTACCGATGGTCTTCCTGAGAAAGAAACGGCCCCAGCCTGGCATGACTGGATGGCACAGCTGTTTTCGGGTTTGAATACGGATCTGTACGGCGACACCCGCTTTGATGGGCATCTGAGCGTGGCTTACGCCGGCGATGTCATGCTGACCAAACTGGATGCCGGTCGTCACCGTGTCATACGGGACTCTCACCGTCTGCGCGATAGCGAAGCAGCATATTTGAAGATCGTGGCCCCATGGGATGGTCATGCGGAAGTAGAGCAGCATGGCTGCAAAAGCTCTGTCAGCAATGGCAGCTGGGCCATCTACGACACTTCTGAGCCCTATGTGGTAGCGAATCCTCAGCACACAGAGCACCTGATCATGATGATTCCCAAGCACAGCATTGCCGAGCGTGGACTGCGTCTTGAGGGGCTGATGGGACGCTCGGTTGGGGGTAGTGCCGGAATCGCTCGCATTGCATTGCAGACCATGCGCAGCACCTATCAGGAGCTGGACAATATGACCGCTCCACTGGCTCGCCGAGCTGGGGAGTTGCTCGTGGATATGGTTCACCTGTCTTTGCAAGCTCTCGGGGGACAGGCCACAGCGGTGACGCAAAAGCAGGCCTTGTATGACCGGATTTGTGGATATGTAGCAAGCCATGTACGAGATCCAGGCCTGTCGGTGGATCAGGTGGCTGAGGCCCTGAACTGCAGTCGTCGCCATTTGCACAATGCCTTTGCGGGTAGAGAGCAGTCGTTGGGAGGTTTCATTCAGCAAAGCCGGCTGGAGCTGTCCATGAGAGACCTTCACTCGCCAGCGCTTGCGCACCGCACCATTACCGAAATTGCCATGGGCTGTGGTTTTGGCAATAGCGCACACTTCAGTCGTGCGTTCAAGGCGTATGCCGGCATGTCACCCTCCGAGTTCAGGCAGCTTGGTCATTGATCTATGCAGGCCCGCGTGATTGGTGCCTATAGGACAATGCAGTCCGTTGCTTAGAAAGCAGGACTGTATTCATGGACACCAATACTCCGCTCGCCTTGCTCGGTGGGCTCACAGCCTCTCAATTCATGCGCAAGCACTGGCACAAAAAGCCTTTGCTGGTACGCCAAGCCATTCCCGGCTTCAAGGCCCTCATCCCACGTGCCCGGCTGTTGGCACTGGCCGGTGAAGACGGCGTTGAATCGCGCCTGATTCAGCAATTGGGTGGCAATGAGTGGAAGCTCAGCCACGGCCCTCTGTCACGTCGCAGCCTGCCCGCCCTGACCAAGCCGGGCTGGAGCGTACTGGTGCAAGGCGTGGACACGCACGATGCCCATGCGCACCAGTTGCTGCAGCAGTTCCGCTTTGTTCCCGAGGCGCGCCTTGATGACTTGATGATCAGCTTTGCCACCGATCAAGGTGGCGTTGGCCCGCACTTTGACAGCTATGACGTGTTCTTGCTGCAGGCGCATGGCAAGCGCCGCTGGCGCATCGGTCGCCAAAAGGATTTGTCGCTGCAGCCCAATAAGCCTTTAAAAATTCTTGCCAACTTTGAGCCTGAGGAAGAGTTCGTGCTCGAGCCCGGTGACATGCTGTATCTGCCTCCCAAATGGGCACATGACGGCGTGGCTGAGGGCGAGTGCATGACTTACTCCATCGGTTTTCGTTCGCCTGACCGTGGCGAGCTGGGTCGAGAGCTGTTGCTGCGCATGTCGGATGAACCGGACGAGCCGGAGAACCCGGTCATCTACAAGGATCCCAAGCAAGAGGCCGTGAGCAATCCGGCTTTGATTCCTGAAGGCATGTATGACTTTGCCCGAGAAGCGCTCAGGAAGGCCATGGCCGAGCCACTGGCGCTGGAGCGAGCTTTGGGTGAGTACCTGAGCGACCCCAAGCCCAATGTCTGGTTCGAACATGGTGAGGAGAATGGCATGTTCGAGAGCGTGGTGCTGGATCGCCGTACACGCATGCTCTACGATGCAAAGCACATTTTCATTAATGGAGAGAGCTATCTGGCGGGTGGTCGGGATGCCACCTTGATGCGCAAGCTGGCTGATACAAAAGCCTTGTCTCGCCGGGATCTAGCAACGGCTAGTGATGATGCGCTGGAGTTGTTGTCAACGTGGTTCGATGCGGGATGGGTTCGCTCTGGCGACTGAGTTTGGGTGGGCTTGTAACAGCGCTCATGCTAAGTTAGCAGACTGGCCTTTGCGGGTTCAGTGATGTTTCCCGGGTTTTCTCAATTGTGTAAATCTCTGGCAATGTTTTGTCAGGAATTTGACGGGAAGTTTTTTCTGGTTGACAGTGTGACCCGTGGCAAGAATTGCTTGCCCGATAAATGAGGGGCGCCGATTTGTGCAAAATTGTTTACTTGCTGTCAGCTTTGGTCAGTAATCGACAAAATTGCCTATAATGCAGGCGAAGTCGAATTTATCGTTTGACCTGATCTGCCAAAGCGATCAATAGCTGCAACAAGCTGACCGTAATGGCAATTCGCATACTGTCTGCTGAACCTACTAATTTAGGAAACTGTCATGAAGAACTCTCTGATTCTGGCTACCGTGATTGCTGCTGCTGCTCTGGCTGCCTGTGGCGACAAGAAGGAAGAAGCTCCTGCTGCTGCACCTGCTGTGGAAGCTCCTGCTGCCCCCGCCACTGAAGCACCTGCTGTTGAAGCTGCACCCGCCGCAGAAACTGCACCTGCTGCTGAAGCCGCACCCGCCACTGAAGCCCCTGCTGCTGAAGCTGCTCCCGCCGCTGAAACACCTGCTGCCGAAGCTGCTCCTGCCGCTGAAGCTCCTGCCGCAAAGTAATTCACTCTTGCAGGCAAGAGGCTCTTTGAGCCTCAGGCAAAAGCCGCACCTTGGTGCGGTTTTTTTATGTCTGGATTTCGCGAAGTGTTTTGCTGACGCTCTTCAGTGGCGCTCAAGGAGTTGTTGATATTTCTGCTCTGAGGGCCAGCTCATGTTGCAGCACTGGCAGTACATCTCGCTACTTGTTCACCAAGGCCTTGGCTTAAAGGGGGCGAGTCTTATCGTGACTTGGGTGCAAGTATGAAAAAAGCCACCAGAGAAGAGCTCTGATGGCTTTTTTGTTGAAGCTGTATTTTTATTTCAGCTCGTCAGTGATGACGCGAACAATGCGTTGGCCATTGGTCGTGCTGTCGGGCTGACCTTGTTCGTTGAGTACTGTGACTTGAGACTGGTTGCCGTCGCCTTTGACCAGAATTTGGTATTTGACAGGGGCAGCAGCTTCCTTGCCGCGGCTGAAGATCTTGCCGAAGAAGCCTTTGGACTCTTCCTTGGCGTTCGGGTCCACGTAGCGCACGTAGTAGATGCCTCGGCTACGGTCTCGGTCTTCCACGGTAAAGCCTGTGCGGTCCAGTGCCACGCCAACGCGGCGCCATGCGCGCTCAAAGCCTTCTTCGATCTGCAGAGTAGGCACGCCATTGACGGTGTCCATGCGTGCACCAGAAGTAGTGACCGCAGCAGACTTATCGGCTTTGGCAACCGCAGAAGCTTGTTCTTCGCTCACGCCCAGCTTGATCATGATGCGGCGCAGGAACTCTGTCTCCAGCTCTGGGTCACGGGGGCGGGGCTGCCAGATGGTGTTGTCCTTGCGCTCGCTGGTATATACCTCCTGCATGCCACGGTGGGTGACATAGATGCGGGTTTTGCCATCGGGTTCGCGCTCCAGGCGGGTGCGGAACTTGTCGCGCTCGCTTGTGGAATACAGAGAGTCGAACACCTTGCCTAATGCCTTGCGGATCACGTCCTGCGGCAGCTTGGCGCGGTTTTCGGCCCAGTCTGTTTCCAAGATTCCCAGCTGGCGGTCTTCCATCACGTAGATGAAGCCGTTTTCCAGCCAGAAGTCGCGGGTGGGCTCCCAAAGCTTGTCGGCTGCACGATCAACCACCAGCCAGTGCTCGGCGCCATCACGCTCGATGCGGACGTCGCCAATCTGGTTGGCTGCGGTGTTGTTGTCAGTAGGCTTGGCTGCCTTGGCGTTGGCTTCAATGGCCGCTGCAGACACCACGCCACCAGGAACCATGTAGCGTGAGTCTTGCGACAGCTGCGTGAGATCCGGAGGAACCTCCAGGGACGGAGCTTGATTCTTGCCCGCGCTCTTGTAGTCGATCTTGGTGTCTTGGAACGTGGTCGTGCAGGCAGACAGGCCCAGCGCGATGCTGAGCAGGCCCAAACGTGCTGTTTGTTGTTTCACGCGGATTGTCCTTGAGAAGCGTTCAAGCTATGTGCGAAAAAGCGCTAGCTTAGCGCAACTCGATCACAGTACGCCAACTTTCAGCATAGCAGCCTCAACAACCGCTTCGTATTGCGGGCTCAGAGGCGTCATCGGCAGGCGCAGTGCGGGACTGCACAAGCCCATGCGGGCCGCTGCCCATTTCACAGGAATGGGATTGGCTTCCACAAACAGGCTCTTGTGCAGTGGCATGAGCTTGAACTGCAACTCCATGGCGCGCTTGACGTCGCCGGCCATGGCAGCCTTGCACAGCTCGCTCATCAGACGGGGGGCCACGTTGGCCGTCACGCTGATATTGCCGTGACCGCCGCACAGCATCAATGCCACGGCAGTGGGGTCATCACCGGAATACACACCAAAGCCGGCGGGAACATCACGAATCAGCCATTGGGCGCGTTCGATATTGCCGGTGGCTTCCTTGATGCCGATGATGCCGGGGATCTGGGCCAGACGCAGCACGGTGTCGTGCTGCATGTCTGCAACCGAGCGGCCGGGCACGTTGTACAAAATCACGGGCAGGTCGCCCGTGGCTTCGGCAATGGCCTTGAAGTGCTGGTACTGGCCTTCCTGGGTAGGCTTGTTGTAGTAGGGGACCACCTGTAACTGGCTGTCTGCACCCACCTTCTTGGCGTATTGGGCCAGCTCGATAGCTTCGTGCGTGCTGTTGGCGCCGCAGCCAGCCATGATGGAGACGCGCCCGGCAGCTTGCTCCACGGAGACGCGAATGATCTCGCAATGCTCTTCGACATTGACGGTAGGAGACTCACCAGTCGTGCCGACCACACCGATGCAACTGGTGCCTTCGGCCACATGCCAGTCGATGAGTTTGCGCAGCGACGGGTAGTCGACGCTACCGTCTTCAAGCATGGGCGTAATGAGGGCAACAATGCTGCCAGTGAGAGCGACGGAGGGTGATGTCATATCCGCAATCTGAAACGGGAAAAATGAATTCTACAAACAGGCACAGGGTCCAGGCCGTGGTTTACAAGGTACAGTGCCGAGTAAAAACTGATTTTGGTTGAAGTGTTGTTGATAAATGACGATTAGACGAAATAATTAATTTCAAGACGTCATATTGTTTTGGTTTTTGCGGCTTCTTTTGACGGCATGCTTTGCCGGCTCGCGAAGACGTGTTGAGGCAAGAGGGGGCACAGAGGACTCTCTATGCATCTCAATCCGCGCTGTAATTCCAGGCCGTAATGCGGGCCTGCGCCAGACGGTCCAGAAAATCCTCGGCATCGCTCGCGCGCACGACGGTGATGCGGAGGCTGTCGTCGTCCGTCGCCAGTTTGATCAGCGCCATGCCACGTCCTGACAGATGCTCGGCCAGATGTTCTAGGCCAGACTCCACACCATCGGCAGGCGTGTCCCAGTGCCAGTCGTCGGTGCCGGGCAGCCAGTGGGTGTCGGCAATGCCGTCGGCATCCTTCCAGTCAAAGCGGGCGAATTGGGTGGCGATGGGGATCAGATGCACCCAGTACAGCGTCAGTGCGTTTTCGCCCGCGGGCAGATGCATTACGTCGGGGTCGATCTCGTCATCATCATCCCAGCCCATATCGTCAGGGTCAGGCTCTGCCACGCAGTCGCGCCATGCCTGCAGCAGCGCAGTGGCTTCATCCTCGTCGCCCAGGCAAAGGATACGGCACAGGTCGCCCATCCAGACTTCGTCTTCGGCCTCGATCAGCTCGGCGCGGGTCATGGTCGTGGTTTCGGCTTGTTCGCCGTCCAGCCCCTTGAACATGCCGCGCAGGGCGTTGCGGTAGTCGTCCCAGGTTTCGCCCGTGCGGGTGATGCTGAAGTCCTTGATGGAAAACATCACCAGTTCGGCCTCTGGCCCTTCACCCATAAAGGTGAGCAGCTCATTTTTCTTGGGGCTGCAGTTCAGCGGCGGGCACCAGATGTCGGGCGAGGCCAGCAGCTTGCCCTTGGTGCTGTAGACATGGGGCTGGCCTTTGTCGGTAATGGCCAGCAGCTTGCCGCCGGGCAGCACCTTGGGCGGAGAGCTGCTAAAGCCGCGCTCAATGGTTTTGTACTGGCAGGGAATGATCTCCTGGCCGCTGATATGCAGCACGCCTTCCCAGATATGGCAGGCTTCTTCGCCTTGCTCGTCGATGTAGTTCTCGCGCACCGTCACCACGGCCAGGCCGCTCTTGGCGTTGAAGTCGTTGATGTGCTCGTACTTGCTGGCATCAAACAGCGGCTGGCCATCTTTCTTGAGCAGCAGCTTGCGCGAGCTGCCATACGGCCCCTGATCGGCGCGGATGAATTCGTCTTCTTCCGCGTTGTAGTAGATGCTGCTCACACCCTCATGCAATAGCGCAAGCCCTGGCAGGCTGCGCAGGTCTTCCATGCCAGACCCGTTCTCCGACTGGCAGGCCATGACCTGAGGCGTGATGGCATAGGCATTGCGGTAGCCGGCTGATGGTGGCACCACCCAGTTGCCGTTCAAGTCCTTGAGGCCGGATTTTGCGCCCGCGCCTTCTGATTCCTCGGGGTAGCTCACGCAGATATAGCCGCCCGAGGTATGGGCGCCAGATGCGCCTTCCATAGGTTTGAGCAGCCAGCGGCCATAGGGCGTGACCATGCCCATGGGCCAAGCGTCCGGCCTTTTTTTCTTGGGTAAAGGCTCACCAGTGCGGGGATGGATTTTGGGTAGAACCAGATAAGTATCTGTCGCCTCATCCCAGGCGCTGTGGTAGCGCTCCACATAGTGGTCGGCCAGCCATGCAGGCCAGTCATCGTCGTTATCGCGCTCAATCACCTCGGTGCGGGCAATGACGCTATGGCTCCACCAGCCCAACTGAGATTGCGGGGCCTGCTTCAAAACTTGTAGCGATTCGGGCAAGGTGTTAACGCCGCAGTCCCATTGTGTGCAGCGGTCGCGCAGGGCATTGAGCGCTGCTGCGTACTCAGGCGAATCGGTGTCTTCAGGAATCAACGTGGCGCAGTCCAGCAGCAGCCACTGGCGCTGGCTTTGCGTGATGAGGGTGTCAATCTCTTGCCACTGTTTTTTGACCGACTCTGGCCAGCGGGCGGGCAATGGCTCCATCTGCGCCTTCAACCATTGCCAGCGCGCCTTGACCTGGGCCATGGGCGCGGCCAGGGAAATCAGGCTTTGCTTGTCTTGATAGGCGCTGCAGGGCACTAGCTCTGGCAGATGCTGGGCATCGCCCAGCAGCACGCTGAACAGCAGTGGCACGCTCTCAAACCATTCGGCCCAGCCTTCGCAGGGACCGCCTGGCTCGGCAGGCCAGTCAGTGGTGGGACAGGGGTATTCGTCGTGCGCGAGAAGCAAGGCGTAGTTGGGCATGAATGTCCAGAGAAACGATAACAAACAGTGAGATCAGGGCGAAATCAGGCTTGAAGCAAGGCGGGGTATGCACTATCAGCGTCAGGCTTGATAGCGGCAATGCGCTGCACGACCCTGTCAGGCTGGCGCAGCAGCCCATGTTCATAGGCCACGATGCTCCAGCCTGTGCACACCTGCAGTAGCTCGCCGGGGGCCAACAGAAAGTCCGGGCGGGACGGCTTGCCATAGGCTTCATTGCCCTGGGCAAAGGTTTCATACAGCAGCACACCGCCGGGTTTGACGCTGGCCAAAATTTGGGGCCACAGCGGTCGCCACAGGTAATTGGTAATGACTATGCCATCAAAGCTGCGGCCTGCCAGAGGCCAGGGACCGCTTTCAATATCGGCGGTAATGGCTTCGGCAATCTCTGCGATGGACTGGGTTGCTTCTGGTGCTTTGTCCACGCTGGTCAAAGCATGGCCGGATGCATGAAAAAAGCGGGTGTGGCGGCCCATGCCGCAGGCCAGATCCAGCACGCTGCCCTGGGGGGCGACAAGATGGGCAAAGCGGCTGACCCAGTCGGAGGGCGCTTGTGCACCATGGCTTGAAGGAGGGGAGGCGGGGGCTTGGGGCAGGGGGGGGCAGGTCATCTTGCCAAAAACTATAGCAGTGCCGGTGCCCTCGCTGAGGGCGGCCATGTCGCCGCCGCGCTTGTGGTCAGCAGGTTCTCAGAAACAGGCCCAGACCTGATCGGCCAGCGTCAGCATGAACTGCGGCTGTAGATACAGCGCAAACACGGCCATCAGCACCGCGAGTACGGCGGCCCAGATCAGCGAGCGTTGCCAGAGTTTGAGTTGCATGGTTCAGACGGCCTTGGTTGCTGGGTGGCGGGCAATCGCCGATTCGCGCACGGGCAGGTTGACCAGGGCGGCAAAAATGCCCAGCGCAATCGACAGATACCAGACCATATCGTAGTTGCCGTTGATGTCATACAGATAGCCGCCCAGCCACACGCCCAGGAAGCTGCCGATCTGGTGGCTGAAGAACACAAAGCCGCCCAGCATGGACAGATGCTGCACGCCAAAGATCTGGGCGATGGTGGCATTGGTCAGAGGCACGGTGGACAGCCACAGAAAACCCATGGCTGCGCAGAAGATATAGACCGACCAGGGCGAGAGCGGGGCCAGCAAGAAGCACACCGTCGCCACCGAGCGCAGGCCGTAAATGCCCGACAGCAGATAGCGCTTGGGCATTTTCTGGCCCAGGTTGCCGGCCAGATAGGTGCCAAAGATATTAAACAGGCCCACCAATGCCAGCGAGGTGCTGGCCACATGCGGCTCCATGCCAAAGTCCTTAAGGTAACTGGGCATGTGCACGCCGATGAACATGACCTGAAAGCCGCAGACAAAGTAGCCAGCCATCAGCAGCAAGAAACTGGGGTAGGTCCAGGCTTCCTTGAGCGCCTGGCCCACGGTCTGCTCCCGCTTGATGGGCGTGCCGCTGCTGAAGCCCGGCTCGCGCAGGCCAAAGGCCAGGGCGGCGATCAGCAAGGCAAAAAGGGCCAGCACCAGTAGCGCGTTCGACCAACCGAACTGGGCAATCAGCCCGCCCTCCACAGGCACCATGAAGAACTGGCCGAACGACCCCGCCGCCGCCGTTACCCCCATGGCCCAGCTGCGCCGTGCCACAGGAATCTGGCGGCCCAGAACGCCGTAGATCACGGCGTAAGTCGTGCCCGCCTGGGCTGCGCCAATCAGCACACCTGCGGTCAGCAAAAAAACCGTGGTGTTGGGCGACAAAGCCATGCCGGCCAGACCCAGTGCATACAGAAGAGCGCCGCCGATCAGTACTTTGAACGCGCCGATGCGGTCGGCCAGCATGCCGACAAAAATGCCCAGCACGCCCCAGGACAGGTTTTGTACGGCAATGGCCAGCGAGAAGCTCTCACGCGTCCAGCCCATTTCCTGGGTGATGGGCAGCAGCCACAGGCCAAAGCCGTGGCGTATCCCCATGGAGAGGGTGACGATGGCGCCCCCGCACAGAAGAATCTGTGCCATGGACATGGAGTGAGGAGTTGTCTTTGTGGTCATGCCGTGTCTGCAAAAGCGCAGGAATCTGTAAGCGCATCACTGTAGCGAAACCCGCGCATATACGCCTGTACGTGCCGTCACATGCGTGGCAGTCTCGCTTGCCAGAATGAGAAAGCATGCTGTGGTCGAGCGCATTGCAGTGCTTTGAATTAATAAAAAAGTGAGCGTATAGCGCTTGATATCTATCAATTTCGATAAGAAAACATTCTGAAATCAATAGTTGATAGGCGAATGAAGCTATGGTTTTTCAATATTTCTCTGCACTGGCACTGAGGAAAAAACACATTCCGAAGACAGATGTTCCGGCTTTGTGCAAGAGTATTGGGAGTAAACAACTGTGAATTTATCCAGCTCTCATCCGGAGAGGCCACTACAATCCGCCCCCATGGCAGTCAAACCGTCCAACGAATATTCCGAAGGCTCGATCCGCGTTCTCAAGGGTCTGGAGCCTGTCAAACAGCGTCCCGGCATGTACACGCGTACCGACAACCCCCTGCACATCCTGCAGGAGGTGATCGACAACGCGGCCGACGAAGCGCTTGCCGGTTTCGGCAAAAAAATCAAATTCATCATGCACGCCGACGGCTCCTACAGCGTTGAAGACGACGGGCGCGGCATTCCCTTTGGACTGCACCCCGAAGAAAAAGCGCCCGTGGTGGAGCTGGTCTTCACGCGTCTGCACGCGGGCGGCAAGTTCGACAAGGCCAATGGCGGCGCCTACAGCTTCTCAGGTGGTCTGCACGGCGTGGGCGTGTCGGTGACCAATGCGCTGTCCACCCGCATGGAAGTCAGCGTGCACCGCGACGGTCAGGTGGCCACGCTGGTGTTCTCCGGCGGCGATGTGATTGAGCCGCTGAAGGTTCGCGATCTGCAGCCCGGCGAGCGCAAGCACGGCACCACCGTGCGTGCCTGGCCCGATGCCAAGTATTTCGAGTCCACCAACCTGCCCATGGGCGAGCTGGTGCATCTGCTGCGCAGCAAGGCCGTGCTGATGCCCGGCGTGGCGGTCTCGCTGATCAATGAAAAAGCCCGTGATACCCAGACCTGGCAGTTCAAGGGCGGTCTGCGCGACTATCTGGCGCAAAGCCTGCATGGCGAGCCTGTCATCCCGCTGTTTGAAGGCGAGGGTTTTGCCGACAAGCACCACGACAGCTTTTCCGAAGGCGAGGGCGCAGCCTGGTGCGTGGCCTTTACCGAAGAAGGCGCGCCGCTGCGCGAGAGCTATGTCAACCTGATTCCCACCACGGCGGGCGGCACGCATGACAGCGGTCTGCGCGATGGTCTGTTTCAGGCCGTCAAGGCTTTCATCGACATGCACTCGCTGCTGCCCAAGGGCGTCAAGCTTATGCCCGACGACGTGTTCGCGCGCGCCAGCTATGTGCTCAATGCCAAGGTGCTGGACCCGCAGTTCCAGGGGCAGATCAAGGAGCGCCTGAACTCGCGTGATGCCGTGCGCCTGGTCTCGGGCTTTGCACGTCCGGTGATGGAGTTGTGGCTCAACGAGCATGTGGAATGGGGCAAGAAGCTGGCCGAGATTGCCATCAAGGCCGCCCAGACCCGTCAGAAGGCCGGCCAGAAGGTCGAAAAGCGCAAGGGCAGCGGCGTGGCCGTGCTGCCCGGCAAGCTGACCGACTGCGAGAGCAAGGACACCAGCGTCAACGAAGTGTTTCTGGTCGAGGGGGACTCTGCCGGCGGCTCCGCCAAGATGGGCCGCGACAAGGAAACCCAGGCCATCCTGCCGCTGCGCGGCAAGGTGCTCAATACCTGGGAAGTGGACCGCGACCGCCTGTTTGCCAACAACGAAATTCACGATATTTCGGTGGCGATTGGTGTCGATCCGCACGGCCCCAATGACGAGCCGGATCTGTCCGGCCTGCGCTACGGCAAGATCTGCATCTTGTCGGACGCGGACGTGGACGGCTCCCATATTCAGGTACTGTTGCTGACGCTGTTCTTCAAGCATTTCCCCAAGCTGGTGGAAGCCGGCCACATCCATGTGGCCCTGCCGCCGCTGTTCCGTGTGGATGTGCCTGCACGCGGCAAAAAACCTGCGATCAAGGTCTATGCCCTTGATCAGGGCGAGTTGGACGCCATCTTGGAGAAATGTGCCAAGGACGGCGTGCCGCGTGAAAAGTGCCAGGTCAGCCGTTTCAAGGGCCTGGGTGAGATGAATGCCGAACAGCTGTGGGAAACCACGCTGAACCCCGATACGCGCCGCCTGCTGCCTGTGCAGTTCATGAATCTGGACTTTGCCCAGGCCGAAGCCGTGGTCACCAAGCTCATGGGCAAGGGCGAAGCCGCTGCCCGCCGCGAGCTGATGGAGCTGCATGGCGATGCCGTGGAGGTCGATATCTGAGCGGTTCGTGAGGGCGCTAGTTGCTAACTGCTAGTCGCCTGCCGCAGTGATGGGATCAAGTCATGCCAAGTTTTCAGTCTTCATATCAGTCATCAGCGTTGGCGCTCCTTGGTGGGCGTCTGCGCAAGGCTGGCCTGCACCTGTTGCTGGCGGGCGCAGGCTGGCTGGCGCTGGCACCGGCGGCGCATGCCGACCTGTGGGCCTATGTCGATGAATTTGGCGTCACCCACTTTGCGGCCGAGGCGCTGGACGAGCGCTACAAGCTGTTCTTCAGGGGCGATCTCTATGACAGCAGCAAGCCGGGCCTGCAGCCCCATTCCAGCGCTGCCGCAGGCTTGAGTGCACGCACGCGCACGCAGAGCTTTTTCGAGGTTTCGCCGCGCTACAAGAGCGTGCGCCCACACCTGCAAAAAGCCGCTGAAAAAACCGGTGTGGACTATGACTTGATCAAGGCCGTGATTGCCGTGGAGTCTGGCTTTGATGCCGAGGCGGTATCGCCCAAGGGCGCGGTCGGCCTGATGCAGCTGATGCCAGCCACGGCGGAGCGCTTTGGCGTTGCCGCCAACAAAAATCGCAGCATGCAGCAGCAGCTGTCCGACCCTGCCGTCAATATCCCAGCGGGTGCGCGTTATCTCAGCTATCTGATGAATCTGTTTCCTGGTCGTCTCGATCTGGTGCTGGCCGCCTATAACGCTGGCGAGGGAGCGGTCAACAAATATGGCAAGTCTGTGCCGCCGTACAAGGAAACGCTGAACTACGTCAAAGCCGTGACCGGTATTTACGAACAGCTGCAGGCCGCCAATCCGCTGGCAGGCCGTGTGGCTTCTGCCAGTGTGAGTGGCGGCAAGAGCAGTGCTGCGGGCTCGCGCATTCGCATGACCTTGCCGGGTATGACAGGCGCTGATTCGGTATCCCAATAAATTGAGTCGCCTGACAGGCGCAATCTGAAAAACGACTTACGAAAATCAGGATCAAGCAGGTTTTGTGCCTCAAGGAAACTGCCTTTGTGCAGCTTGGTTTGCGTAAGTTCTAGGAAAAAATCACAAAGAATTCATGAGCGATCAAACCATACTGGATTTGTCCGAACAAGCTGCTGGCGATGCACTGGATCTGGGTCAATACGCACAGCGCGCCTATCTTGAATATGCGTTGTCGGTGGTCAAGGGCCGTGCTCTGCCCGATGTCAGCGATGGCCTGAAGCCCGTGCAGCGCCGCATTCTCTACGCCATGGATCGCATGGGTCTGAGCTATGGCGGCCCCAATGGCAATACGGCGGCCAAGCCCGTGAAGAGCGCCCGTGTGGTTGGCGATGTGCTCGGTCGCTTCCACCCGCACGGCGACCAGTCGGCTTATGACGCGCTGGTGCGCATGGCGCAGGATTTCAACCAGCGCTATCCGCTGGTTGATGGCCAGGGCAACTTCGGCAGCCGCGACGGTGATGGCGCCGCCGCCATGCGTTACACCGAAGCGCGTTTGTCCAAGATCACCAGCTTGCTGCTCGATGAAATCGACTTGGGCACGGTGGATTTCACGCCCAACTATGACGGCAGCACGCAAGAGCCCAAGCAGTTGCCTGCGCGCCTGCCGTTCTCGCTGCTCAATGGCGCAAGCGGTATTGCCGTGGGCCTGGCCACAGAAATTCCCAGCCACAACCTTGTGGAAGTGGCTGCAGCCTGCGTGGCACTGATCAAAAAGCCGCAACTGCCCGAAGAAGAGCTGCTGGCGCTGATTCCCGGCCCAGACTATCCGGGCGGCGGTCAGATCATCTCGTCCAGCAGCGATATTGCAGATGCCTACCGCACCGGTCGCGGCAGCCTCAAGGTGCGTGCGCGCTGGAAGATCGAAGAGCTGGCACGTGGCCAGTGGCAGATGGTGGTGACCGAGCTGCCGCCGGGTGTGTCGGCCCAGAAGGTGCTCGAAGAGATCGAGGACATTACCAACCCCAAGGTCAAGACCGGCAAGAAGGCGCTGACGCAGGAGCAAACCCAGCTCAAGGCCAGCATGCTGGCCGTGCTCGATGGTGTGCGCGACGAATCCAGCAAGGATGCGCCGGTGCGCATTGTGTTCGAGCCCAAGACCGGCAAGGTGCCGCAGGCCGAGCTGATTACCGCGCTGCTGGCCCACACCAGCCTGGAGTCGTCCAGCTCCATCAACCTGACCAGCATCGGTCTGGATGGCCGCCCCGTGCAGAAGTCGCTGCGTCAGATGCTGGAAGAGTGGATTGCGTTCCGCTTCCAGACCGTCACGCGCCGCAGCCAGCATCGTCTGGAGAAGGTGCTCGATCGCATCCACATCCTCGAAGGCCGTCAGGCCGTGTTGCTCAATATCGACAAGGTCATTGCCATCATCCGCGCCAGCGATGAGCCCAAGCAGGCCTTGATTGATGCCTTCAATCTGTCCGAGCGCCAGGCCGAAGACATTTTGGAAATTCGCCTGCGCCAGCTGGCGCGTCTTGAGGCCATCAAGATTGAGCAGGAGTTGAAAGAGCTGCGCACCGAGCAAGGCAAGCTGGAAGATATTCTGGGCAGCGAAGCTGCCATGCGCCGCCTGATCTGCAAGGAAATTGAAGGCGATTCCAAGACCTTTGGCGATGCACGCCGCACGCTGATTCACGAAGAGAAAAAAGTCGTGGCTGAGGTCAAGGTGGTGGACGAACCCACCACCGTCATCATTTCCGAAAAGGGCTGGGTGCGCACGCGCCACGGCCATGGCGTGGATGCAAACACGTTGAGCTTCAAGGCCGGCGACAGCCTATATGGCACGTTTGAGTGCCGCACAGTCGATCAGCTGCTGGCCTTTGGTAGCAACGGCCGGATCTACTCCGTTCCTGTCTCGGCCTTGCCGGGCGGGCGTGGTGATGGTCAGCCCGTGACAACCATGATCGAGCTGGAAGCGGGCACGCAGCTGCTGCACTACTTTGCCGGCAGTGAAACCACACAGCTGCTGCTGTCGGGCTCGGGTGCTTATGGCTTTACGGCCAATGTGGGTGACATGGTTTCGCGCCAGAAGGCGGGCAAGTCTTTTGTCACGCTGGGCGATGGCGAGACGCTGTGCGCGCCTTCCGTCGTGCATGGCATTCCCATGAATGCGCGTGCCGAGCCTGTGGAAGGGGGCGAGCAGGGCGCTGGTTTGCTGAACCCCGCCACGCATGTGATCTGCGCGTCGGTGGGAGGGCGCATTCTGACCTTTGAGGTCAGCGAGCTCAAGACCATGCCCAAGGGCGGTCGCGGGCTGATGCTGATCAGCCTGGAAGACAAGGACCAGCTGGCGGGCGCTGCGGCCTACACCCGCAGCATTCGCCTCGATGGCGTAGGCCGTGGCGGCAAGCGCAAGAGCGAGACGCTGGAAATCCGCAGCCTCAACAACGCTCGCGGTGCCCGTGGCCGCAAGGGCAAGGCAGCAGATCTGGGATTCAAGCCTCAGACGGTGACGCGCGTGGAATAAGCGTTTCAGGTGCTATGCAAAAAGCCGCTCCAGATTTCTGGGGCGGCTTTTTTGTGCAGTGACTCGAGTTACTGCTTGGCAATGGCGAGCACTATCTGGCTGAGGAACAGCAGTGCAAGCAGCCCAAAGGCATTGAGGGCTTGCAGCCAATGCAGCCACTTCGGACCTGCATATTTCCAGAAGGCATAGAGCATCAGCGCCAGCGGAATTGCGCACAGCGGCCCAATGAATTTCCAGTTCGAGGCTTCACCAGAGAAACTGGCGAGCACGGCCAGGAACCAGAGCGCAGAGACAGCAGCTCCATGCGCGGATGTCGCCAGCCGCTGGCCAAGCAGTTGTTCGCGTGGCGCGAAGCAGAAATAGGCAATGCTGACCCCAAGGGGCAGGGACGAAATCAGTAGCCAGAAGTACATGGGCATGGGGCAGTGAGGTGTAGAGACAAGGCAGCACGATTGCTGCACTTGGCAAGTGTCTTCACATCCCCTGACTCTGGCTTCAATGAGGGTGCTGAGTGGCGCTCTGCGATACCTGAGGACGCGCTGCAGGCGCTCCTCTTATGGCTTGACGGGCTTGTTGGCTGCGAGGCCGAGGGTTCCTGCAGGAAACGGGACTTCAGCAAGGTCCGGGTACAGCGCAATCAACTCGGGCAGCAGCAAGTCATCGCTGATGGGGGTGATGAAGATCTGTCCCTGGTCGGTGCTGGCGAGGGTGAGATCGGTGCGCTCGAAAGTGCTGCCGTTTTTCTCAAAAGTGCGGTGGTATGGAAACAGCGCGTATTCGCGTCCTGCAGAGGTTTTGCCATATTGCCCGGCATCGAGGTCGTAGGAGCCAGTCCGAACCTTGATGCCGTCGCGCTGATCGATGGCCTGGCCGATGCGCACCAATTCAGCGCGTGTTTCCTGCTGCGTCTTTCCCATGGTCGCCGCAATGCTCTGAATTTTGCGCGGCGCAACGTATTTCAGCGTGGCTTGCAGGTCGCGTGTGATGGTGGCGGTCAGCAGGTCGCGCATGGCGCTGCTCAGCGTGTCAGAGGTGAGGGCTGGTTGAGCCGTTGCGCTAGTTACTCTTGCCGGATCACGGGCTTGCACTGGGGCAGAAGCCAGCAGCAGCGCGGCGCATAGGGCAGAGGTGAAGGCAGAGGTGAAGGCAGGGTGATGACTGGTAGAGTGTTTCATGGCAGAACCTTGGGCTGTGAGTTGCTGTCGGTAATGCCTCGGCATCCAGTCGACAGCACCATTTGACGGGGGCCATGCGCCTGTGCGCTTGGCTTTAATCACACCGCTCGCGTGCAGCGTCGGCATAGTGGCTTTCTTGCTGCACTTCCGCGGCTAGACCCTCGTGCAGCACCACGGGCTGGCCGTGGATGTTCTGACGAAGATCGGTCTGGGACAGTATGAGCAGATCGCTCTGCAGCATTTCATTGAAATCGACGCAGAAGCGCGCTGTCATGGGACTCACTCAGTGGGTTTACAGCGCTGCCAAAGGCATGGCAGCAAATGTCTGCGCGGGCGTATTGATCTGCTCACGGCAGGCGACCAGGGGCAGGTCGCGCTGGCCGGGCCGGGTGCGGGAGACCAGGGCATACAAGCTGCTGACGGAGCGCGAGACGGCATCAGGGATGGCGCGCTTTTGAATCAGATGGCCCAGCAGCACGGCGGCAAACACATCGCCCATGCCATTGGGCAGCGGGTGCAGGTCGATGTAGGGCGTTTGTACCAGCCAGGCGTTATCGGCCGTTACGGCCAACGTGGCCAGCTGGTCGTCAGGCAGGTCGCTGGTGCGCAGGCTGGTGATGACGATGAGGGCGGTGCGGCGGTCATGCATCTGCTCGAGCATGGTGCGTGCGGCGGATACGGCGGCCTGCACGGACTCCAGTGGCTGCCCGCCGCACAGCAGCTCGAACTCGTAATGGTTGGGCGTGATGATGCTGGCCAGCGACAGCGCCCGCTTGCGCAGAAAGTCCGGGATGCCGGGACGCACGAAGACGCCGCGCCCTACGTCGCCCATGACGGGATCGCACAGGTAATGTGCCTGAGGGTAAGAGGCGCGAACTTCCTGCACGGCCGACAAAATGGCTTCGCCCACACCGGCGTCGCCCAGGTAGCCCGAGAGCACGGCGGTGCAATGCTCAAGCACGCTGCGTGCGCGCAGGCCGTCGAGCACATCTTGCACATGGGCAGGTGTGAAGACCTGGCCCTTGAATTCGCCATAACCCGTGTGGTTGGAGAACTGAACGGTGTGCACTGCCACTGGCTCCAGGCCCAGCAGTTGCAGTGGCAGCATGGCGGCATCGTTGCCTACATGGCCGTAGGCAACGTGTGACTGAATGCTGAGAACCCGAGGGGGCTCCTGAATGTGGGGCATGGCAATTCCTCGTTCAAGGCGCTGCAGTTGAAGCGTAGGTCAATTAAAAAGTGAGCATATAGCGCTTGCTCAATCATGGATTCAAGGAGCTTTTACTCTGAATTCTATGAATAGCAAGCGCAGCATGCTCACTTTTTATACATGATGAGCGGAGCTGACTCTCAGGCCAGCTCGGCCATCAGCTCGATTTCCACGCAGCAGCCCATGGGGATTTGCGCCACGCCAAAGGCGCTGCGGGCGTGCTTGCCCGCTTCGCCAAAGACTTCGCCCAGCAGCTCGCTGCAGCCGTTGGTGACCAGGTGCTGCTCGGTATAGCTGGGGCTGGAGTTGACCAGGCTCATCACCTTGACGATGCGCTTGACGCGGCTGAGATCACCGCCGCAGGCATGCTGCAGCGTACCCATCAGGTCAATGGCGATGGCGCGTGCGGCCAGCTTGCCTTCTTCGGTCGTCATGTTCTCGCCCAGTTTGCCCACCCAGGGCTTGCCGTCCTGCTTGGCCACATGGCCGCTGAGGAACACCAGGTTGCCGGTCTGCACGTAGGGCAGATAAGCGGCTGCAGGCAGGGCCACTTCGGGCAGGGTGATGTTCAGGGCTTTGAGTTTTTCGTAAACGCTCATGACGGACTCCAAAAGTGAAGGGCTAAAGAGACGAGTGTGACACAGCCCAAAGCGGTGATAGTCATGCCCGGATTGCGCCGGGCATCGCTTTTGAATTGATAGCTGCTCGCGCAACAAGAATCTGCGCTTGTGGCAGCTCATAGGCTTGGGGATGGGCAGGGATAGCCTTAGTGCAGTCAGCAGGTGCTCGCTTCTAGCATGGTGCAATGTTATCTCGCCATGCCCGTCATACCCGCACCATGCAGCCGCAGCGCCTCTCATGGCTGGCGCCGCTGTGGGGCTGTGTTCTGGGTGCGGCATGGCAAGTCACACAGGCGCAGCTTTTGCATCTGGCGCTGTATCAGCTGCTACTGGGGGCGGGAGTCTTGGCCTTGCTGTATGCATCGCGCTGGCAAGGCTGGTCTTGGCAGTGGGGTTTGCAAAGCAGCGCGCTATTGCTGTTGGGCGCTGCGTGCTGTGTCGCCGGTCTGACGGGCTGGCGAGCCCATGCCTATCTGGCGCAGACCCTGCCCAAGGCGCTGGAGGCCGTGGATATACCGGTGGAGGGATATATCGCCTCCATGCTGCAAAACCAGAGCAATGGGCAGCGCTGGCGCTTTGTGGTGGAAAGCGCTGCAGAAGGCGTGCCCAAGGTGCTGGAGCTGGCCTGGTACGGGCCCTTCGGCCAGGAGTTGCAGGCGAATGAGCCAGTGATTCCTGTGTGGGCACAGGGAGTGGCTTTGAGCCCCGGTCAGCGCTGGCGCTTTACGGTGCGTATCAAGCGCCCTCATGGCGCGCGAAACCCGCATGGCTTTGATTATGAGTTGCATGCCTGGACGCAAGGTGTGCAGGCCACGGGGTATGTGCGCGACCAGCCGTCACCAGAGTTGCTGGCGGTGACAGCGCAATACCGCATTCAGCGTGCCCGCCAGTGGCTGCGTGATCGAATTCTGGCCCAGGCATTGCCGCTGCAGCACTGGTGGCCGGCAGACACGGCGCGGCGTGGGCCTGCGGCCTTGGGTGTGGTGGCGGCGCTGGCAGTGGGGGATCAGCAAGCCATAGAGCGCGATGACTGGACGCTGTTTCGCCAGACGG
Organism: Comamonas sp. FUJ_7; assembly: GCF_057369555.1. Lineage (NCBI taxonomy): Bacteria > Pseudomonadati > Pseudomonadota > Betaproteobacteria > Burkholderiales > Comamonadaceae > Comamonas > Comamonas sp. FUJ_7. The sequence continues at coordinate 323,361 of NZ_JBXXZI010000002.1, forward strand.
GGGTGGCGCATCTGATGAGTATTTCAGGCTTGCACATCACCATGTTTGCCTGGCTGGCTGCGCTAGTGGTCGGGCGGCTGTGGCGGCTCAGTGCTCGGGCTTGCCGTTGGCTGCCTGCGCCGCGTGCGGCTTTGTTCATCGGCGTGCTGCTGGCTGGAGGCTATGCCTTGTTCAGTGGCTGGGGGCTGCCCGCCCAGCGCACGGTGTGCATGCTGGCGGCGGTGGCCTTGCTGCAATGGCAGGGCGTGCGCTGGCCATGGCCCTGTGTGTGGTTGCTGGCGCTGGCAGTCGTGGTGGTCGCTGACCCCTGGGCTTTGCTGCAGGCGGGGTTCTGGCTCAGCTTTGTGGCTGTGGGCGTGCTGCTTGCTTCTGATTCAGGAGCTTCAGCCGCAGGTGCGCCAAGCGCTATGGGTCGATTTTTATCAAAGATGCATGGCCTGTGGCGCGAGCAGTGGCGAATCTCTCTGGCGCTGGCGCCGCTGAGCCTGCTGCTGTTCGGGCAGGTGTCCATCGTGGGGCTGCTGGCCAACCTGGTGGCCATTCCGTGGGTGACCCTGGTGGTCACGCCGCTGGCTCTGCTGGCGGTTGCTGTTCCGGTGGCGGCAGGGGCTGCGGCGCTGGCTTTGCTGCCCATGATGCAGCTGCTGCAATGGCTGGCGACATGGCCGGGGGCTGTCTGGGCTTTGCCGCAGCCTGCATGGTGGGCAAGCGGGCTGGCCATCATGGCCGGGCTGTTGATGGTGGCTCCGCTGCCTGCGCGGCTGCGAATGGTGGCGGCCATGTTGGCGTTGCCGGCGCTGTTCTGGCCGCAGGCATGGCCGCGTGCGGGAGAGTTCGAATTGCTGGCTGCAGATGTGGGCCAGGGCAATGCGGTCCTCATCAGCACGGCCGGGCATCGCATGCTGTATGACACAGGGCCGCGCTACAGCCGCCACAGCAATGCCGGAGAGCGTGTGCTGCTGCCACTGCTGGCGGCCAAGGGTATGAAGCTCCATGCCCTGATGCTGAGCCACGGCGACAGTGATCACACGGGAGGCGCCATGGCAGTGTTGGCGGCCAGGAGTGCTCATGCCCATGCAGGCGGCCTGCAGGTCTGGGGCTCGGATTCTGTGCTGGAGAGTGCGCAGTGGGTTGCGCAAGCCAATACATTGCCAGGTGTGCAGTCAGGCGCACTGCTTGAGGGGCCACCAGATGCACTGCCTGTCATGCAGCGCTGCACGCAGGGCCAGCACTGGCAATGGGATGGAGTCACATTCGAGGTGCTGCATCCTCCGGCGGGAGATGACTGGCTGCAAGGACGCAAGCCACGGCCCAATTTCGGCAGCTGTGTGCTGCGCATTCGCTCTGCCAGTGGGCGCGTGGCCTTGCTGGCCGGCGATATTGAAGCCGCACAGGAGCAGCTGCTGCTTCAAACCAGGTTGAGTACGCCTGTGGACTGGCTCCTGGTACCTCATCACGGCAGCAAGACCTCTTCGACCCCGGCCTGGGTGGACATACTCAGGCCAGGCTGGGCGGTGGTACAGGCGGGTTATCTGAACCGTTTCGGCCATCCTGTGGCTGCCGTGGTGCAGCGCTATGAAGCAGCAGGTAGCAAGCTGGTGTTGCAGGACCGCTGCGGGGCCGCAGTGTGGCACTCGGCAGAGCCTGAAAAGCTGGTGTGCGAGCGACAAAAACGGGCGCATTATTGGGACGTTCATGCCGGCTCTATGGCATGGCCTTGAAAACTGGCATAAGGTTTGCATTGACGCTTGTGCGCTGTGTGCGTGCGGCGCACAAGCAAGGTGATATTGGGTTGGGACAACAGCTCGAAGCTACGGTACACGCTGGATAGCAGCGATCTGCGGGGGGGCTGCCCTTCGAAGAACAGAGAGTACAGGATGCACACATTCGATGAGATGTATCTGAACTCGCCCGCCTCCGAGGGCGAGGTGCGAGACCACTACCGGGACTATGCGCAGTGGCTGGCCATACAGCCCCAAGAGTATCTGCGAGCCCGCAGTGCCGAGGCAGAAATCGTCTTTCGCCGCGTGGGCATTACCTTTGCTGTTTATGGCGACAAGGACGAGAGCGGCGCCGGTACCGAGCGCCTGATCCCCTTTGATCTGATCCCGCGCATCATTCCCGCGCATGAGTGGTCCAGCATGCAGGCCGGGCTGCTGCAGCGCGTCACGGCGCTCAACCGCTTTATCCGCGACTGCTATCACGGCCAGGACATGGTGCGCGCAGGCCTGATCCCAAGCGAGCTGGTGCGCGGCAACAGCCAGTACCGCCCGGAGATGGAAGGCATCAAGGTGCCCAATGATGTCTATGCCAATATTGCCGGTATAGATATCGTGCGTGCGCCGGATGCACAGGGCAATGGCGTGTACTACGTGCTGGAAGACAATCTGCGCGTGCCCTCTGGCGTGTCTTACATGCTGGAAAACCGTCGCATGACCATGCGTCTGTTTCCCGAGCTGTTTGGCAAACATGCGGTGGCTCCCGTGGCGCATTACCCCGACATGCTGCTCGATACGCTGCGTGCCAGTGCTCCTGCGGGTGTGCTGGAGCCCACGGTCGTGGTGCTGACGCCGGGCATGTACAACAGCGCTTATTTCGAGCATGCTTTTTTGGCCCAGCAAATGGGGGTGGAGTTGGTCGAAGGGCAGGATCTGCTGGTCGATAAAGACGTGGTCTATATGCGCACCACCCAGGGGCTGCAGCGCGTGGATGTGATCTATCGCCGCGTCGATGACGACTTTCTCGATCCCGAGGTTTTTCGCTCCACATCGACGCTGGGTTGCAAGGGGCTGATGCGTGCCTATCGCGCTGGCAACGTCAACATCTGCAATGCGGTCGGCACGGGCCTCGCTGACGACAAATCGGTGTACCCCTATGTGCCAGAGATGATCCGCTTCTATCTGGGGGAGGAACCCATCTTGCAGAACGTGCCGACCTGGCTGTGCCGCAAGGAAGATGATCTGAAATACGTGCTTGATCATCTGCACGAGTTGGTCGTTAAGGAGGTACATGGCGCAGGGGGCTACGGCATGTTGATCGGTCCGGCTGCCACCAAGGCCGAGGTCGAGGCTTTTCGGCGTGTGCTGGTGGGCAATCCCAGCAACTACATCGCTCAACCCACGCTCTCCTTGTCTACCTGTCCGACCATGGTGGAAGCAGGCATTGCTTCGCGGCATATCGACTTGCGGCCTTTTGTGTTGACGGGGACTGAAGTCAACATGGTTGCAGGTGGGTTGACGCGTGTGGCGCTCCAACAGGACTCGCTAGTGGTGAACTCATCGCAGGGCGGTGGCACCAAAGACACCTGGGTGCTGGAAGAGCAAGAGGGAGGCCGCTGATGCTGTCACGTACCTCTGATCATCTCTACGGGATGTCTCGCTATACCGAGCGGGTAGAAAAAAATGCCGTAGGTGTTTTTTCACCAGAATACGGCGCGCGCGTTGAGCGCGTGCGGGGGGCTCTGCCCAAGGAGGCCCTATGCTGAGTCGTACCGCCGATCATCTGTACTGGATGTCTCGTTATACCGAGAGGGCAGAGAACACCGCACGCATGCTGAGTGTGGCCTATGAAACTGCCATGCTGCCGCAGGCCATGCATGATGCTCACAAGGACTGGCAAAGCGTGCTGTCCATCAGTGAATTGATACCAGCTTTCAAGGCGCAGTTTCCTGTGGTGGATCGAGAGTCTGTGCTGCAGTTCATGGTCTCGGATGAGGCCAATTCCTCTTCTATCTTTGCCTGCCTGAAAGCAGCGCGAGAGAACGCACGGGCCGTGCGCGGCGCTTTGACTACAGAGTCCTGGGAAACGCAGAACCAGACCTGGCTGGCGTTACAGCGAAACTATGACAAACAGGCTTGGAAGCAGGATCCCGCGCAGTTCTTTGAATGGGTCAAATACCGCTCCCATTTGTGGCGCGGCGTGTCGCTGGGCACCATGCTCAAAGATGAGGCCTTGCATTTTGTGCGCTTGGGTACCTTTATAGAGCGCGCTGACAACACGGCACGTCTGCTGGATGTGAAGTTCCACGCCATAGAGCGCGACTACCACGGGATGTCGCGTGGCCGAGGCATGGCCAGCTTCGACTTCTATCACTGGAGTGCTTTGCTGCGCAGCGTCTCGGCCTTCGAGGTTTATCGCAAGGTCTACCGTGATGTGATTACGCCAGAGCGTGTGGCGGAGTTGCTGATGCTGCGCGCCGATATGCCGCGCTCGCTGCTGGCCAGCATGCATGAGGTAGTCAAGAATCTGGACAGGGTGAGAAACGACCACTCCCGGGAAACGCAGCGCAAGGCTGGCCTCCTGCTGGCAGATCTGCAATATGGCCGTATCGACGAGATATTGACCACAGGCTTGCATGCTTATCTGACGCAGTTTCTTGACCGGATCAATGACTTGGGCTCAGGCATCAGCCGCGACTTTTTGATGCCGTCTTGAGTTTTCTGTGAGCATAAAAAAGCGGCCCATGAAGGGCCGCTTTGCATTGGAGTCTTAAAGATCCAATTATTCGATCTCGCCCATCAGCGATTGCAGATAGTTCTGCTCGCCGACCTTGGCAATCAGCTCGATCTGGGTTTCGAGGAAGTCGATGTGCTCTTCGGTATCGTCCAGAATCTTTTGCAGCAGATCGCGCGAGACATAGTCACGCACGGATTCGCAGTGAGCGATGCCGTCCTTGATGGTTTGCTGGGCAGCCTGCTCCAGGCGCAGGTCGCAGGCCAGAGCTTCCGGCACGTCTTCACCGATTTGCAGCTTGCCTAGGTCCTGCAGATTGGGCAGGCCATCGAGCATGAAGATGCGATCCATCAGCCAGTCGGCGTGCTTCATCTCGCCGATGGACTCTTCATATTCTTTCTTGGCCAGCTTGTCGAAGCCCCAGTGCTTGTACATGCGATAGTGCAGAAAGTACTGGTTGATGGCGGTCAGCTCGTTCTTGAGCTGGGCTTGCAGCCATGAAATGACTTGTGCATCACCTTTCATCGGGGACTCCTTCTCGGGCAGTTGTTATTCGCCTCGATTGTCCATGCTTTATGAGGCAAATCAAACAAAGTCCATGCCCGGCCGAATTGGCTGCATCTGATGCGCGTTCTCGTTTAGCTTACGTTCTGAGAAACCTCTTTCGCGAGGAGTTGACGCGGTGATGACAACAAAAGCTATGAGCGTGATTGAAGGACTATTGGCTTGAAACACCTGTTTTAGGCCCAAAATAGAAAGCTGAGCCGCACAGCAGTGCGGCTTGACCTCAGATTGCCAGAATGAAGTTTGATAGTAATTTCAAATCAATGCAATGAAGTCAATCGATTGGCTTTATTTTTTGGGTCGCTCTAAACTTCATCCTGTCTTTAATCATTCATCACAAGGAAACAGCAAATGTCTTCTCTGATCAACACTCAAGTTCTCCCCTTCAAGACCGAAGCCTATGTGAACCGCAACGGCAAGGGTGAATTCATCACCGTGACTGAAGAGAGCCTGAAGGGTAAGTGGTCCGTCGTGATCTTCATGCCTGCTGCTTTCACTTTCAACTGCCCCACCGAAATCGAAGACGCAGCGAACAACTACGCTGAGTTCCAGAAGGCTGGTGCCGAGGTCTACATCGTGACCACCGACACTCACTTCTCGCACAAGGTGTGGCACGAGACTTCCGACGCTGTGGGCAAGGCTCAGTTCCCCCTGGTTGGCGACCCCACACACCAGCTGACCAACAATTTCGGCGTGCACATTGCTGAAGAAGGTCTGGCTCTGCGCGGTACCTTCGTGATCAACCCCGAAGGCGTGATCAAGACCATGGAAGTGCACTCCAACGAAATCGCTCGTGACGTGTCGGAAACTCTGCGCAAGCTCAAGGCTGCCCAGTTCACCGCCGCTAACCCTGGCCAAGTGTGCCCCGCCAAGTGGAAGGAAGGCGCTAGCACCATCACTCCTTCGCTGGACCTGGTTGGCAAGATCTAAGCCTGATTGCTATCGGCTGAGCGCGTAAGCGCTCTCTAAGCCGGACGACGCTCAGGCACTGGCTGCCTGTCCGTCCGGCTTTTTTACGCCCAGTTTTTGCTTTCATGGGCGGGCAAGTGATTCAAAACACTGTGCTGCATTGCATCAACAACTCTAAATTCAAAGGAATCCACCATGCTTGACGATCAACTCAAAGCCCAACTCGCCGCTTACCTGGAACGTGTGCAGCAGCCGTTTGAGCTGGTGGCTTCTCTGGATGACAGCGAGACCAGCGCCCAGATGCGCGATCTGCTGCAAACCATCCAGTCGCTGCGCAGCGACAAGATCACGCTGCGCACCGATGGCAACGACGCACGCAAGCCATCGTTCCTGCTGCAGCGCAAGGGCACTGACACTCAGCTGCGCTTTGCCGGGCTGCCTCTGGGTCATGAATTCACCTCGCTGGTGCTGGCCCTGCTGTGGACGGGTGGCCATCCCCCCAAGGTGGAGCAGGATGTGATCGATCAGATCAAGGCGCTCGACGGTGACTTCAGCTTCGAGGTCTACATGAGCTTGACCTGCCACAACTGCCCCGACGTGGTGCAGGCCCTGTCGCTGATGGCCATCTTGAACCCCAAGATCAAGACCACGGTCATCGAAGGCGGAGCTTTCCAGAAGGAAGTGACCGAGCGCGAAATCATGGCTGTGCCCATGGTGTTCATGAACGGCTCCGTGTTCGGCTCCGGCCGCATGGCCATCGAAGAAATCGTGGCCAAGCTCGACACCGGCGCAGCAGCGCGTGAAGCCGAGAAGATTTCGGCCAAGGAAGCTTTTGACGTGCTGGTCATCGGCGGTGGCCCCGCTGGCGCGGCAGCCGCTGTGTATGCCGCTCGCAAGGGCATTCGTACCGGTGTGGCTGCCGAGCGCTTTGGCGGTCAGGTCAACGACACGCTGGCTATCGAGAACTACATTTCCGTGCTGGAAACCGACGGCCCCAAGTTCGCTGCCGCTTTGGAAGCCCACACCCGAGCCTACGATGTGGACATCATGAATCTGCAGCGCGCCGAGAAGCTGATTCCCGCAGCGCAGCCCGGCGGTCTGGTGGAGGTGAGGCTGGAAAACGGCGGCTCGCTCAAGGCCAAGACCGTGATCCTGTCCACTGGCGCACGCTGGCGCAATGTGAACGTGCCCGGCGAAGCCGAGTACAAGAACAAGGGCGTGGCTTACTGCCCGCACTGCGACGGCCCGCTGTTCAAGGGCAAGCGCGTTTCGGTCATCGGAGGCGGTAACTCCGGTGTCGAGGCTGCGATTGACCTGGCTGGCCTGGTAGCCCATGTCACGGTGGTGGAATTTGCCGACCAGCTCAAGGCCGATGCCGTGCTGGTTAAGAAGCTGCAGAGCCTGCCCAATGTGACGGTGCTGACCAATGCCCAGACCACCGAAATCACCGGTGCCAACGGCAAGGTCAATGGCCTGAGCTACAAGGATCGCGGCACAGGTGTTGAGCACCACGTGGAGCTGGAGGGCGTGTTTGTCCAGATCGGTCTGGTGCCTAATACCGAATGGCTCAAGGGCACGGTCGAGCTGAGCAAGTTCGGTGAAATCGTGATCGATGCCAAGGGCCAGACCAATGTTCCTGGCGTGTTCGCCGCTGGCGACTGTACCACCGTGCCTTACAAGCAGATCGTGATTGCTGCTGGCGCAGGTGCTACGGCAGCCCTGTCGGCTTTCGATCATATGATTCGCAACTAAATCAAGCTCTATCGCTTACTGGATAAGCGCTGAAAGCTATCAAAAAGGACTGCCTTGGCAGTCCTTTTTTTGTGGCTGGTGATTTTTCAATCAATCGTTTTGAAGCAGGCCTTTCATCCTTGAGAGCAGAGAATTTGTAAGATCAATCTTGCAACTGAGAATTATTCGCATATACTCAAGCCATTCAGCCAGCCAATGCCGTGCCAGCGACAGGCCGCAAAGCCTCTGAGGTTTTGCCCCTGTGGATTCTGATGCATCGATAGAAGCCAGCTCTTTTCCATTTCTATGAATAAAGAGGGTTTCTGGTATGGCATCCGCCACCGCTTTGCACGCCCGCGCCATGCTGGCGCCTCGCTCCGATCTTCGTCCTCTGGTTGTGGCCTGCGCACTGGCTTGCGCTGCCGTCTCGGCCCAGGCACAGCAAACCTCCCCTGAAAGTATTCAAGTCGCTGCCGCCCATGCCGATCGCAATGCGCCCGTGATGCGCGACGTGGTGGTCAGCGCATCGCGTGATGAGCAAGATGCCGACAGCCTGCCCATGAGTGTCGACGTCATCGACGCCAAGCAGATGGAGGAGGAGCAGATCACCGACATCCGCGAACTGGCTGCCAAGCTGCCCAATGTGGACGTGCCCCGCAGTCCTGCCCGCTTTTCTTTGGCAGGCTCTTCCACCGGGCGCGATCAGAACAGCGGCTTCAATATTCGTGGACTGGACGGCAACCGTGTGCTGATGCTGGTCGATGGTGTGCGTCTACCGCGCAGCTACACCTTCAGCGCCAATGCCTTTGGCCGCGACTATCTGGATCTGGGCCTGATTCAGCGCGTGGAGATTCTGCGCGGCTCCGTGCCTGCACTGTATGGCTCCGACGGCATGGGCGGTCTGGTCAACTTCATCACCGTGGAGCCGGGCGACTTGCTCAAGGACGGTAAAACCCTGGGAGGGCGTGTTTCGGCAGGATATGACGGCTCGGACAACGGCAAGCGTCTGGGCGCGACTGTGGCTGGCAAGGCCAGCGATGAATGGAGCTGGCTGATCTCGGCTGGCGTCGGACGCTCCGGCGCGCTGGAGAACATGGGCAGCAGCAACGTGGCTGGTGCCTTGCGTACCACGCCCAACCCGGAAAAGGGCAAGAGCCACTCTTTGCTGGGGCGTTTGGTTTACACACCATCGGCCGTGCAAAAGCATGTCTTCACGCTGGAGAATGTGGACAAGCGTGCAGACTATGACTTGCTCAGCGCCCACTCGGCGACGGTCAGTGATTCGCAGGCCGAAACCACCATGAAGCGCTGGCGCGCCACCTGGCAGGGGCAGTGGCAGCAGTTGGACAGCGCCATGGCCGATGAGCTCAAGCTGATGGCCAGCTATCAAAGTTCGGACTCGCGCGAATTCGTGACCGAAACCCGCATCGGCCTGCCTTATCGCGAGCGTGATGTGACCTATGACGAGGACGCGCTGCAGCTGCATGCCCAGGCCGACAAGATGCTGCGCTTTGGCAATGGCGTCAGTGGCAAGCTCAGCTACGGCGTGGACTATCTGCGCGGCAAGGTGCAGAACACGCAGGATGGCGTGACGCCCCCCGCGGGCGAGACCTTCCCGCTCAAGCGCTTTCCCGATACGACCGAAACCTCGACAGCGCTGTTTGCCCAGGCCGAGATGCATTACGGCGCCTTCAGCCTGACGCCCGGCGTGCGTGCCGAGCACTACAGCATCAAGCCCAAGCAGGCAGGTTTTGGCCCTGCGGTCGTCAGCAACTCGGACTCGGCCGTCTCGCCCAAGCTGGGTGCCATGTTCCAGATGAACGATGCCTGGTCGGTATACGGCAATTACGCCGCCGGCTTCAGGGCGCCGAATGCAGGGCAGATCAATGCCTTCTTCGAGAACCCGTTTGCCTTCTACAAAAGCATTCCCAACCCGAACCTGAAGGCGGAGAAAAGCAATACCTTCGAGCTGGGTCTGCGTGGCCGCATGAGTGCGTTGCGCCTGGATGCAGCGGTCTTCAGCGGTCGCTACAAAGACTTCATCCAGGACCAGGTGCTGGTCTCGGGCCAGTACGGCAACCGCAACGATCCTGCGACCTTCCAGTCCGTCAATCTGGGGCGCGTTCATATCAGCGGCTTCGAGCTCAAGGCCGATTACGACTGGGGGCAATTTGCCGGTGGCAACTGGCGCACCAATGTGGCCTATGGCTACACCAAGGGCAAGGACAAGAACACCGACCTGGCGGTGGACACCATTGCGCCTCAGCAACTGGTGCTGGGCGTGCGTTACGACACGTCGAACGTGGGCGTGCAGTTCAGCGCCTCGCACTGGGCCGGTAAAAAAGCCAAGGACGCCGCTGCTGCGGCATGGCTCAGCCCCAGCGCCACGGTGTTGGATCTGAGTGCGCAGTGGCGCATTCGCCCCGGCACGCGTCTGAATGTCGGCATCTACAACCTGACCGACAAAAAGCACTGGCGCTGGGCCGATGTGCGCAATCTTGCCGGTAGCACCCAGATTGCCGACGCCTACAGCCAGCCAGGCCGCAATGTGCGTGTCTCTCTGGTTCAGGACTTCTGATTTTGTAGCTGACAGCGCTTGATAGATAAGCGCTAGAGGCTGTTTTGACTCAAAAACTGCGGGAGTGTGCCATGTCTGTTTATGAGAACTCCGCCAATGCCCAGAGCCATTCGGGCAGCCGCGATGAGGAATATCTGCTGACTGAAACCGAAGCCCAGCTGGCCACGGTGTTGGCACTGATGACCGGCTTCAGCCAAGGTTGCTGCGCGGCCCATCGCTCACCCATGGCCCAGCGTGTCTCAGATCAACTGACACGCATGGCTGAAGGGCTGGGAGGGGGCGAGCCTTCCGGTGACATGCGCCACTTTCTGCAAAAACTGGGACAGCGCTGGGCCACTGTGGCCCAGGTGCTGGCCCAACCCGAGCAGACGGTCTCCCCCAGTTTTGACGACGAATTTTCCCAACCACAACCGCACTGGCACAACAGCCCGGAGACCCTGCAATGAACGCCATCACATCCCCCGAAATTCAGACCCTGACTGCGGTGCAAATCCGTGAGCAGTTTGTGCAAAAGCGCGAGCAAGGCCTGCGTGCCAAGGACGCTGCCGAGGCGCTGAATTTGAGCGAAGGTGCCGTCATCGCCGCTCATGGTGGCGAGCATGAGCGCACGCTCAAAGCCGTGCCGCTGCGCACCGAATGGCTGGACATCCTCAAAGGCCTGGAGGCCTGCGGCACCGTGATGGCGCTGACACGCAACGAGTCCACCGTGCATGAAAAAGACGGCATCTACCAGAACCTGTCGGCGCAAGGCCCCGTGGGTCTGGCGCTAAGCCGCGAGATCGATCTGCGTCTGTTTTTCATGCAGTGGCATGCCGGTTTTGCCGTGACTGAAACGTCTGCCAACGGCAATGGCCCCGCAATGCACAGCCTGCAGTTCTATGACGCAGCGGGCCGCGCCGTGCACAAGGTGTTTGCGCGCGAGGCTACGAACATGGCTGCCTGGAATGCCTTGGTCGAGCGTTTTTCCGAGCCTGCCGCTGGCTTCGTGTTCCGCGAGCCCGCGCCCAAGCCCGCCATCAAGGCAGATGCCGAGATCGACGTGCCTGCGCTGACCCAGGCCTGGGCAGACATGAAGGACACGCACGAGTTCTTTGAGATGCTGCGCAAGTTTGGTGCCGAGCGCCAGCAGGCTTTCCGTCTGGTGCCTCAGTATTGCGAGCGCCTGAATGCAGATGCCATCACCCAGCTGCTGGGCGATGCGGCAGTGGATGGCGTGTCCATCATGGTGTTTGTGGGTAGCAGCGGCTGCATTCAAATTCACACTGGCCCGGTGTCCAACATTCAGCCCATGCATGGCAAGAACGGTGTTCGCTGGATCAATGTGCTGGACAAGGGCTTCAACCTGCATCTGCGCACCGACCTCATCGACAACGTCTGGGTGGTGCAAAAACCCACCAGTGACGGTGTGGTGACATCGGTCGAAGCCTTTGATGCAGAAGGCAACAACATGGCCATGTTCTTTGGCGAGCGCAAGCCCGGTCAGCCTGAGCTGCAAGGCTGGCGCGATCTGGTGGCAGGCCTGCCGCGCAAAGCTGGCGTGGCGGAGGCTGCATGAAAGCGGATCGCGTTGTTGGCACTTCTCGCATATCCAGGCGCCATGGTCTGCAGTGGCTGGGCGCAGCAGCGGCTGGCGCGGCCCTGCCGGGGCTGGTGCAGGCCAGTGCGGTCAATGAGCCAGTCGCAGCCCGGCGGCTGGTGTCACTCAGCGGTGCACTGACCGAGGTGGTCTATTTGCTCAATGCCCAGAACCTGCTGGTGGGTACAGATACCACCAGCTTGTTCCCCGAAGCGGCGCAGAAGACGGCCAAGGTCGGCTATGTGCGTCAGCTCTCTGCCGAAGGTCTGCTCTCGCTCAAGCCCGATGCGGTGATCGGCACCAGCGACGCGGGCCCGCCCGTGGTGCTGGATCAGATCCGCCAGGCCGGCGTGCGTGTGGCTCTGGTCAAGGCCCAGCACAACTGGGCCGAGGTGCAGGAAAAAATCAAGGTTGTGGGTCGTGAGACCGGTCGCACAGCCGAGGCCAGCAAGCTGCTGACCCAGCTGGATGAGCAATGGGCGGGCGTGCAGGCGCAGGTGGCCAAGGCCCAGCGCAAGCCGCGGGTGCTGTTTGTGCTGGCGCACAGCGGCAGCCCGCAGGTGGCGGGCAAGGGCACGGCAGCCCATGCGCTGATGGAATATGCGGGCTGCGTCAATGCCATAGACCAGTTTGACGGCTATAAGCCGCTGACGGCCGAGGCCATGGCCAGTGCTGCGCCCGAGGTCATCATCAGCACCACACAAGGCATTGAAGCCCTGGGCGGCGAGGCTGCTTTCTGGAAGCGGCCCGAGCTGGCGCTGACGCCCGCCTTTGCCAAAAAAGCGCTGGTGACGCTGGAGGCCAGCCATCTGCTGGGCTTTGGCCCACGCCTGCCCAGCGCCGTGCAGGCCTTGCACATGCGCAGCTTGCAGTGGGGGGCCTGAGATGAGCAGTGTGGCGGTCAAGCCAGCAGCTTTGGTCATGCCTGCAGCACCCTCGCGCTGGCGCACGCCATCCGGCAGGCTGAGTCGCAGTGCCACGCTGACGCTGGGTCTGGCGCTGGTGCTGCTGGCCATGCTCTGGGGCGCGGCCAGCGGTGCCTATGCAATTGCACCGGCGCAGTTGCCCGGCATTGTATGGGACGGTGTGCGCAGCCTGTTCGGCAGTGATGTGCAAGGCGGCCCCGAGCATCTGGTGTTCCTCAATATCCGTCTGCCGCGCCTGCTGATGGGCGTGGCTGCAGGTGCCGGGCTGGGGTTGGCAGGGGCGTTGATGCAAGGCCTGTTTCGCAACCCGCTGGCCGACCCCGGCCTGATTGGTGTGAGTAGCGGCGCAGCGCTGGCCGCAGGCATCACCATTGTGCTGGGTGGCATGTATCTACCTTGGCTGCCGCGTCATCTGGGTAGCTGGGCGCTGGTGGCCATGGCGTTTGGCGGTGGCCTGGCCGTGACGGCCGTGGTCTATGTACTGGGTCAGGTCCAAGGCACGACCCGCATTGGCCTGATGCTGCTGGCCGGCATTGCCATCAATGCACTGGCAGGGGCGGGGCTGGGATTTTTGAGCTTTATTTCTACCGACGAGCAGCTGCGCAATCTGCAGATGTGGTTGCTGGGCAGCCTGGGTGCATCGCGCTGGAGTGCGGTGGGGCTGGTGTCCGCCGCAGTGGCGCTCAGCACGCTGGCTGCACTGGTGCTGGCAAGGCCTTTGAACGCGATTTCGCTGGGCGAGGCTCAGGCCAACTTGCTGGGTGTGGCGGTGGAGAAAACCAAGCGCCGCGCCGTGATGGTGGCGGCACTGGCCGTGGGGGCCGTGACGGCAACCACGGGCATCATCGGCTTTATCGGGCTGGTCGCACCGCACTGGGTGCGGCTGATGGCCGGGCCCGATCATCGTGTGGTGCTGCCGGGCTCGACCTTGCTGGGCGCTGCCTTGGTGGTCAGTGCCGATGCCGTGGCTCGCACCATTGCCAAGCCGGCCGAGCTGCCGCTGGGCGTGCTGACCGCATTCATTGGCGTGCCGTTATTTCTGGCCATGCTGCGCCAGTTCAGGAGCAAGGTATGAAGCCCGAATCTCTGCTGGAGTGCCGCGACCTAGGCGTTGGCGTTGTCAAAGGTCCGCGTCTGGCCAATGTACAGGTCAAGATTCCTGCTGGCCGTTTCACGGCCATCCTCGGGCCTAACGGCGCGGGTAAATCCACCTTGATGTCCATACTGGTGGGAGAGCGCCCACCGCAGTGCGGCCAAGTGTTGCTGGATGGTGTGGAGCTAAATCGCCATGCGCCGCAGACGCTGGCCATGCGGCGGGCCGTCATGCCCCAAGACTGCAGCGTGGCCTTTGACTTCACGGCGCAGGAGGTGCTGGAGCTGGGACGCTACCCTCACCGTCAGCACGCTGGCGCGCAGGAGCCGCAGATTGTGCGCAGTGCCATGGAGCTGACGGGTGTTGATCACCTGGCCCAGCGCAGCATCAACACCCTGTCGGGCGGCGAGCGCGCGAGGGCCCATCTATCCAGAGCGCTGGCACAGATCTGGCAATCCCCGGAAGATGGCTCGGCGCGCTGGCTGCTGCTGGACGAGCCCACCGCTGCGCTGGATCTGGCCCATCAGCACCATGCCATGCGTCTGCTGCGCCAGTGGGCCAGCGAGCGGGGCGTGGGCGTGGTGGCTGTGATTCATGACCTGAACCTGGCACTGCGCTATGCCGACGATGTGCTGGTTCTGGGCGGTGATGCAGGAGTTCACCACGGTGCGGTTCTGGAGGTACTGCAACCCGAGTTGGTGCGCAAGGTCTGGGGCATGCAGTGCGACCCAGTACGCAGCAGTGACGGCGCGCTGCAATATATTTTTGTAGCAGACACCGCTCAGGCTGCCTGATATTTCAGTAGTTTTTTATTTGAATCTGAAGCAAATCAAGCGAAGGGTGCTTCAGATTAATGAGCGACCGATAAGCATCACTCGTAATCTTTAAAACTGGCACCGCCCAACCCAGAGCAGCCGAGCAAGAGCCGCCTCGCGGCGATGGCTGCGTCCCCCTCCCGCATTGCGAAGCAAAGCGAGAGAGGGGGAAGGCACGCAGTGCCTCAGGGGGTGACCCTATTTAATGTCCCAAATGCTGAGGCAGAACTTCCTGCAAGATGGTGGTGGCAATCTCTTCAATGGATTTGGTGGTGCTCGACAGCCACTCGATGCCGCTTCTGCGCATCATGGCCTCGGCCTCGGCCACTTCGTAGCGGCAGTTCTGCAGGCTGGCGTATTTCGAGTCGGGGCGGCGCTCGCTGCGAATGGCGGACAGGCGGGCCGGGTCGATCGTCAGGCCAAACAGCTTGGAGCGAAACGGCATGAGCGCGGGCGGCAGCTGCTTGCGGTCGAAGTCCTCGGGAATTAGCGGGTAGTTGGCCACCTTGAGGCCGAATTGCATGGCCAGATACAGGCTGGTAGGTGTCTTGCCCGAGCGGCTCACGCCCACCAGAATCACATCGGCGCCCGTTAGATCGGTATTGGTTTGTCCGTCATCATGGGCCAGCGTGTAGTTGATGGCCTCCATGCGCTCCAGATATTCCTTGCTTTCGCTGATGTCGGCAAAGCGCCCCACGCGATGCAGCGACTTCTGACCCAGCTCCACCTCCAGTGGGCGCACAAAGGTGCCGAACATGTCAAACAGCTTGCCTCTGCAGTTGGCCTCGAGAAACTCCAGCATCTCCTGGTTCACCAGCGTGGTGAAGATGATGGGCTTCTTTTTTTCCACGTCAGCAACATGGTTGATCTGACGAACGGCCTGATGCACCTTGTCCATGGAGTCCACAAAGGGCACGCGAATGATGCGCGGGGTGCTCTCGAACTGGGCCATGATGGCTGTGCCAAAGGTCTCTGCCGTGATGCCTGTGCCGTCGGAAATAACAAAAATCGTGTGGGTATGCATGGTGCGTGCCGTAATTGAAGTGGGGCTCGGGTGGGCAATGCCATGTCCCGGACTCTGAATCTGGTTTGAACTGCGCGAGGCCCGCTGGCTCCGCCTACAATGGCGCCCATTATTCCCAAATTCCAGCCCATGCTCGTTGACGGTCGACATCCAGAACAGCAAAGCACTGCATTCGCGCAGCATGGACTCGCGTGCCCTGGCCATTCAGCCTAGCGCCGCCTGCGTACCGGTTTTTAACTTTGGAGCCTCCCATGTCTAACCGTTTCGAAGCGACCGCTTTGGTCATTCCTTTCGAACAATTGCGTATGAGCGACGTCGAAGTCGTTGGCGGTAAAAACGCCTCGCTCGGCGAGATGATCTCGCAGCTGCCCCAGGGCGTGCGCGTGCCTACCGGCTTTGCCACGACGGCCCACGCCTTCCGCGAATTCCTGGCCTATGAAGGTCTGGCTGGCAAGATTTCCGCCAAGCTGGCTGCTCTGGATGTGGACGATGTCCGCGCTTTGGCTGCAGTGGGTGCTGAAATCCGTGCCATGGTGGAAAACCAGCCTTTCCCTGCCGAACTGGAAAAGGCCATCCGTGAAGAATTTGCCCGTCTGCAAGGCGGCAATGACCAAGCTTCTTTTGCCGTGCGCTCTTCTGCCACAGCAGAAGACCTGCCCGATGCATCGTTTGCCGGTCAGCAAGAGACTTTCCTGAACGTGGTGGGCATTGAAGATGTGCTGCACAAGATGAAGGAAGTGTTCGCGTCGCTTTACAACGACCGCGCCATCTCCTACCGCGTGCACAAGGGCTTCGAGCACGACGTGGTGGCTCTGTCCGCAGGCGTGCAGCGCATGGTGCGCTCCGACAAGGGTGCTGCTGGCGTGATGTTCACCATCGACACCGAGTCCGGCTTTGAAGAAGTGGTCTTCATCACTTCCAGCTATGGCTTGGGTGAGACCGTGGTGCAAGGTGCCGTGAACCCCGACGAGTTCTATGTGCACAAGCCCATGCTCAAGGCTGGCAACAAGGCGCTGATCCGCCGCAATCTGGGCTCCAAGCTGATCCAGATGATCTTCGCTACGCCCGAAGAAAAGGCAGCCGATGGCCAGCTGGTCAAGACCGTGGACGTGGCACACGAGCTGCGTAACCGCTACTCCCTGACCGACGAAGAAGTGCAGCAACTGGCGCATTACGCTCTGGTGATCGAAGAGCACTACGGCCGCCCCATGGACATCGAATGGGGCAAGGACGGCACGGACGGTCAGCTCTACATCCTGCAGGCTCGTCCCGAGACCGTGAAGAGCCAGGCCAAGGGCCAGGCAGAGCTGCGCTACAAGCTCAAGGGCACAGGCACCGTGCTGGCCGAAGGCCGTGCCATTGGCCAGAAGATTGGTACCGGCCCGGTGCGACTGGTGTCCGACATCTCGCAGATGGATCAGGTGCAAGCTGGCGACGTGCTGGTAACCGACATGACCGACCCCAACTGGGAACCCGTCATGAAGAAGGCTTCGGCCATCGTCACCAACCGTGGTGGTCGTACCTGCCACGCGGCCATCATTGCGCGTGAACTGGGCATTCCTGCGGTCGTGGGCTGCGGCAATGCGACCGATCTGCTCAAGGCCGAGACCCTGGTGACCGTGTCCTGTGCCGAAGGCGATACCGGCAAGATCTATGACGGCCTGATCGAGACCGAAGTGACAGAAGTCACTCGTGGCGAGATGCCCGCCATCCCCACCAAGATCATGATGAACGTGGGCAACCCCCAGCTGGCTTTTGATTTTGCCCAGCTGCCCAACGAAGGTGTGGGTCTGGCCCGTCTGGAATTCATCATCAACAACAACATCGGCGTGCACCCCAAGGCCATCCTGGACTACCCCGCTGTTGATGCTGACCTGAAGAAGGCCGTGGAATCCGTGGCCCGTGGCCATGCTTCCCCCCGTGCTTTCTACGTGGACAAGGTGACTGAAGGCGTGGCAACCATTGCCGCCGCTTTCTGGCCCAAGCCCGTGATCGTGCGCATGTCGGACTTCAAGTCCAACGAATACCGCAAGCTGATCGGCGGCAGCCGTTATGAGCCCGAGGAAGAGAACCCCATGCTGGGCTTCCGCGGCGCTGCGCGCTACATCTCGGCCGAGTTTGGTGAAGCCTTCAAGATGGAATGCGAAGCCCTGCACCGCGTGCGCGAGGACATGGGCCTGACCAACGTCAAGATCATGATCCCCTTCGTGCGTACGCTGGGACAGGCCAAGCGCGTCACAGAGCTGCTGGCTGAAAACGGCCTCAAGCGCGGCGAGAACGGCCTGCAGCTGATCATGATGTGCGAAGTGCCTTCCAACGCCATTCTGGCTGACGAGTTCCTTGAGTACTTCGACGGCTTCTCCGTGGGCTCCAACGACTTGACCCAGCTGACACTGGGTCTGGACCGTGACTCCGGTCTGGAGCTGCTGGCTGCCGACTTCGACGAGCGCGATCCTGCTGTGAAGAAGATGCTCAGCCGCGCCATCAAGGCTTGCCGCGACCAGAACAAGTACGTGGGCATCTGTGGTCAGGGCCCTTCGGACCACCCCGACTTCGCCAAGTGGCTGGCTGACGAAGGTATCTCGTCCATCTCCCTGAATCCTGACAGCGTGGTCGCCACCTGGCAGAAGCTGGCTGAATAAGCCCAGGCATCGCCATGCAGACGCATCAAGCGCCTGAGCATGACGATGCGGCATCCTTGGCCTGTGCCCAGGCCTGGGATGCGTCCGGCAATCCGGTTGAGGTGAGCTTTCCACCGGACTTGCACGACAGACACCACCTGAGACTCAAGGCTTTGCTGCTGACGGTCTGGGTGGTGTTTTCATTTGGTACCAGCTACTTTGCCCGCGATATTCAGGCCTTGGTGCCGGGCTGGCCTGCTGCCTACTGGATGGCTGCCCAAGGGGCGGTCCTGATGTTTCTGCTCATCATCGTGATCTATTGTGTGGCCATGGATTACTTTGAACGTCAGCAGTTGCGCTCCGGCTCTCGTACAGAGAAAGCGGACTGCGCTTTCCCTCAAGCCTCTTCTCCTACTGACGACTCTCATGCCTGAGCGGCCTGCACTGAGTCGCGCCTATCACTGGCGACTGCATCGCATTCTGTTTCTCTATGTGCTGGGAGTGGCTGGCTTTATTGCTGCCATGCTTTGGGCCGAAGGGCATGGACTGTCGCGGCACTGGATAGGCCCGATCTTTCTGTTTTCCACCGTGATGGTGTATGCGGCCATTGGTGTGTATTCACGCACCAGTAACGCCGAGGAATACTTTGTCGCCGGGCGGCGCATTCCGCCGTTCTACAACGGCATGGCGGCAGCGGCCGACTGGATGAGCGCGGCCTCCTTCATCAGCCTGTCCGGGGCGTTGTACCTGCAGGGTTTCTCGGGTTCTGGCACGCAGCCGGGCGGGCTGGCTTATGTGCTGGGCTGGACTGGGGGCTTCTGCCTGGTGGGTATGTTGATTGCCCCCTATCTGAGGGCCATGAATCTCTACACCGTGCCGGATTTTTTTCAGGCCCGGTTTGGTGGTCGCTGGCCGCGCATCATTGCGGCGCTGGCAGCTATTACCTGTTCGTTCACCTATGTGGTCGCACAAATCTACGGTGTGGGCCTGATTGCTGCACGGCTGACAGGGGTGCAATTCGAGATAGGCATCATGCTGGGCCTGGGGGGGGTGCTGCTGTGCTCGTTTCTGGGGGGTATGCGGGCAATCACCTGGACGCAGGTGGCCCAGTATGTGGTGATCTTGCTGGCTTTTATGTTGCCGGTCTCCTGGCTGGCCTATAAGCAGTTGGGAACGCCTTGGGCGCAAGCTACCTATACCCAGCAGCTGGGAAAAATCGCGCAGATGGAGCAGCGCCTGCTGGCGTCAGAGGCGGAGCAGTCAGTGATCGAAGCCTATCGCACCCGTGCCCAGGTGCTGCAGACCAAGCTGCGGGATGTGCCCAATGTGCTGGCCGCGGAGCGCCAGGCGTTGAGTGAGCATATCCGTGAGCTACGAACCAGCAGCGGCAATATCGGCGCGATCATGGCGGCCAGCCGCGAGCTGGCGGCCATGCCCAAGGATGAGGACGCAGCGCGCGAACTATGGACGCGCGAGCTGCGCGAAGCCTATGAGAGGGCCAAGCCATTGGGAGGCATGCCACTGCAAAGCCAGCCTTTTGCCGGTGATCCGCATGGCACGCCTGAGGAGCAGAAGATCTATGAAGAAAGTCGGCGCAACTTTCTGGCGCTGATGTTCTGTCTGATGGTGGGAACCGCAGGCCTGCCTCACTTGCTCACGCGTTATTACACGGCTCCTACGGTTTCTGCTGCCCGTAGTTCGGTTGGGTGGACTCTGTTCTTTATCGGCTTGCTGTACCTGGGGGCGCCTGCACTGGCCGTTCTTGTCAAGTACGAGGTTATGAGCAATCTGGTTGGAGTATCTTTTGATGCCTTGCCTAACTGGATTGCCCAATGGTCGAGAGTCGATGCATCGTTGCTGGCGGTGGAGGATATCAACGGCGATGGCATTTTGCAGTTTGGCGAAATCCGCATGGGAGCCGACCTCATCATGCTGGTCACGCCGGAGCTGGGCGGAATGCCTTATGTGGTATCCGGGCTTGTTGCCGCTGGGGGGCTGGCTGCGGCACTGTCTACCGCTGATGGTCTGCTGCTGACCATTAGCAATGCGCTGGTGCGAGACCTGTATTTTCAGGAGCGACAGAGGCTGGATGTTGGGCGTTCACGCAAACGCCGAACCTCTCCCGAGCAGCGCGTGATTCTCTCCAAATTCGCGTTGTTGCTGGTGGCCTTGTCGGCCGCCTTTGTGGCGGCTCGCCGCTCATCGGACATCTTGCCCATGGTGTCGGCCTCGTTTTCCTTGGCTGCATCTGCTTTTGTGCCAGCCATGGTAATGGGCATTTTCTGGCGTGGAACCACGCGCAACGGAGCGGTCGCCGGAATGCTGGCCGGCTTGGCAGTGACGGTTTACTACATGGCCGCCCATGTGGAGGGGCTGCAAGGCGCTTTGCCATCCGTGTTGCGCGGAGAGGCTTTGTGGTGGGGCATACAGCCTACCTCTGCGGGTGTGTTTGGGGTGCCGTTGGGCTTTGCGGTGACCTTGCTGGTCAGCTGGGTGGAGCGGCAGCGAGCACAGCGCGTGCAAAGCTTGAATATTCTCTGAATTGATAGCTACTAGCGCTTTCAGGAGTAGGGCTTGAGGTCGTTTTTGATGAATAAATCTTCATGTCTTGACTGCATGCAAGCAAGGTCTGTATTTGCAGGAAAACCCGCTTTTCACTGCTGCACTTAGCTGCCACCCTGCATCTCTCAAACAAATCCATGCACAACAGCTAAGGAGAGGTGGGGCGAATGCATTTGGTCAAAACACCCGAAGGTCAACTGGCTTTCAAGGAGCGCCATGCGGATCTCAGCCAGCGCTTGCGCTCGGCATTCTTATTGTTCGATGGCAGCCGCAGTCTGGCGCAGGTGCTGGAGGCGACCTCGGCACTGGGTGTGAGCAAGGAAGATATTCTGGCGCTGGTCAGCAAAGGCTGGCTGGCAGCGCGAGAGACTTCGGCGCCGGGTAAGACGGAGCTGAGAGAAGCTTCTGCAGAGGCGCCGGTTGGTGACCCAGTGGCTGTACCCGCGCTGGCGCCTGCAAATGCGGCACCAGAAGGCTTGCGCCTGCGCTACCAGAAGGCTTATCCGGTGGCCGTGTCGATTACCGGTGCGCTGGGTCTCAAGGGATTTCGCCTGAACCTGGCGGTAGAGGCTGCCATGGGCTACGAGCAACTGGTGGAGCTTGCTCCGCGCATTCGTGAGGCGGCGGGTGATAAGGCTTATGGCCCATTGCGCAAGGCGTTGTTCGAGACGGAAGAGCTGTAGTTTGTGATAGCTGAAAAATAAAAAAGCGGCTTCGATGAGCCGCTTTTTTGTTGGGGTGATGGCTTACAGGGCCAGCAGTTCCACGTCGAACTTCAAAGTTGCGTTGGGTGGAATCACACCGCCAGCGCCGCGGGCGCCATAGCCCAGCTCGGCAGGGATCAGCAGGGTACGCTGACCGCCCACCTTCATGCCTTGTACGCCTTCGTCCCAGCCCTTGATGACCATGCCGGCGCCCAGGGGGAAGACGAAGGGATCGTTGCGATCCTTGCTGGAGTCGAACTTGGCGCCTTGCACGCCATTGTTGTAGAGCCAGCCGGTGTAATGAACGGTCACGTTTTGGCCGGCCTTGGCTTCGGCGCCTTCGCCCACGACGGTGTCTTCGTATTGCAGGCCAGAGGCAGTGGTGTTGAATGCCATGATGGATTTCCTTTCAGCACAGGGCAAAAAAAGGCGATGGAAAAAGGGCCAGCCAAGCACGCTTGGGGCCCTCGGATGATAGGTGTGTGCTGGGCCGCGAGCCGTCTTCTGGCCGCAACAGCAGCAAGGTTTATTTCTTGGCGCGCGCTGCAACCCAGCGGTTGGCAAAGGCTTGCACGTCCGACAGGCGCTTGAGCAGATCCTGCCCAGTCAGAGTAACGGTGTAGCCATCACTGCCATGCTCAAGCAGACCACACTCGCGCAGCTCCTTGATACGGGTGTTCAGGGTGTTGGGCGTGATGCCGCCCACGCTGTCTTGCAGCAGGCGGAAGGTCTGGGGATGGCCATCTCGCAAAGCCCACAGCACGCGCAGCGCATAGCGGCATTCGAGCTTCTCGAACAGCTGGTTGATGGCGGCGTTTTCTTTGGAGCTCATGGACGCTTCTCCTTGCGCAATGATGTTGTCGAGCGGGGCGCACTAGGCGCTTTCGGTGCCGTGTCCGATGGACTATAGCGGCTAATTTATTTTGCTACAAGTTTAGTAGCTTCAAATCTTCCACTGCAACGCCTTGAAGTGATAAACGTCTCAAACAGCGCGCAAGTGTTGCAGGTCAGCCACGAATCACTGTTATAGAGGGTGTTGCTTCAGGGTTTATAGCAGTAGGGGAGTGCTGGGTACTGTCTAAGCAGTACTGGGGCAACGCTTGCCGGCAATGTTAGCGCTGGCTTAAATGATTTTTCAATGAAAAATGGCTCTAGCGATTGACTGATCAGTGTAGGTAGCTATGAAAATCATAGTCATGCCTTTTAGACTGCGGCTTGCTTGAGCTGTACCAGCACCTGAAGCAGGCGGTTGCTTGGCGTGGGAATGTTCAGCGCTTGGCCTCTTCGCACCACATAGCCGTTGAGGTGATCGATTTCTGTGGGCTTGCCACGGGCCAGGTCCTGAGCGGTGGATGAGAGCTGCTCAGGCATGGTGTGTGCAATAGCGGCGATGGCCTCATCCACGGCAGCAGGAAGCTGCACACCGTCGGCTGCGGCCACGGCCTTGCATTCGGCCATGATGTCTTGCATGACGGCTGGCACATCGTGCTGCGCTACCAGCCAGCCATAGGGCTGTTGCGTGAGGGCGGAGAGTGCGTTGTAGACGCAGTTGATGATGAGCTTTTGCCAAAGCGAGGCCTGTACCCCGTCCGAGACCTGGGTGGGAATTCGAGCCGCACTGAATTGGTCGGCGATGACATTGCTCAATGCAGAAGGGGCAATCACCAGCTCACCGCGACCGAAGTGACGTACATGCCCTGGGCCTGCCATGGCGGTGGCGACATAGACAACAGCTGCGGCGACCGGCTGGGAGCCAAGTACCTGGCGAAGCCTTTGGTCATTGTCTACACCGTTTTGAAGACTGAGAACCAGGGTGTGGGGCTCGAGGTGAGGCTTGATTTGTGCTGCCGCTGTTTGCGTGTCAGTGGATTTCACGCAGAACAAAACCACATCCGCGCCTTTGACCGCATCGGCAGAGGTGCTGGCGCAAATAGGAATCAGCAGCTCCTCTGTGGCAGTTTGCAATCGCAGGCCCTGCTGCTGAATGAGCTGCACATGCGCGGAGCGACCAATCAAGGTGACGGAATGACCGGCTTGCGCCAAAAGCGCCCCGAAGTAGCAACCCACAGATCCCGCTCCCATGACGGCGATGGACAAGAGGCGTTGCTGCGGCGATGGATGATTCGAGGGCATGGACATCTCCTGTGTGGGTTATCAGTTCTTGAGCTTGAGCATATAGGCCATGAGCTGGGCGGTAGAAGTTTCTACCTCCATAAACTCCAGCAGGGATTTGCCAGTCAGCCAGGAGGAGCTCCAGTGATTGCTGCTCAGGCTGCTTTTCCAGCTTTCATGACTGCTTGCATGCTGGATAGCGGCAAGCAGTTGCTGGCTGCGAGCCGGAGGCAGTTTTTTGCCGGTAAACACTGCTCGCCAGTTGGACATTTCGGCATCCACACCTTGCTCTCTCATGGAGGCAATGCCAAACATGGTCCGGCGCGATGAAACGCCCAGGGCGCGCAGCTTTCCGGCTTGCAGTGCCTCTCTGAATTCGCTGTAGCCAGAAATGCCGACCTGAACCTGCTTTTGCAGCAAGGCCTGCAGAACATCGTTGCCGCCAGGGAAAGGCTTGTATTGCAACTGCTCGGCACTGGCTTTGGACAAGCGTGCCAGCATGCCAGCATACATATGGTCCACGCCGCCTGCTGAGCCACCTGCAACGGCCATGCTGGGCAGGTTTTCGCGCATGGCCTGCATCAATGCCTTGGGGGTGGTGATGGAGGAGTCTGTTGGCACGGCAACGACGAGATAGTCGCTGGTCAGGCGTGCCAGTGCTTGTACCTGGTTCAATGCATCAGAGGTCTTGTTCAAAGCCAGGGCTCCGACCATGACCATGCCACCGATCAGCAGGCAATCGGGGTTGCTGTCATAGCGTTTGCTGTATTCCGCCAAGCCTATGGTGCCCCCTTTGCCGCCAATATTTTCATAGATGACGGTGTCTACCATGCCGCTGGCGATTAGCGCAGCGCCCAGAGCGCGACCGGTCTGATCCCAGCCTCCACCAGGATTTGCAGGGATGACGATGCGCAACTGCGCGCCCAGGCGCTGGGGGGCGTTGGCCCATGCGGTCAACGGCGATATGGCACTGCCTGCTAGCAGGGCGCTGGTGGCGCTTAGCCACTGGCGGCGTGATGGGGCGTGGAAGCGGTGAGTTGTTCTCATGGTTTGTCTCCGTTGTTGTCTGTGTTGTATGGCTTTGGGTGCAAGCAAAGGCTTGCTGACCTGAGATGCATACGAAAAAGCCCCGACCTAGGGCAGGTCGGGGCTTTGATACGTATGAAGTCGGTGAGCCGACTTCAGAGGGCAGACTTTACAGCGAGTCGATGAAGCTGCGCAGTTTGTCCGAGCGCGAAGGGTGCTTGAGCTTGCGCAGCGCCTTGGCTTCGATCTGGCGGATACGCTCGCGTGTCACGTCGAACTGCTTGCCCACTTCTTCCAGCGTGTGGTCGGTGGACATTTCAATGCCGAAGCGCATGCGCAGCACCTTGGCTTCGCGAGGTGTCAGACCATCGAGGATGTCCTTGACCACGTCGCGCAGGCCGGCTTGCATGGCGGCATCGATAGGCGCCGTGTTGTTGCCGTCCTCGATGAAGTCGCCCAGGTGGGAGTCGTCATCATCACCGATGGGGGTTTCCATCGAGATAGGCTCCTTGGCGATCTTCATAATCTTGCGGATCTTGTCCTCGGGGATCTCCATCTTCGCCGCCAGGATGGACGCATCGGGCTCGAAACCAAACTCTTGCAAGTGCTGGCGTGAGATGCGGTTCATCTTGTTGATGGTCTCGATCATGTGCACAGGGATGCGAATCGTACGGGCCTGGTCAGCGATGGAGCGCGTGATGGCCTGACGAATCCACCAAGTGGCATAGGTCGAGAACTTGTAGCCGCGGCGGTATTCGAACTTGTCCACGGCCTTCATCAGGCCGATGTTGCCTTCCTGGATCAGGTCGAGGAACTGCAGGCCACGGTTGGTGTACTTCTTGGCGATGGAGATCACGAGACGCAGGTTGGCCTCGATCATTTCCTTCTTGGCGTCGCGGCTGGCGCGCTCGCCATTGTTCATGCGCTTGTTGATGAGTTTGAGTTCGTCCAGCGGCACTACGACGCGCGACTGCAGGTCGATCAGATTCTGCTGCAGCTCCTGCACGGGAGGAATGTTGCGCTCCAGCACTGCACTGTAGGGCTTGCCTGCGTTGGCATGCTTGATGACCCAGTCCAGGTTCAGCAGGTTGGGGGGGAAGTCCTTGATGAACTGCTCTTGGGGCATGCCGCACTTGTCGACAATGATCTTGCGAAGCTCGCGTTCCTTCTTGCGCACGTCATCGACCTGGGCACGCACCAAGTCGCAAAGCTTCTCAATGGTCTTGGCCGTGAAGCGGATGGTCATCAACTCTTCGGTGATGGTCTTCTGGATCTTCATGTATGCGTCGGTGCCGTAGCCTTCCTTGTCATACACCTTGTGCATTTTCTCGAAGTGGCTGCGCATGGAGTCAAAGCGGCTCAGGGCCTCGTTCTTCAACTCTTCGAGCTTCTTGGTCAGTGCCTTGGAGCCGCCCTTGCCGTCGTCGTCGTCTTCTTCGTCGTATTCGTCGAAGTCTTCTTCGGCCACATAGTCGTCGTTTTCGTTGGCATTGACGAAGCCATCCACCACGGTGGTGATGACAACCTTGCCTTCACGAATTTCCTCGGCCATGTTGAGGATTTCTGCGATGGTGGCTGGCGAAGCCGAGATGGCTTCCATCATGTCCATCAGGCCGCCTTCGATGCGCTTAGCGATTTCAATTTCGCCTTCACGCGTCAGCAGCTCGACCGTACCCATTTCACGCATGTACATGCGAACGGGGTCGGTAGTACGGCCGAACTCGGAATCCACGGTGGACAGAGCCGCTTCGGCTTCTTCTTCCGCTTCTTCTTCGGTGGTTGCCGACTGTCCGGTGTTGTTCAGCAGCAGGGTTTCCGCATCGGGAGTCTGCTCGTACACGGCCACGCCCATGTCGTTCAACATGGAGATCACGACTTCCAGCGTTTCGGCATCGACCAGCTTGTCGGGCAGGTGGTCGTTGATTTCGGCGTGAGTCAGGTAGCCGCGAGTCTTGCCCAGCTTGATCAGCATCTTCAGACGCTGACGGCGGGTGTTCATTTCTTCTTCGGTCAGGACGGTTTCGTCCAGGCCGAATTCCTTCATCAAGGCGCGTTCCTTCGCCTTGCTGATCTTCATGCGCAGAGGCTTGACCTTTTCTGCAGGAGCTGCAGAAGCTTCAGTCGTTGTTTCCTCTTCAACTTCGCCTTCCAGATCGCTGTCGATATCCGACAGG
This sequence comes from Comamonas sp. FUJ_7, assembly GCF_057369555.1. Classification (NCBI taxonomy): domain Bacteria; kingdom Pseudomonadati; phylum Pseudomonadota; class Betaproteobacteria; order Burkholderiales; family Comamonadaceae; genus Comamonas; species Comamonas sp. FUJ_7. Next base: position 350,228 of record NZ_JBXXZI010000002.1, read on the forward strand.
TCTGCATCATCCATGTCCTCGCTGGCTTCCTTGGCCTTGGGCTTGCGGCCACGCTTGGCAGGAGCCTTGTCGGCACTGGCACTGGCTGCAGGTGCTTTGGCAGCGGCGGTCTTTTTAGCGGCAGGAGCTTTTTTGGCAACTGTCTTTTTGGCAGCAGGTGCAGCAGCGGTGTCGTCGTCTTCTGCTGCTTTTTTGCGACCGCGCTTGGGGGCAGCTTGTGCCAACAGTGCGTCGGCCATGGCTTTGAGTTCGGCTTGTGACTTGGTAACCACGGTGGTGTCTTTCTTGGCTTCGGCCGCAGTCGCGGCACTCTTCTTCGCCGCAGGCTTGCTTGTGCTGGCCTTTTTGGGCTCTGCTGCGGAAGTGGAAGTTTTAGAGGTCTTGGGCTTTGCGGAAGCTTCGGGGGCCTGCTTGGACTTCACGGACTTTGAAACGGGCATGAACACCTCTCACGGTACGAACACACACAAACACACAAAGGAAAGCGGAAAATGCAAACAAACGCCACACATGCTGGCGCGAGAACAGGCTCAGCCCATTCGGGGGAGTACGAAGGCTCCCTGGCAAGATGTTGGGGCGATCATTTGGTATGCAATCCTTGCGAATATTGGGCCATGCAGTTGCTGCCATCACGTGATTTCTTCACGGGGCCCGGGTCGGAGGTGTTGCTGTCGCTCTTGCCGATATGCCTTAAATTATACCTTTTTCTGAGATGTCAAGAGGCTGAGCTGATAATAATGGATAAATTTTTTCGCCTCTGCTGGAATTCAATGTATCGCCTTGCAGCAGTTGGGTCTGAAGCTATCTCTTTGAGAGCGTTTGCTTCTTCTCGTTTGAGATGATCGACCAGAATCAGGTTCAACGTGCCGCGCAGTTCCTTGCGCAACTCATCCACTTCGCCTTCCGGATTGGCGTGAGCGCCGTTCATCAGTTTGTTGGCTAGGGCTGCGCAAGGAGTGCTTTGCAATTGCTCGCGCAAAACAGCCCAGGAGCGAGGTCCCGACTCGGTGAACTGTGCTTCCAGCCAGCGAAACAATGGCGCATGGCTCTGGTTGCAGCGAGCCAAGGCATCGAAGTCCTCATGGGTCATTTCTTCCATGAACTCCATATGGCACATCAGCAGGCGCGCAGCTTGATCTTCGCGGCTGACTGGTGTGGGGCGTGGGCCTCGTTGCGGCGCACTCCAGTCATCTCCCTTTTTGCCCCAGGGCTTGCGAGGGCGGCCAGTCTCGCGGCGCCCACTCCACCCGCCTCCTGTGCTTGATAGCTGGTAGGCGGGCGTGCTGGACTCGCTCCATTCGGGAGGGCTGTCCCAGCTGGGTGGTACATCCCAGTCAGGGGGCTGACTCCCAGCAGAGGCAGCAGCTCGGCGTGCCATAGGGGCTGTGCGTGCGGCTTCCTGGGCCCAGATGTCTGAGAGGTCGCGAGGCTCTAGCTGTGCCAGGGCGGCAATCTCGGACAGCAGCTGTCGCTTGAGGGCGCCATCGGGCAGCAGCGACCACAGAGGTCTGGCATTGCTGGCCATGTGGGCACGGCCTTCAGCCTGCCCAAGGTCGCAGCCTTCGCTGGCCGACTCGATGAGAAAGCGGCTCAGTGGCGTGGCGTCGCCCACATAGCGAGAGAATGCTTCGGGTCCGAACTCGCGGATAAAGCTGTCCGGGTCATGCTCGGATGGCAGAAACAGAAACTTGATGGAGCGAGTGTCTGTCGCAAAGGGCAGTGCGGCATCGAGCGCCTTGCGCGCTGCACGTCGGCCAGCACCATCGCCGTCGAAGCTGAAGACTACCGATTCGGTAAAACGAAACAGCTTTTGCACATGCTCGGGAGTGCAGGCCGTTCCTAATGTGGCAACGGCATTGGCAAAGCCCAACTGGGCCAGGGCCACCACGTCCATATAGCCTTCGGTGACCAGGGCATAGCCCATGTCGCGCAGAGATTGCCGGGCCTCATACAGGCCATAAAGCTCGCGTCCCTTGTGGAACACAGGGGTTTCCGGGGAGTTCAGGTACTTGGGCTTTTCATCGCCAAATACGCGCCCGCCAAAGCCTATGCATTCGCCTTTGACATTGCGAATGGGAAACATCAGTCGATCGCGGAATCGGTCGTATCTGCGACTGTCCTCCTCACCCACAATGACCAGCCCGCACTCTTCGAGTTGAGGGCTGTCATATTCAGCAAAGACGCTGGCCAGACCATGCCAGCCGGGTGGAGCGTAGCCGAGCCCGAAGCGTTTGGAGATCTCGCCGGAGACGCCGCGCTTTTTCAGGTACTCAATCGCCTTGGGCGCGCCCTTGAGCTGCTTGCGATAGGACTCGCCTGCCTTTTCCAGCAGGTCGCTCAGGGTTTCGGCCTTTTGCTTTTGCTGGGCCTGGCGCTGGCGCTCGGCAGGGCTGATGTCGTCTTGCGGCACTTGCAGGCCGCATTGGTTGGCAAGCTCCTGCACGGCCTCGACAAAGCCCATGCCGGCGTGCTCCATCAGAAAACCGATGGCATTGCCGTTCTTGCCGCAGCCAAAGCAGTGAAAGAACTGCTTGCTGGGGCTGACGGTGAAGGAGGGCGACTTCTCGCTGTGAAACGGGCACAGGCCCATGAAATTGGCGCCGCCCTTTTTGAGCTGCACATAGCGCCCCACGATATCGACCACGTCGACGCGGGAGAGCAACTCTTGAATGAATGATTGGGGAATGGCCACCGCTGTATTTTGCCCTTGTCGGCAATGTCTGATGCGAGGCTGGGAATCTGGTAAAGGCAAAAAAAAGCCTGCACCAACGGTGCAGGCTTAGGTCTCCTGATGCCTGGGTCATAGCCAGGCTCTCCTCTAAAACGTCTCCTCCGCCACACAGTCTTGAAGTTGAACCTGGCTCCGTGCGGGGATGGATGCCGGTTTGATCTGTGCTTGTGCACCCGTCAGAACCTCAAGACATGACGGCATTCTAAAAGCGATTCGGAGACTTGGCGATTGATGTGTCAGATAAATAATGTCTTATAGATGACTTGCATGTTTTGCCTGATTCTTCGTCACGGGTGATGGTTTTTGATTTTGTTTATGTGTTTGATTTTTAATTGATTTATTGGATTTCAGAAGATGTTGAAAATACTGTTCTGATAATAGTCACTCTATTTTGTCAGGTTATTGGGCAACGGAAAGGGGCTGGGTCGGCGCATAAAACAAGCCTGCGTGGCACTCGGTTGTAAGTTTGGCGTGGCGAATACTGGGTTACAAAACGCTCAGGAGACCAATATGACAAGTGCTTTCGATCTGAACCTCGCCCCCAATACCGCCAACTACGCCGCGCTGACGCCTTTGAGCTTTATTGCGCGCACGGCAGAGGTTTATCCCGAGCGTCTGGCCATTGTTCATGGCGATCTGCGCCAGAGCTGGGGCCAGACCTATGCGCGTTGCCGTCAACTAGCCAGCAGCCTGCAAAAAATCGGCATTGGCAAGAATGACACCGTGGCCGTGATGCTGCCCAATACGCCGCCCATGGTGGAGGCGCACTTTGGCGTGCCCATGGCGGGTGCGGTGCTCAACACGCTCAACACCCGGCTGGATGCCGAGACACTGGCCTTCATGCTGGACCACGGCGAAGCCAAGGCCTTGATCGTTGACCCTGAATTTGTGGGCGTGATGGCCAAGGCGCTCAAGCTGCGCCAAGCCACGCACCCCATTCATGTGATCCAGGTGGAGGACGCTGTTTATGGCCCAGCCGCCGAGCAGATTGGCGATACCGATTACGAAAGCTTTGTGGCCCAGGGCGATGCCGGTTTTGACTGGCAGTTGCCCGGCAACGAATGGGATGCGATTGCGCTGAACTACACCAGCGGCACCACGGGCAACCCCAAGGGCGTTGTCTACCACCACCGCGGCGCGCACAACAATGCCATCAGCAATGTGCTTGAGTGGGACATGCCCAAGCATGCCGTCTATCTGTGGACGCTGCCCATGTTCCATTGCAATGGCTGGTGCTTCCCCTGGACGGTGGCAGCGCGTGCAGCGGTGAACGTCTGCCTGCGCCGAGTGGATGCGCAGGCCATTCTGGACGCGATTCGCAACCATGGAGTGACCCACTACTGCGGCGCCCCCATCGTGCACAGCCTGCTGGTAAACGCGCCAGCTGCGATGAAAGAGGGCGTGCCCGCAGGCGTCAAGGCCATGGTAGCGGGCGCTGCACCACCGGCGTCGATGATTGAAGGCATGGAGGCCATGGGCTTTGACATCACCCATGTCTATGGCCTGACGGAAACCTATGGGCCCGCTACGGTCTGCGCCAAGCATGAGAGCTGGAATGAACTCGACATTGGCGAGCGTGCGCGTCTGAACTCGCGCCAGGGTGTGCGCTACCACCTGCAGCGCTCTGCAGCCGTGCTCGACCCCGAAACCATGGAGCCCGTGCCGCACGATGGCCAGACCATGGGCGAGATCATGTTCCAGGGCAATATCGCCATGAAGGGCTACCTGAAGAATCCTGCAGCAACGGATGAAGCCTTCCGTGGCGGCTGGTTCCACAGCGGCGACCTGGCCGTGCAGCACCCCGATGGCTATATCCAGATCAAGGACCGCAGCAAGGACATCATCATCTCGGGTGGCGAGAACATTTCCTCCATCGAGGTGGAGGACGTGCTGTATCGCCACCCAGCGGTTATGGCGGCAGCCGTGGTGGCCAAGCCCGACCCCAAATGGGGCGAAACACCTTGCGCCTTTATCGAGCTGAAAGCCGGAGCAGAGACGACGGCCAAAGACATCATTGCCCACTGCAAAAAACATCTGGCCGGCTACAAGGTGCCGCGCCATGTGGTGTTTGGTGAGCTGCCCAAGACCAGCACCGGCAAGATTCAGAAGTTTGAGCTGCGCAAGCAGGTGTGAGTTAAAGCCTTACTGAACTGAAAACTGAAAAAGCCCGAATCAGCAATGGCTCGGGCTTTTCTATTTTGATAGCTGCTTGCGCAAGCTATTCATTGAATTTGGAATGATTGATATCTGAAATCTATGAATAACAAGCGCAAGCAGCTTCGAAACTCATAGCACTTATAAGCAGCGGCTCGAATCAGACTTGCTCCATAGGCAGGCGCTGCCAGCCTTCAGGCGTTACACGCAGCACTTCGGCGCGATGTGTATCGGTATCGATGTGCCAGTCGCTGAGCACAATGCGCCACTGGTCGTTACCTAAAGCGTGGTCGGCAGGCTGATGTGTATGACCATGAACCAGCCAGGGCGCTTGCGCGGCCTGCATCCAGGTGGCGGTCATTTGTGCGTCGGCGTCGGCATAGGGCACGCCGCTTTGTTTGCGCTGCTCACTTTCGCTGCGGGCCGACTTGCCAATGGCGCGGCGCACGTCCAGCGGCTGGGCTAGCAATTGCTGTTGCCAGGCGGCAGATCGTGACATAGCGCGAAACTGCTGGTATTCCACATCATCCAGGCACAGCGCATCGCCATGGCTGAGCAAGATGTTGGGGCCGGCCCAGTGCAGCACGGTGGGGTCGGCCAGACCCGTCATGCCGCTGCGGCGCAGAAATTCATTGCCCGCCAGAAAGTCGCGATTGCCGACCATGAAGAACAGAGGGCGCTTTTGTGCCGCTTCGCGCAGCACCGCAGCACATTCGGCTTCAAAGCTGCCGGGTTCGTCCAGCGCATCGTCACCCACCCACACTTCAAACAGATCGCCCAGCATAAAAATGGCGTGAGCCTGGCTGCGCTGCAGATAGTCGCGCCAGGCCTGCACGGTTTGCGGCTCCGAAGGCTGCAGATGCAGATCGGAGATGAAATCGAACATGCGCCAGTCGGGCACAGCCTGCAGCTGAGCCACCACGGGTGGAGTGGTTCGGGGATCTGAACTCGACATGGACTCAGTCATTTAAAAAGTGCGCAGCCTTAAAAACAATAACGGCCTCACGCAGGGACGGCAAGCAAGGGCCGCCCCGCAGCGAGGCCGTCGTCCCCCTCCGCGAAGCAGAGAGGGGGGAAGGCGCGTAGCGCCTCAGGGGGAGCGATTAGATCGCCACAGCCTTGTCGATCACCACGGCGTCAAAAGGAACGTCATCGTGGAAGCCCTTGCGAGTGGTGCGCACGGCCTTGATGGCGTCCACCACTTCAGCGCCTTTGACCACCTTGCCGAACACGGCGTAGCCCCAGCCTTGGCCGGTGGGGGCAGTGTGGTTCAGGAAGCTGTTGTCCACCGTGTTGATGAAGAACTGAGCCGTAGCGCTGTGAGGATCGCTGGTGCGAGCCATGGCGATGGTGTACTTGTCGTTCTTCAGGCCGTTCTTGGCTTCGTTCTCGATAGGAGCGTCGGTGTCCTTTTGCTTCATGTCGGCTGCAAAGCCGCCGCCCTGGATCATGAAATTCTTGATCACGCGGTGAAAGATCGTGCCGTTGTAGAAGCCCTTGTTCACGTAGTTCAGGAAGTTCTCGGTGGACTTGGGTGCGTTCACGGCGTCCAGTTCCAGGGTGATCACGCCTTGCGTTGCGGTGTCAGCCACGTTGATGGTCACGTGCAGTTCGACTTGGGGATTGCTCATGTCTGTACTTTCTTGAGGATTGAGAGGGAGAGGCTGGCGCTGATCGTCAACGTTCAGCGCAGTCCTTGTGGGTTTATTTGACTTCGGTGGCTGAGAGGATTGTCACCGGCGTCGTGGGCACATTCTGGTGCATACCGCGGTTGCCTGTGGCAACAGCGCGAATTTTGTCCACCACGTCCATGCCTTTGATGACCTTGCCGAACACAGCGTAGCCGTGGCCGTCAGGCTTGGGGGCATTGAGCATATCGTTGTTCACCACATTGATGAAGAACTGCGAGGTGGCCGAATTTGGGTTGCCGGTACGCGCCATGGCGATCGTGCCGCGGTCGTTCTTGAGGCCGTTGCTGGCTTCCAGAGGAATAGGCGCGCGAGTGGGCTTCTCGCTCATATTGGCATCCATGCCGCCGCCCTGAATCATGAAGCCGTCGATGACGCGGTGAAATACGGTGCCGTCATAGTGCTTGTCGCGCACATATTGCAGGAAGTTGGCTGCGCTCTTGGGAGCCTTGGCGTCGTTGAGCTCAATCACAATGTCGCCCATGCTGGTCTTGAGCTGCACCCTGGATTGCGCCTGCGCCAGACCTGGAGCCGCAAAAACTGAAGCGGTCAGCGCAATGGCAAAGAGGGATTGAAGAACGTTTCGTCGAAAATTCAGCATGGTGTCTTCCTAGGAGTGGCAGCCGGCAGTTGCTATTGGCCTGAGGCTTCAAAACCTGTCATGAGAGAACTTGGGCGCTTGCTGGATTTTGCAAGCGCGTCGGGTTGCCGCAAGGCTTGTGCTGGCAGTAAATATACGCCCCGCTTGTTATGGCGAGGTAGGCGCTGCTTCAGGCTCGGCGGCAGCAGGAGAAGTATCGGGCTCCGGGCTGGGGGCCGAATCAGGTGTGACGGCCGTGGATGAAAGGGAGGTGGCTGGCTGCAGCATTTCTTTGAGCTGCTTGAGCTTGGGATTCAGGTTGGCAGGGCGTCCGCCCTTGGATAGAGATTGCGCATAAGACTGATAGGCCAGACGCGCATAAATATCACCCAGGTTTTCGTGCGCAATGGCGTAGCTCGGGTTGTTGCGCACAGCGCCTTCAAGCGCGGAACGGGCACGGTCTAGGTCACCTTGGCGGGCGTAAATCACGGCCAGGTTGTTGTAGGGCTCGGGCAGCTCTGGGTATTCCTCGATCAACTGGCGCAAAGCGGCGATGGCCTCTTCAGTTTTTTCATCATTGATCAGAGCAATGGCGCGCAAGAAGCGCATTTGCGGATCACGTGCGTTCTTTGCCAGATAGGTGTCGGCTTTTTCCAGTGCTTGCTGTGTCTTGCCAGTCTTGAGCAACTGAGAAACGTCCTTGTAATCGTCGGCGTAGGCACTACCGGCAGTGAGCAAAACCGTCAGGGCGGCTGCACGGGCTGCGGTAATAAACAAGTTGCGTACAGGCATGTAGGTGCTTTCATTGCGCCGCAAGAACGAGCCTGCGGCGGGAGCTTATACTGCAGGGAATTGTAGCTGAGGGGTGTGCGGCGCTCGGGCGCCAGGCCGGGCAAGAATGTGTCTGGATAACAATGCACATTTCTCGGTCTCAGGGAATGGCAGGCACGGCTTATGCATTGCAGTCATAGCCAGTGCTGCTGGTCGCCACCCTCTCTCCCTATTTAAAGATTCATGAGTTTGCGCATCTACAACACGCTGTCGCGTGCACTGGAATCGTTTTCGCCGATTGAGCCGGGCCATGTGCGTATGTACGTCTGTGGCATGACGGTCTACGACCTCTGTCACCTGGGTCATGCTCGCTCCATGGTGGCCTTTGATGTGGTGCAGCGCTGGCTGCGAGCCAGCGGCTACAAGGTGACTTATGTGCGCAATATCACCGACATCGATGACAAGATCATCAAGCGTGCGGTGGAGAACGGCGAAACCATACGCAGCCTGACCGATCGCATGATTGATGCCTTGCACCAGGATGCGGATGCGCTGGGTATCGAGCGCCCTACGCTGGAGCCGCGCGCTACTGAATACGTACCGCAGATGTTGGGCATGATTGCTCAGCTGCAAGCCAAGGGACTGGCTTATCAGGCCGGTAACGGCGATGTCAACTTTGCCGTGCGCAAGTTTCCTGGCTATGGCAAGCTTTCGGGCAAGTCGCTGGACGAGCTGAATGCGGGTGAGCGTGTGGCTGTTGCCGACGGCAAGCATGACCCGCTGGACTTTGTGTTGTGGAAGTCGGCCAAGGCCGAGGAACCTGCGGATGTGAAGTGGCAGAGCTCATTTGGTGAAGGTCGTCCGGGCTGGCACATTGAATGCTCGGCCATGGGCTGCGAGCTGCTGGGCGAGAGCTTTGACATCCATGGTGGTGGTGCAGACCTGCAGTTCCCGCACCATGAGAACGAGATTGCCCAGAGCGAAGGTGCGACCGGCAAGCCATTTGCCCAGACCTGGATGCACAACGGCTTCATCAATGTGGACAACGAGAAGATGTCCAAGTCGCTGGGCAACTTCTTCACGATTCGCGACGTGCTCAAGGAATACGACGCCGAAACCGTGCGTTTCTTCGTCGTGCGTAGCCACTATCGCAGCCCGCTGAACTATTCCAATGTGCATTTGGATGATGCGCGCAGTGCTTTGAAGCGCTTGTATACCGCGCTTGATCTGGTGGCGCCTGCCAAGGTGCAGGTCGACTGGACGAATGCGTATGCGGCTCGTTTCAAGGCTGCGATGGATGAAGACTTTGGCACGCCCGAAGCGGTGGCCGTGCTTTTTGAGCTGGCTGCTGAAGTCAATCGCAGCAAATCGCCCGAAGTGGCGGGTTTACTCAAGGCTCTGGGGGCTTGCCTGGGTCTGCTGCAGGCCGATCCAGAGTCGTTTCTGAAGGCTGGCGCTGAAGGCGTCGACGCTGCTGCTATTGCGGCGCAAATTTCTGCACGTGCTGAGGCCAAGGCTGCCAAGAACTGGGCAGAGGCTGACCGTATCCGCAAGGAATTGCTGGAGCAGGGCATTGTTCTGAAGGACTCGGCTGCGGGAACCACTTGGGAAGCTGCCGCTAAGGGCTGAAACGGCATGCCATATCCCATCAACTGTGCGAACAGTGCGAGGACCTGTGCATGAGTGCGGTCAAGCATCTGGACACTATGGATTTTGAGCAGTTGCCGCTGGTGGCGGATCTGCCTGTGCCCATGGGGCCGGCAGCGCCATTGCCTGTGGCTCCTTTGGGAGCTGCTGCCATGGCTCAGGCCGTCTCGGGAAAAGAGGTCTCCTCTATCAAGGTGACATCTGCGGCCAAAGTGCCTGCTCCCAAGATCGCTTTGAACTTGCCAGAAGGGGCGCCGGCTTACTGGGGGGATGCCTGCCGCCAGCTCATGCGGCGTGATCGTGTGCTCAAACGACTGATCCCGCTGCTGAGTAGTCAGGCGCTGCAGCCTTGCGGCTATCCGCAAGCCTTCGCCACGCTGGCCCGTTCGGTCATTGGGCAGCAGATCGCACCCAAGTCGGCGAAGACGCTATGGAATAAATTTTCCAAGCTGCCTCAGCACATGACGCCAGAGCAGGTGCTCAAGCTAAAGGTCGACGATATGCGCGCTGTAGGGCTTTCGGCCCGCAAGGTGGACTATCTGGTTGATCTGGCCTTGCACTTCACGGAAAACCGCCTGCACATGGATGAGTGGGCGGATATGGGAGATGGGGCCATCGTTGCAGAGCTGATGGCGATCAGGGGCTTGAGCCGTTGGACGGCTGAGAATTTCTTGATTTACGCTCTGGGGCGGCCCAATGTGCTGCCGCTTGATGATGCCGGTTTGATACAGGGCATTTCTTTGAATTATTTTTCGGGTGATCCTGTCAGTCGCAGTGATGCCCGTGAGGTTGCCGAGGCTTGGAAGCCGTGGTGCACGGTTGCAACTTGGTATATTTGGCGCTCGCTCGAGGCGCAGCCTGTGGCTTGATGACATCTGTCCACTGGCCGATTGCAAGCGTTGCAACAGGCTGGCACAAGGAGAAATACGTTGGCGAAAAAGAACTTTCTGGATTTTGAGCAGCCTATCGCGGAACTTGAAACCAAAATTGAAGAACTGCGCTATGTGCAGACTGAAAGCGCAGTCGATATCTCGGAAGAGATTGATCAGCTCAGCAAGAAAAGCCTGCAGCTGACCAAGGATATCTACAGCGACCTGAGCCCCTGGCAGATCACGAAGATTGCCCGCCATACCGAGCGTCCTTATACGCTCGACTATGTGCGCGAATGCTTTACCGACTTTGTCGAAATGCACGGTGACCGCCACTTTGCGGACGACCAGTCCATCATCGGTGGCCTGGCGCGCTTCAATGGTCAGCCCTGCATGGTGATCGGTCACCAAAAGGGCCGTGATACCAAGGAGCGCACGCTGCGCAACTTCGGTATGACCCGCCCCGAGGGCTATCGCAAGGCTTTACGTCTGATGAAGACGGCAGAGAAATTCAAGCTGCCTGTGTTCACCTTTGTGGATACGCCCGGCGCCTTCCCTGGTATTGACGCTGAAGAGCGTGGTCAGTCCGAAGCCATCGGTCGCAACATCTACGAGATGGCTCAGCTGCAGACCCCCATCATCACCACCATCATTGGTGAGGGTGGCTCGGGTGGTGCGCTGGCCATTGCCGTGGCCGACCAGGTGTTGATGCTGCAGTACTCGGTGTACTCGGTGATCAGCCCTGAAGGCTGCGCTTCCATTTTGTGGAAGACCGGTGAGAAAGCTCAGGAGGCAGCAGATGCCATGGGTATCACGGCTCATCGCCTGAAGGCGCTGGGTCTGGTGGACAAGATCGTCAATGAGCCTGTGGGTGGTGCACACCGCGATCACAAGCAGATGGGCGCTTTCCTCAAGCGTGCACTGGGCGATGCTTATCGCCAATTGACCGATCTCAAGCCCAAGGAGCTGCAAGATCGCCGCTATGAGCGCATCCAGAGCTACGGTAAGTTTGCAGATACCAAGGCAGACAACCGTTGATCCGGCTGGCTTGATGCTGCGTACGCACAATGGCTCCTGAGGGAGCCATTTGCTTTTTTTTGAGTCTGTTCGTGATCTGTGCGCAAGGGTGGCAGCAATGGGAATCCTTAAAAAAGGAGCTAGAAGCGCTTGTCATCAGGTGATTTCAGATGCAAAACCATCTGAAACTCAAGTCTGAAGAGCGTTACCTGCTCCTTTTATTGGTTTTACAAGACGATTCCAGGGCGCGCGCGTTCTTGGTTTCATTCAAATGGTATCGGTCTCCAGCCCTTGCTCATCAAGCGCTGGTTGCTATTGAATAAAAAGTAGGGAGTCTGCTTTCATGCAAGCCCAGTCAGGCACTGATTTGTTGAGGGCCTCGGCCAGTCGGGTGGATGCGGCGATGGCAGGATGGAATCCACCGCTGCCATTGGCTGTGGGCTTTAGCGGCGGAGCCGATTCATCGGCGTTGCTGCTGGCCTGTCATGCGCGCTGGCCAGGTCAGGTGAGGGCAATTCATGTGCATCATGGTTTGCAGGTGGCGGCTGATGGCTTTCAGGAGCACTGCGAGCAAGTCTGTGCTTCGCACGGTATTGCGCTCAAGGTCTGTGCCATTGATGCACGCAATGTGCAGGGGCAAAGCCCTGAAGATGCGGCACGTCAGGGGCGTTATGCGGCTTTGATTGGCGCGGCCCAGCAGCCTTGGCTGAATGCTGAAGGGGGCGAGCTGGATTCGGTGAGATCCATGGCTCTGGCTCAGCATGCCGACGATCAGGTGGAGACTTTGCTGCTGGCGCTATCGCGTGGGGCCGGGGTGGCCGGGTTGGCGGCCATGCCCCAGCATTGGCAAAGAGCGGGGCTGGATTGGTTTCGGCCTTTGCTGATGGTGCCTGGGCAGTCTTTGCGAGATTGGCTGCGGTTCAAGGGTGTGAGCTGGGTCGAGGATCCAACGAATACCGATCAAAGCTACACGCGCAACCGCATTCGGGCGCAACTGCTGCCGGTGCTGGAGCGAGTTTTTCCGCAATTTCGCAGTACTTTCGCCCGCAGCAGTGCCCATTGTGCGCAGGCTTCCGAGCTGCTCGATGAGCAAGCGGCCGCTGATTTGCAAAGGGTTGGTGCGCCGCCCAATATCAAGGCGCTGCAGGGTATGAGTGAGGGGCGGCTGGGTAATGTTCTGCGCTACTGGCTGCGCGTCAATCACGGCACGACCCCCACTGCGGCACAGCTGGCGCAGCTCATTGCTCAGGTGGGTGCTTGCACTACGCGAGGGCACCGCATCCATATCAAGGTGGGGCGGGGGTTTGTTGAGCGCCAAGGCTCAATTCTCGGTTGGTACAATTCCTAGGTTTTGGTCTTTTTACTTGTACGAAAACCGCCGGCGCGCCAAAACCTCTGTGACCTGCGCCGTGGCTGCTGTTTCGTCACCCTTTAGTATCCAATGGCACTGATCGTTCATAAATACGGCGGCACATCGATGGGCTCGACAGAGCGCATCCGCAATGTCGCCAAGCGCGTGGCCAAGTGGGCTAGGGCTGGTCACCAGATGGTGGTTGTACCTAGCGCCATGAGTGGCGAAACCAATCGTTTGCTGGGTCTGGCCAGCGAGCTGGCACCTAGCCATGCAGAGAATTCGTACTACCGTGAGCTGGATATGTTGGCTGCTACAGGCGAGCAGGCATCCTCGGCGCTGCTGGCCATTGCGCTCCAGTCCGAAGGTGTGCAGTCGGTCAGCTATGCTGGCTGGCAAGTTCCTGTCCGCACCAATAGCAGCTATACCAAGGCTCGTATTGAGTCCATTGATGACCAGCGTGTGCGTGCTGACCTTGATGCAGGCCGTGTAGTGATCGTCACGGGTTTTCAGGGCATTGACCCGGAAGGCAATATCACCACACTGGGTCGTGGTGGTTCGGACACTTCCGCTGTGGCTGTGGCTGCTGCGCTGAAGGCGGCCGAAGTGCTGATCTATACCGATGTGGATGGCGTTTATACGACCGACCCCCGTGTCGTGCCCGCTGCCAAGCGTCTGGGTACTGTGAGTTTCGAGGAAATGCTCGAGATGGCAAGCCTGGGCTCCAAGGTGCTGCAGATTCGCTCCGTGGAGTTTGCTGGCAAGTACAAAGTGCCCATGCGTGTGCTCTCCAGCTTCACGCCTTGGGACATCGATCTGGAAGAAGAAGCCAAGTCCGGCACGCTGATTACTTTTGAGGAAGACGAAAAAATGGAAAAGGCTGTCGTATCCGGCATCGCTTTCAACCGTGGTGAAGCCAAGATCTCCGTGCTTGGTGTGCCTGATACCCCCGGCATCGCTGCTGGCATCCTGGGCCCTGTGGCCGATGCCAACATCGAGGTCGATGTGATCATTCAGAACATCTCCAAGGACGGCAAGACCGACTTCAGCTTCACCGTGAGCCAGGGTGACTACCAGCGTGCGCTGGAGTTGCTGAGCGAAAAGGTGGCTCCTTCTCTGGGGGCTTCCGAAGTGGTGGGTAATCCCAATATCGCCAAGGTCAGCATTGTCGGTATCGGTATGCGTAGCCATGTGGGTGTGGCATCCACCATGTTCCGTGCGCTGAGCAAGGAAGGCGTGAACATCCAGATGATCTCCACCTCGGAGATCAAGACCTCTGTGGTGATCGACGAGAAGTATCTGGAGCTGGCGGTGCGCTCTCTGCACACAGCCTTCGGTTTGGACAAAAGCGAATAATTTTCGCGACTTTCCAAAAACTGCTTAAAAAGCTGTTTACAATAACGTCATTCCGGAAACGTGACCGAGTGGCCGAAGGTGCTCCCCTGCTAAGGGAGTATGGGGTGTAGAGCCTCATCAAGGGTTCGAATCCCTTCGTTTCCGCCAGGATGTAAAAGACACTCGCAAGAGTGTCTTTTCCTTGAAAGTTTTTGTGGAGACTTTCAAGGAAAATTGAGGC